>NZ_JBSFUT010000009.1:0-236525 GCF_053591935.1 Streptomyces sp. NPDC002851 | reverse complement strand
GCCTCGCCTCTTTGATTCATCCTTCGGATGGCGAGCAGCAGCTGCAAGGCGGAGGAGGGAGTCGACGCGGCGCGTCGGCGACCGACGACAACGCCGCAGATGTGCGTGCCAGGCGTCGCGACCCAGGCAGGACCCATCGGACACGCCCTAGGCCCTGCCTTACGGACCTTCGTCTGACGGTGCCGGGCGGGCAGGGCATCAACTCAGCCCGTCCGGCGTTCGAGGACGAGGCCCTCAGGGCCGATGGGGGGCGCTGGGGGCGCGGCCCCCGGATCCGGCACCGGGCCGACGGTACGGGTCGTGGTCCGTAAGAGGCTCCGGGTCCCGCGGCGCGAACAGCGCGGTCAGCCCCAGGTGTACGGCGCTCGCCGCGATCGGCCAGGCGAGCAGCGCGCCCTTGACGCGCAGGTCGAGCGGCGCGTCGAACGGCACGCCCTCCCCCGCGGCCTTGGCCCGCGCCACGACGTCGCCGCCCGGCCCGAGGTACAGGCCGAGCCGCCACGCCAGTACGGAGGCGAGCAGTCCGCCGACGGCGAGTCCGACCACGAGCGGCACCCCGCCGCGCCGCCGCCACAGAAAGACCGCGAGCCCGCTGAGCGCGCCGAGGCCGAGCGCGAGCAGGATGAACGTGCCGTCACCGCCGATGGCCTGCTCCCCCTCGGTCTCCTTGAGGAAGACGGCCTCCCCGTCCGAGATCAGCGGCACCCGCGGCGCCAGCCACGCCCAGAGCAGCCCGAGCAGAACGCCGCTGACGGTGACCGCCACCGCGATCACCACCGCCTCGCGCATCTCGGTCTTCATGTCGGGCCCTGCCTCCTCTTGGCCGGATCCATCATGGCCGGATACCCCGTGGCGGGGGACGCCACCGGCGGGCGGGGCCTGCCAGGAGTCGTTGTCCGAGTGCGGCTGGTGGGGCGGTGTCAGCGGTGCGGTCACCCTGCCATCGTGCCAGGCGACCGCCGTACGGCCATGGCCGGGACCGCCGACCGGGGGCCGCCAGGGCCTGGGCGTCGCGGGGAGGGGGCACCTCCCGCTCGAGCGAAGCCGAGAGTGGGGGAGGGACTTCCGCACGGGCCCCAGGGCCTGTCCGGGGCGCCGAGCCACCGTAACCGCTGCACGGCGGGACCGCCCGAGAGCTCACGCCGCGGCCCTTGACGCTCGGGCACCCCCCTCACATACTGGCGGCCAAATCGATTTGGCCACCCCGCTTTGGCTCTCCGTCCCAGGGCCGGACAGCGGCTGAAATCCGAGCGTGCCGAGACGCCCGAATGGAGCCCGAACGTGTCCAGTCCCCGCGAGACCCTGTCCGGTACGGACCAAGAAGCCGGTACCGAACAAGAAGCCGGTACCGAACAGGAATCAGGTCCGAGAACGGAACAAGGACCACCCGCACCCGCCACCCCATCGACACCCCACCCCGTGGACGAGTCCCGCCCCTTCGGCCGGATCCTGCTCTTCGGGATCCAGCACGTCCTCGTCATGGCCGCCACCCCCATCTCGGCCATCTTCCTGATGAGCGCCACCCTGCGGCTCGACCCGAGCCTGACCGTAGGTCTGCTCTCCGCGGCCTTCGTACTGTCCGGCGTCGGATCCCTGATCCAGTCGCTCGGGCCGTGGAAGTTCGGGCCCCGGCTGCCGTTCGTGATGCTGCCGGGCGGGGCGCCGCTGATCCTGTTCCTCGCCATCGCCGAACAGCACGGCCTGCGCACGGCCACCGGCGCGGTGCTGCTCACGGCCGCCTTCTACTTCGTCGTCCTGCCGGTGTTCTCCCGGCTGCTCGCGTACTTCCCGGCCCTGGTCATCGGCACGATGATCGTGATCGTCGGCGTCAATCTGGTGAAGGTCGGCGCGACCCTCGTGACCGGGCGCCCGGGCGAGCCGGGCTTCGCCGACCCCACCAACCTCGCCCTCGGCATGGCGACGATCGGCTGCACCGTCGTCTTCTACCTGCTGTTCAGCGGCACCCTGCGCCAGCTCGCCGTGATGCTCGGGCTCCTCGCCGGTACCGGGCTCGCCGCGCTCCTCGGCGGCCTCGACCTCGGCCGTGCCACCGAGGGCGGACTGGTCAGCGCCCCGCAGCTGCTGCCGTTCGGGTCGCCCGAGTTCAACCTCGTCGCCGCGCTGCCGCTGATGCTCTACAGCCTCGCCTCCATGGCGGAGGCCACCGGCCAGACGGTGATCAACGCCGAGGCCGTCGGCAAGGACATCGACAAGCGCAAAGACGTACCCAAGACCGTCCGCGGCGACGCGCTCACCTCGCTCTTCGGCGGGTTCTTCGGGCTGCCGCTCATGGTGACCAGCGGCGAGAACATCGGCATCGTCCGGGTCACCGGCGTGCGCAGCCGCTTCGTGACCGCCGCGGCCGGTGTGGTGCTCATCGCCATCGGCTTCCTCGCCCCCGTGACGCGCGCGATCAGCGCGATCCCGTCCGCGGTCGTCGGCGGCACCGCCATGGTCGTCTTCGCCGTGATCACCGTGCTCGGCGTGCAGATGCTCGGCCGCTCCGACCTCGACCGGCACACCAGCACGTTCATCTGCGCCGTCGCCCTCGCGCTCGGCCTGCTGCCGATCCTCGTCCCCGGCGTGTACGGGGGCTTCCCACCGAACGTCCGCATCCTGCTCGAAAGCGGTGTCGCGGTCGGCGCGTTCGTCGCCGCCGTCCTCAACATCCTCTTCCACCACGTCAGGCCCGCCATCGCCGCCCGCCTGACCAACTCCCGCCGCACCACGGCCCGCACGGAAAGCGACCGATGAACCAGCTCACCCACGACCGACTGAACGGCTCCGGGCCGCTCCTCCTCGTCCCGGACGCCGTCCTGCTGCCCGAAGGATCCGCCGACGGCCACGGCGTCGTCGTAGCCGAAGGATCCTTCCGCGCCGTGGGCCCCGCCGAGGAACTGGAAGCCACACATCCGCACCTCGACCCGATCCGCCTGCCCGGCCACCTCCTGATGCCCGGCTTCGTCGACGCCCACCACCACCTCACGCAGAGCTTCGGTTCCGCGCTCGCCTTCGGAGAGCCGTCGGAGATCTTCCGCCGGGTGTGGGTGCCTCTGGAGGGCGCGCTCGACGAGGAATCGGCCTATGTGGCGGCCAAGTTGGCGGCCCTCGAAGCCCTGCGCGGCGGCTTCACCACGGTCGCCGACGCGGGCACCCGCGCCGATGTGGACGTGGACGTGGTCGCGACCGCCGCGCGCGACGCCGGGATCCGGTGCGTGCTCGGACTCGTCTGCAACGACGCCGATCAGGTCGCGGAGGCCCCCGCCGCCACGGAAAGCCCCGAGAAGGCAGAGAAGGCCGAGAAGCACCTCGCCCGCTACGACGGCGACCCGCTCGTGCACCCCTCCCTCGCCGTCTCCATCCCCGAGGCGGCCACCGAGGAGACCCTGCGGCACACCGCCCGCCTCGCCGCCGAGGCCGGGGCCGTGGTGCAGATCCATGTCAATGAGCACCTGGCGGGGGTCGAGCGCTCTCTCGTACGCCATGGACTGCGCCCGCTCGAGTACTTGGACCGGATCGGCGCGCTCGGTCCTCAACTCCTCGCCGCGCACGCCACCTTGCTGACGCCCCGCGAGCTGACCCTGCTCGCCGACACCGGGACCGCCGTCAGCTACAACCCCGTCGCCAGCGCCTGGAAGGGCAACGCCGTCGCCCCCGCCACCGCCATGGCCGAGCGCGGCATCCGCTTCGGGCTCGGCACCGACGGCACCCGCGGCGACGGCTTCCGGCTCGCGGACGCGGCCGAGTTCGCGCAGCGGCTCGGGTACGGGCTCGCCACCGGCGACTCGTCGTGCGGCGCGGGCTGGACCTGGCTGGAGCAGGGCACGCGCGGCGGCGCCGACGCCGTCGGCCTCGGCGCCCGCACCGGCACCATCGCCGAGGGCCGGGCCGCCGACTTCCTCCTCGTCGACGTCAACACGCCGGAGCTCGCGCTCTCCTGGGACCTGCCCTGGGAGCTGGTACGCCGCGGCAACCGCGACCAGATCACCGCCGTGTTCGTCGCCGGGCGGCTGCGCCTGTGGTCGGGGCGGCCGGTCGGCTGGGACGGCACCGCGCTCGTGCACCGGGCCACCGAACTGGCCCGCGCCGCCGTGGGAAGCGCGGCCATCACCCGCGTACACCCCACATCCATGACGGCACGAGAACACTCCACGGCGCCCCAGAAAAGGTCCACGGCAGTACCGGAAAGCTCCACAGCAGTACGCGAACAGGGCGCGGCCATACCGGAACGGAGCACCGCACAGTGACCACCGCGACCCTCGCGGTGCTCGCCCTCACGGTGACGGCCGCCGCGTTCGTGCAGGGCAGCAGCGGGCTCGGCTTCGCCCTGATCGTCGCGCCGGTGGCCGGGATCCTCGATCCGGGACTGCTCCCGGTGTTCGTCCTGGCGTCGATGATCCCGCTCAACCTGTATGTCGCCTGGCGCGAGCGGGCCGCGCTCGATCTGCGCGGCGCGGGCTGGATCACCGGGGCGCGGCTCGCCGCCACCCCCGGCGGTCTGGCACTGCTCTGGCTGATCCCGGACCGCAGCCTCGGTCTGTTCGTGGGCCTGGCCACGGTCCTCGCGGCGGTGGTGAGCCTGCTCGCGCCCGCGTTCACGCCCGGCCGGTCCGCGTATGTGGGCGCGGGCGCGGTGACCGGTCTGACGGAGACCGCGACGGGGGTCGGCGGCCCGCCGCTGGCGCTCGTCTACCAGCACCGGCCGCCCGCCGAGCTGCGCTCGACCGTCGCCGCGTGCTTCCTCGTCGGCGAAGTCGCCTCCCTGGTCCTGCTGTTCGCGACGGGCAAGGGGAACCCCGCGGACCTGGGTTGGGCGCTCGCACTGCTGCCCGCGATCGCCGTGGGGGCGTGGCTGAGCCGCCTGGTGCACCACCGGCTCGACGCACGGCGGATGCGCCTGTTCGTGCTGGCCTTCGCGCTGGTGTCGGGGGTTGTCCTGATGCTGGGGTTGTGACAGCGCCTGCGGCGGCCCCCGCCACCGAACGCTAGGGGGTGTCTCCCCCTAGCCCCGCAGGGACGACGTACGAGCGATCACCCGAGGCTCGGGCGCCGTGGCCACCGTCGGTGCGGCCGTGTCGCCGCGCAGCCGGGCGAGCAGCAGCTCCACCGCGTCGGCCGCCGCCCGGTCCAGGTGCAGATCTACGGCGGTCAAAGGCGGCTCGCAGGTGCGGGCGCGCAGCCCGTCGTACCGGGTGACGACCATGACGTCCTCCGGGATGGTGCGCCCGCTGTCCCGGATGGCCCGGACCGCGCCCACCGCGAAGACGTCCACGAGGGCACAGACCGCGTCGATCCCGGGGTGCTCGGCGAGCAGCGCCGCGCACGCCTCGTAACCGGCCTGCTCGCCGCCCGTCTCGGGAGCCGTCCCGACGAGGGGCGGCGAGCCGTGCTCCCGGGCGACCCGTTCGAAGGCGGCGCGCGCGTCGACCGACGAGTGCCGCGCCCCGGAGCCGATGATCAGCGCGGGTTGCCTCGCCCCCTGTTCGTACAGGTGGTCAAGGAGCAGCTCGGCGACGAGCCCGCCGCGCAGATCGACGTACGGCGCGTCCTCGTCCGGCGACACGGGCCGCCCGAGCGCGACGTACGGCAGTCCGCGCTCCTTCAGGCGGGCGGCGGCCGCGTCGTCCACATCGGGCTCGACGACGATGGCCCCGTCGATGTCGACCGAGTACAGCGCGGACCCGGACTGCACGGGCGGCACGAGCACCAGCGCGTAGTCGTGTATGAGGGCGCTCTCGGCGGCAGCGGCCGCGACCTCCATGTAGAACCCGAGCCGGGACGGGCCTCCGGCCACCGCGAACGGCATGGAGGAGGCGAGCGCGATGGCCTTGGCCTGCCCGCGCCGCAGCCGCTGCGCCCGCAGGTTGGGCCGGTAACCGAGCTCGGCGGCGACCTGCTTGATGCGCTCCCGGGTCCGCGGGTCCACCTTGCCGAGCCCGTTGAGGGCGTGCGAGACCGTCGTGCGCGACACCCCGGCGACCCGTGCGACATCGGCGATCGTCGGCGGCCTCGAAGCAGAGGCGGAAGTGGGCATCGGCGCGGACGCTCCTCGCGTGTGGCAGGTAAGGGTGCTGCCTCCATCCTCGCCGACCGGATCAAGGGATGTGCCGGAACCCGGTTACCGGACGGCCGCCCTCCGGTACGCCCAGGTCGCGACGGCGAGCGAGGCGACGCCGACGCCCGCGCACACCCCCAGGTCGAGCAGCACGGCCGCCCAGTCCGGCGCCGCGTCGAAGGTGCGCGCCAGGGCCTCCACGCCGTACGTCGAGGGCAGCAGGTCACGCGCGTACTGGATCAGGGACGGCAGCCGGTCGGCCGGAAGCACCCCGAGCAGCAGCGCCGCCGACATGCCCAGCTGGCCGAGGAGCGTGGCCAGTTCGGGCCGGGGCGCGAGCAGTCCGAGCGCGGCGCCGAGCCCGGAGAGCGCGGCCCCGGCGAGCGGGATGACGGCCGCGAGCACCCACAGATGCGTCAGCGGAAGCCCGAAGAGCACGCTCCCGACGGCGGCCGTGACGACCGTGCCGGGCACGGTGAAGGAGGCATACGCGCCCGCGGCACCGAGCACGACGGCCGCGGGCGGCACCGGCAGCGTCGCGTAGTGGTCGAGCCCGCCCTGCGCCCGCAGCTGCCCGAAGTACTGGGCCAGCAGGTTCAACGCGACGAAGGCGACGACGAGCACGGAGGACCCGGCGACCACGGCCCGCGCCTCGTCCCCGCCGTCCACCACGCCGCGCATCAGAATCATGATCCCGACGGACTGGAAGGTGGCGACGAAGAGCAGCGGAATCCGCGCGACCCGGGCCCGTGAGAGCTGCGCCCGGTACACGGCGGCGAGCGACGGCAGGAAGCGGGCGCGCGGCGCGAGCCAGGCGCCGTCGGCCGCCGTGGGACCGGCCGGCCCGTCGGGGTTCTCGGCATCGGCGAGGACATTCCTACGCGAGGATCGTTCAACAATCCTCACGTAGGGACGTCCTCCCTGCTCCTCGGTCCCCGACGACACCGTCACGCCTTGACCAGTCCCTTCGTACGCCCGCCGAGTGCGAGATACACATCCTCCAGGCTCGGCGTGGAAACACCGAAGTCGTCGAGCGCCGCGAAGGCATCGCCCCCGGTGACCGCGGCCACCGCCGCCCGCGCCTCGGCGGGCGGGAGCCGCAGCACCCAGCGCCGCCCGGACTCCTCCGCGGCGTCCCGCAGCGCCGCGACCTCCGGCAGCTCGACCGGCGCCCGGTCCCGCCACACGAGCTCGACGCGGACGTCCCCGGCCACCTCGGCCTTGAGCCCGGCGGGGCTGTCGCAGGCGATGACCCGGCCCTGGTCGAGCACGGCGACCCGGTCGAGCACGGTCTCGGCCTCGATGACGTTGTGCGTGACGAGCAGCACGGTCGTGCCGCGCTCGGCCCGCCGCCGGTCGACCGCGGCCCACACGGCGCGCCGCGCCACGGGGTCCATCCCGGTCGTCGGCTCGTCGAGCACGAGCAGCGGCCGGTCGCCGACGAGCGCGGCGGCGACACAGGCGAGCCTGCGCTGCCCGCCGGAGAGCTTCTTCAGGGGGCGTCCGGCGAGCGGCCCGAGCCCGAGTTCATCGAGGACGGCGTCCCGCTCGGCGCGGGCGGCCCGCAGGTCGAGCCCGCGCAGGCGTCCGGTGGTCTCGGCGGCAAGTGCGACGGTCAGCTCGTCGAGCGCGGTCGACTCCTGCCCGAGATAGGCGAGCAGGCGCGCGGCCCGCTCCGGGTGGCGCACGATGTCGTGCCCGAGGATCTCGACGCCGCCCGCGTCCGGCCGCATCAGACCGGTCAGCTGGCGTACGAGGGTGGACTTCCCGGCGCCGTTGGGCCCGAGCAGCCCGAAGATCTCGCCCCGGCGCACGGCCACGGTGACCCCGTCGGTGGCCCGCACTTCGGGCGTACCGGGCGCACCACGTCGCCCGCGCACCGCCGGATAGACCTTGACCAGGTCACGAACGGCACACACGACGTCATCGCCGTGTCCGTCCAGTCCCGCGCGCGCACTCACGAGGAGGCAGCCTATCGCTCGCAGGGGCGCGGTCGCGGTTGGGTCCCGTCCCTCCGATCGGTCCCGTCGGCCCGGTTGCCCCATGTCGCGCTGAACGCGCTCGCCCTCGAACGCCGGACGGGCTGATATCACTCCGCCGCGGGCGCAGCCACCTGCCCCGCCGTCCGCACGTCGATCTCCCGCCAGAACCCGGCCCGGATCGCATACCGGTCATGCTCGTCGATCTGGTCGTCCTTGTGGGCGAGGAGCCCGAACCGTGCGGCGTATCGGAGCAGTTCGCCGTCGATCCGGTGCGGGATGCGCGGATACATGGCCGACAGGGCGGACAAGGCGGACAGCGAGGAGACCGCCGAAGGCTTCTGCTGCCCGTCCGGCTCCGGCAGCCGTTCCATCCAGCGACGGGCGAATACCTGACCCACCTCGTAGGGGTCCCCGCCGACCGTGGTGATGTCCTCCTCACGGTCCGCCCAGCGCTGCTCGGCATTGGTGAGCTGGGCGAGCGTGGGCAGCCCGGCGACCTCGGGCGGTTCCCCGGGGGTGCCGGGCCGGTCGACCCAGCCCTTGTCTGAGGACCAGCGCAGGGTCGCGTTCGCCGGGTCCTTGCCGACACCGGAGCCGACCCCGGAACCGACCCCGGCCCGGTCGGCTCCGGGCGCGTGCAGGGCGGCCAGGTCCTTCGGCGTGGGCACCCCGGGCTTCCCGGCGGGGGTGCGCTCGGACCCACCGGGACCGGTCCCGTCGGCGGCGGCACCGTTACGCGCGGCGGCCTCGTCGGCGGGGCGCTCCGCGGTGGCCGCGGCGAGCGCGGACTCGGGCAGCGGCGCGGAGAGGATCGCGGCGATCTCGGGGCGGGGCGCGGGCGGCGGGGCGCAGACGCCGCCGAGCTCCTTGGCGCGTACCGCCTGGGTGATCCAGGCCCGGTCGAGTACCCGCCGCTCGTCGGCCTCGGCGACCAGGTCCTCGGACTGGTTGTAGTCGCCGTCGGCGGCCTGTACCGCCCACAGGTGTACGGCGACACCGTGCTCCTTGGCGGACATCAGGCCCGGAAGGAGATCGCCGTCGCCGGTCACCAGGACCACGTCGGAACATGCCCGGTTCCGGGCCAGTTCGGTGAGTTCGGCGTGCATCGCGGCGTCCACGCCCTTCTGCGCCCACCGCCCGTCGCTGCGGGTCAGAGCGCCGAGCCGGACGGTGACCCGGGACATCACGCGAAGCCGTCGGTGCTCGGGCTGGGGCACCCGGTCGGGGGCGCCGTCGAACCAGTAGATCCGCAGCAAGGGTTGTCCGGTGTCCGACTCGGCGCGCTCCCGCAGCCCCTGAATGAGGGCCGCGTGGTCAATGGTGATCCGCGACCTGGAGGGTTCTCCGGCGAGCAGACTCGCGGCGGCGCCGAGCAGATAACCGGCGTCCACCAGGACGACGCAGCGGTCCACGCGCTCCACCCTCTTTCACGGGAATCGGGGACGAGTTCGCTCGGGGTTACCTTCGAGTCTGCCCGACGGCGCGGAGGTTAACGGCCCGAACTCGATCTTCGGCGTGGCGAATCTGCATATGGCTCTCCAAGGACCCTGATGGCGCACGGCATTACGCACGGTAATTCTCTGGAATGCGCGCTTTGTCGGGGTGTGTGAGAGTGGTCCCGGCCCTGGCCCCGAGATCCCCTTCAGGAGGCAGATCACCATGGCCAAGAACAAGAACCGCAAGCAGACCGGGCAGCAACGCTCCGCGCCGAAGCAGAGCCAGGAGCAGGCCAAGTCGTCCGCGGCACAGATGAAGGCCAAGCCCGCGACCGAGGCCACCCCGGGCGACATGCCCCGTAAGACCCGCGAGAAGCGCTTCGGTCACAACTGATCGGCCCCGTCCAAGGGTTGACCGCACATCGGCCCAGGCTCGTATGACTACTTGCGACCAAGGGCGCGCCCCGGCGGGGGTGCGCCCTTGGTCGTGTGCGGTGTGCGTCGTCTGCCGGTGTGCGTCGTGTGCCGGTGTGCGTCGTCTCAGCCCGCGAGGCAGGCCGGCCCGAGCAGCACCTTCAAGTCACCGAAAAGCGCCGGGTCCGACTGCACCCGGTGCCGGTCGAGCCGGAGCACGGTGGTCTTGTGGGCGCCGAGGAGCTTGATCCGTACCTCGGAGTTGCCCTTGTGCTGGTCGAGGACCTCGCCGAGGCGGCTGACCAGGGGCGGGGTGACCTTGACCGCGGGGATGGTGATCATCACCGGGGCGTTGGCGCCCGCGTTGGAGAGGTCCGGGACCTGGAGTTCCATGGCGACCAGGCGGGGCACGTCCTCGCGCTTGTCGAGGCGTCCCTTGACGAACACCACGGCGTCCTCGATGAGTTGGGTGGACACCAGCTGGTACGTCGCCGGGAAGAACATGCACTCGATGGAGCCGGCCAGGTCCTCGACGGTGGCGATCGCCCAGGCGTTGCCCTGCTTGGTCATCTTGCGCTGGAGGCCGGAGATGATGCCGCCGATGGTGACGACCGAGCCGTCCGCGTAGTCCCCGCCGGTGAGTTGCGAGATGCCCGCGTCGGCCTTGTCGGACAGCACGTGTTCGAGGCCGAAGAGCGGGTGGTCGGAGACGTACAGGCCGAGCATCTCCCGCTCCTGGGCGAGCAGATAGGTCTTCTCCCACTCCTCGTCGGAGAACTCGACGTCGAGCCCGAAGCCGGGTTCGTCGCCGCCACCGGACTCGCCGCCCAGGCCGCCGAAGAGGTCGAACTGGCCCTCGGCCTCCTTGCGCTTGACCGCCACCACGTTGTCGATCATGGGCTCGTACTGGGCGGTGAGGCCCCTACGGGTGTGGCCCATGGAGTCGAACGCGCCCGCCTTGATGAGGGATTCGGTGGTGCGCTTGTTGCAGACGACCGCCTCGACCTTGTCGAGGTAGTCGGGGAACGAGCCGAACTTCCCCTTGGCCTTACGGGCCCGGATGATCGCCTCGACGACGTTCGTACCGACGTTCCGGACCGCCGAGAGGCCGAAGAGGATCACGTCGTCGCCCTGGGCGGCGAAGTTCTGCTCGGACTCGTTGACGTTGGGCGGCAGGACCTTGATGCCCATGCGGCGGCACTCGTTGAGGTAGACCGCCGACTTGTCCTTGTCGTCCTTCACGGAAGTGAGGAGCGCCGCCATGTACTCGGCCGGGTAGTTCGCCTTCAGGTACGCGGTCCAGTAGGTGACCAGGCCGTACGCCGAGGAGTGCGCCTTGTTGAACGCGTACCCGGCGAACGGGACCAGGACGTCCCACAGGGCCTGGATCGCCTCGTCGGAGAAGCCCTTCTTGCGGGCGCCCGCCTGGAAGAGGACGAAGTTCTTCTCCAGTTCCTCGGGCTTCTTCTTGCCCATCACGCGGCGCAGCACGTCGGCCTCGCCGAGCGAGTAACCGGCGATGATCTGAGCGGCCTTCTGCACCTGCTCCTGGTAGACGATCAGGCCGTAGGTGAGGCCGAGGGTCTCCTTCAGGGGCTCTTCGAGCTCCGGGTGGATCGGGGTGATCTCCTGGCGGCCGTTCTTCCGCTCCGCGTAGTTGATGTGCGAGTTCATGCCCATCGGGCCCGGCCGGTACAGGGCCGAAACGGCGGAAATGTCCTCGAAGTTGTCGGGCTGCATCTGGCGGAGCAGCGAACGCATCGGGCCGCCGTCGAACTGGAAGACGCCGAGGGTGTCGCCGCGGCAGAGCAGTTCGTACGTCTTGGGGTCGTCGAGCGGGACTTCGAGGAGCTCCAGCTTGGTGCCCTTGTTGGCCTCCACCATCTTCAGGGCGTCGTCCATGATGGTGAGGTTCCTGAGGCCCAGGAAGTCCATCTTCAACAGGCCGAGGGACTCGCACTGCGGGTAGTCCCACTGCGTGATGGTGACGCCGTCGGTGTGCCGCACCCAGATCGGGGCGTGGTCGATGATCGGCTCGCTGGACATGATCACGCCGGCGGCGTGCACGCCCATCTGCCGGACCAGGCCCTCGACGCCCTTGGCGGTGTCGATGACCTTCTTGACGTCCGGCTCGTTCTCGTACATCCCCCGGATCTCGCCCGCCTCGCTGTAGCGGGGGTGCTCGGGGTTGGTGATGCCGTCGAGGTCGATGCCCTTGCCGAGGACGTCGGCGGGCATGGCCTTGGTGAGGCGGTCGCCCATCGCGTACGGGTAGCCGAGGACGCGCGCGGAGTCCTTGATCGCGTTCTTGGCCTTGATCTTGCCGTACGTGCCGATCATGGCGACCTTGTCGGCGCCGTACTTCTCCGTCACGTACCGGATCACTTCGACGCGCCTACGCTCGTCGAAGTCGATGTCGACATCGGGCATGGAGACGCGCTCGGGGTTGAGGAACCGCTCGAAGATCAGGCCGTGTTCGATGGGGTCGAGGTCGGTGATGCCCATCGCGTACGCCACGATCGAACCGGCCGCGGAGCCTCGGCCCGGGCCGACCGCGATGCCGTTGTTCTTGGCCCACATGATGAAGTCGGCGACCACGAGGAAGTAGCCCGGGAACCCCATCTGGATGATGACGTCCATCTCGTACTCGGCCTGCTTCTGGCGGTCCTCGGGGACGCCGCCGGGGAAGCGGCGGGCCATGCCGCGGCGAACCTCCTCCTGGAACCAGGTGACCTCGGTGAAGCCCTCCGGGATCTCGAACTTCGGCATGAGGTCGCGCTTCTCGAACATGCCGGTGGTGTCGATCTGCTCGGCCACCAGGAGGGTGTTCCGGCAGCCCTCCTGCCAGGCGTCCGAGGAATCGATGGCGTACATCTCGTCCGTGGACTTCAGGTAGTAGCCGGTGCCGTCGAAGCGGAAGCGGTCCGGGTCGGAGAGGTTCTTGCCGGTCTGGATGCACAGCAGGGCGTCGTGCGCCGTCGCCTCGTGCGAGTACGTGTAGTGCGAGTCGTTGGTGACCAGCGGCGGGATGCCGAGCTTCTTGCCGACCTCGAGGAGGCCGTCACGGACCCGGCGCTCGATCTCGATGCCGTGGTCCATCAGCTCCAGGAAGTACCGGTCCTTGCCGAAGATGTCCTGGTACTCGGAGGCGGCCTTGAGGGCCTCGTCGAACTGGCCGAGCCGGAGCCGGGTCTGCAGCTCGCCGGAGGGGCAGCCGGTGGAGGCGATCAGGCCCTCCGACCACTGCGCGATGGTCTCCTTGTCCATACGCGGCCACTTCTGCAGCCAGCCCTCGGCGTACGCGTCGGAGGAGAGCCGGAAGAGGTTGTGCAGCCCCGTCTTGCTCGCCGCCCAGATCGTTTTGTGGGTGTAACCACCCGAACCGGATACGTCGTCGCGCTTCTGGTGCGGCTGGCCCCACTGGATCTTTCTCTTGTTGCGCCGGGACTCCGGGGCGACGTACGCCTCGATGCCGATGATCGGGGTGACGCCCGCGCCCTTGGCGGAGTGGAAGAAGTCGTACGCCCCGTGCAGGTTGCCGTGGTCCGTCATGGCGACATGGGTCATCCCCATCTCGTTGCAGGCTTTGAACATGTCCTTCAGGCGCGCGGCACCGTCAAGCAGCGAGTACTGCGTGTGCACGTGCAGGTGCGTGAAGGGGGGCCTGGACGAGTCGGACACGGTGCGAGACCTCCGGAGAACGATGTGGCTGCGGCGCGAAGCGAGTCTACGTCCGGGCACTGACAGCCGGGGGCGTCCCGGGGCTACCGTCGGCCGGGCACTCACGCATACGTTCGTGCGTTGGAAGGGCGGAACATCTGTCCGCTATGTCATGCACCAGGAGGCACCCAGCGATGTCGGTTTCCCAGCTCGGCGCCGAGCAACGCGGCGAGGAGATCCTCGCCGTCTTCGACACCGCGTTCGGCGAGCTGCTCGCCGCCGACCCGGCGGCGTTCCGGGTGAAGTTCCGGAAGATGGCTGCCTCGGCCTTCGCCTTCTACCGCGGCACGGCGTGCCTCTTCTACCACGACGTGGAGCGCGCGACGGGCGACGCCGCGTTCGAGGACGACCGTACGAGCCGGGTGTGGATCCACGGCGATCTGCACGCCGAGAACTTCGGTACGTACATGGACGCCCAGGGCCGCCTGACGTTCAACGTCAACGACTTCGACGAGGCGTACGTCGGCCCCTTCACCTGGGACCTCAAGCGCTTCGCCGCCTCCATCGCCCTGATCGGGTACGCGAAGGCACTCAGTGACGAGCAGATCACCGATCTCGTACAGACGTACGCGGCGGCCTACCGCGAGCGCATCCACGACCTGGCCACCGGCGCCAAGGGCAGCAACTTGTCTGAACTGCCACCGTTCACCCTGGACACCGCGCAGGGCCCGCTCCTGGGCGCACTCCGCTCGGCCCGCTCCCTGACCCGCTTCTCGCTGCTCGAGACGGTGACCGAGATCCGCGAGCACGAGCGCCGCTTCTCGGCCGGGGACGGCGCCATTGAGCTGGACGCGGCCACCCGGTACAAGGTCCTGGCCGCCTTCGACGGCTATCTGGAGACCCTGCCGGAGTCCTCCCTGAGCCGCCCCGACTCGTACCGCGTGAAGGACGTCGTGGGGCGGCGCGGCATCGGCATCGGCTCCGCGGGCCTGCCGTCGTACAACATCCTGCTCGAGGGCAACTCGGACGCCCTCGAGAACGACGTCGTGATCTATATGAAGCAGGCCCAGACCCCGGCCGTCTCCCGGCACATCACGGACCCCGCGGTCCGCGCGTACTTCCGGCACGAGGGCCACCGCACGGTGATCTCGCAGCGCGCCCTTCAGGCGTACGCCGATCCGTGGCTGGGCTGGACGGAGCTGGACGGCTCGGGTCAGCTGGTCGCCGAGGTCTCGCCGTACGCGGTGGACCTGGACTGGTCCGATATCGACGACCCCGAGCAGATCGCCGCCGTCGTCGCCGACCTGGGCCGCGCCACCGCCACGATGCACTCCGCCGCGGACGACGAGAGCGGCCACTCGGAGCTGGTGCCGTTCTCCACGGAGCGCGCCATCGACGCGGCGCTCGCCACGGACCCGGACGGCACCGGCCTCGCCGAGCTGCTCGTCGACTTCGCGCACGCGTACGGCGCCACGGCCCGCCGGGACCACCAGATCTTCGTGGACCTGTTCCGTAACGGCCGGATACCGGGCCTGTAGCCGGATCCCGGCCTCTACGTAGTCAATCCCGGCCTCTACAGAGAAGGGCGTACACAGGAAACCTTGAAGGCGGACTTACTTACGGGCATGGCACACTCTCGGGCCATGGACATTTCCGGGACGCGGCTCAGGACGCTGCGGGCGGCACTCTTCACGGCCCTGGTCGTGACGCTGTCCGCGGCCTCCCATGTGCTGCTCACCCGGGCACCGCTGCCGCTGGCCACCGTCGCCGCGGTGGCCGCGGGCGTCTTCGGCCTCGCCTGGCTGCTCGCCGGGCGGGAGCGCGGCTTCTGGCGGATCGCGGCCCTGGTCGTTCCGGTCGAGCTGGCCGCGGACACCGTCTTCACCTCGGGCCAGCACGTCTGTTACGGCGCGGCGGGCGGCCCGGTCGCGGGCACACTCCGCGCCTTCGGGTTCGACATCCTCTGCGGCGGCGCGGACGTCGGCGCCTCGCTCGCCCACGCCGTCGCGGGTCGGCAGCGCCCGGCCGCCGAGCTGCTCGCCTCCGCCGACCCGGCGACGGCCTGGCTGCTCCTGGCCGCGCACGTCGGCGTGGGCCTGACCGCCGCGGCCTGGCTCCGGCGCGGCGAGTCCGCGCTCGCCCAGCTGGTGCGCGCGGCCGCCGTCGTGGCCTTCCGGCCGCTGCTCGTCGCGGCAGCCGCGGTGACCACAGCCGCGGCCGCCCCGGTACGGCGCCGGGCGCCGCTGCCCGAGGGCCCGATGTCGACCGCCCGTATCCGGCTCTTCCGTCATTCCGTCCGTCGGCGGGGACCGCCGTGCCCGGCGTACGCCTGAGCACCAGTCCCCCAACCCCCACGCCTTCACACGGATTCGTACGGAGAGACAGACATGAGCAAGCGGAACAGCCAGGCGGCGAAGACGGCGGCGCGCGAGCGGCTGCGGGCCGAGCGCGAGCGGCAGGCCAAGCGGGACAAGATCCGCCGCCAGGTGATCGTCGCGGCGAGCGTCGTCGGCGTCCTGGCCCTCGCGGGCGGCGTCGGCTTCGCGGTGATGCAGGCCAACGCGCCGACGCAGTGGGAGACCGCCAAGGACGCCAAGAAGGTGGTCGCACCGGCCAACACCGAGGGCAAGGACGGCACCACGGTCGTCCTCGGCAAGGACAGCGCGAAGAAGACCCTGGAGATCTACGAGGACGCGCGCTGCCCGATCTGCGCGAGCTTCGAGCAAGGCATCGGCCCCCAGATCGAGAAGGACCTCAAGGCCGGTAAGTACAAGCTCCAGTTCGTCGGCGCCACCTTCCTCGACGGTGACCAGCTGGGCGGGAAGGACCCCAAGGTCGGCGCGGACGAGGGCTCCAAGAACGCGCTGAGCGCGCTCGGCGCCGCCCTGAACGTCAGCGAGGACGCCTTCCTGGACTTCAAGTCCGCGATGTACTCGGCGAAGAACCACCCCGACGAGCGCGAGGACAAGTTCAAGGACGACTCGTACCTGCTCGACATCGCGAAGGAGGTCCCCGCGCTGAAGAACAACGACAAGTTCAAGAAGGACGTCGAGAACGGCACCTTCGACGAGTGGGCGCTCGCGATGTCCAAGAAGTTCCAACAGAGCGGCGTCAAGGGCACCCCCACCCTGAAGATGGACGGCAAGAAGCTCGAAGCCACCTTCAAGGACGGCCAGAAGGGCACGCCGATGACCGCGGCGCAGTTCACCGAGACGATCGACAAGGCCCTCAAGGCATAGGCACAGGCGTAGGCGTACGCCGGTCGTACGCCTGGTCGTACGCCGAGCCGTACAGCTGCCGTACGGCTGCGGGAAGGGTGCGTGAACTCCCGGGGGTTCACGCACCCTTTCGCCTGTACCGGCCTGTACCGGTTAGTAATATCCCCGCTCGTGACTACGAGACATCAGGGAACTCCCAGCCGCCGCACGGTGGTCAAGGCCGCCGCCGTCACCGCCACGGCCACCGCGCCCCTCGCCGCCGCGACCCCGCTCGCGCACGCCGCCGCCACCACCACCGGCACCGAACCGGCCTTCCTGCACGGCGTGGCCTCCGGCGACCCACTGCCCGACGGCGTCCTGCTGTGGACCCGGGTCACGCCCACCCCCGAGGCCACCCCCGGCTCGGGCCAGGGTCCCGACACCCGGGTGGGCTGGGAGATCGCGGAGGACCGCGCGTTCACCCGTACCGTCGCCCGCGGCACCACCACCGCGCGCGCCACCACCGACCACACCGTCAAGGCGGACGTCCGCGGCCTGCGCCCGGCGACCGACTACTGGTTCCGCTTCACCGCCGGAAGCACCACCTCCGCCGTGGGCCGCACCCGCACCACCCCCGCGCACGACGCCACCGCCCCGGGCGTCCGCTTCGGCGTGGTCTCCTGCGCCAACTGGGAGGCGGGCTGGTTCTCCGCGTACCGCCATCTCGCCGACCGGCCCGACCTGGACGCGGTGCTCCACCTCGGCGACTACATATACGAGTACGAGACCGGCGGCTACCCGGCCGAGGGTGACGGGGTACGGCGGCACAAGCCGGAGCACGAGATCGTCACGCTCGCCGACTACCGCCTCCGGCACGCCACATACAAGACGGACCCCGACCTCCAGGCCCTGCACGGCCGCCACCCCGTGATCGCCATCTGGGACGACCACGAGATGGCCAACGACGCCTGGTCAGGCGGTGCCGAGAACCACACGCCCGGAACCGAGGGCGACTGGGCCGACCGCCAGGCCGCCGCCAAGCAGGCGTACTTCGAGTGGATGCCGGTCCGCCCGGCCACCGAGGGCACCGTCTACCGGCGCATCCGCTACGGCAGCCTCGCCGATCTGCACCTGCTCGACCTGCGCTCGTTCCGCTCACAGCAGTCGACCATCGGCAACGGCGACGTGGACGACCCGGACCGCACCATCACCGGCCGCGCCCAGCTCGACTGGCTCAAGCAGGGCCTCGCGGCCTCGCGGGCGCGGTGGAAGCTGGTCGGCACCTCGGTGATGATCTCGCCGGTGGCGTTCGGCTCCGTACCGGCCCATCTGCTTGCGCCCCTGGTCGAGTTGCTCGGTCTGCCGCGGGAGGGCCTGGCGGTCAATGTCGACCAGTGGGACGGCTACACCGACGACCGCAAGGAACTGCTCGCCCATCTGACGGACCACGGCATCACGGACACCGTGTTCCTGACCGGCGACATCCATATGGCCTGGGCGAACGACGTACCGGTGAAGGCGGCGACGTATCCCCGGTCCCCGTCCGCGGCAACGGAGTTCGTGGTCACCTCGGTCACGTCCGACAACATCGACGACCTCCTGCACGTCGAGCCGCACACCGTCTCTCCGGTCGCGGCCGAAGCCATCAAGGCCGCCAACCGCCATGTGCGGTGGATCGACATGGACTCGCACGGGTACGGCGTCCTCGACGTCACCGCGGACCGTACGCAGATGGACTACTACGTCCTGTCCGACCGCAAGGACCCGGCCGCGACCGCGAGTTGGGCCCGCTCGTACCGCACCCTTTCCGGCACGCAGCGGGTCGAGCGGGCGGATCAGCCCGTGCGCTGACCTGCGGGCTGACCTGCGGTCAGAGCGACGCGAGGAACCCGAGCGCCACCCGCCAGGTCTCCTCGGCCGCCTCCGCGTCGTGATCCGGCAGGTCCGGGTCGGTGTAGAGGTGCCCTGCGCCCGCGTACCGGAACACCTCGACGTCGGCGCCGGCCCGCCGCATCCGCAGGTACCAGGCGTTCAGCCAGTCGTGCGGCTCGAACGGGTCGGGGTCGGCGACGTGCAGCTGCACCGGCAGCTCGTCCACGGCGGCGTCGTCCGCGATGTCCGAGGTGCCGTGCAGCAGGAGCAGCCCCTTGGCCTTCTCGTCCGCGAGGGCGAGATTCTGGGCGAGGGAGCCGCCGAGCGAGAACCCCGCGTACACGAGCCCGCGCTCGGAGTGCGGCGCGGCGGCGGCGACGGCCCGGCGGAGCAGCTCGTCCGAGCCGATCTCCTCCTTGATCTTCATGCCCTCCTCGACGGTCTCGGTGGTCCGCCCGTCGTAGAGGTCGGGAACGTGCACCTCGTGCCCGGCGGCCCGGAGCCGGTCCGCGGCGGCGTGCACGGCGGGTCGCAGTCCGTGGGCCGAGTGGAAAAGCATGATGTCCATGGGGCCATCGTGCCAGGTCCGGGGCTCGGGGAGACGGGCGCCAGGAGCACCGGATACGGTCGGGCGCATGGAGAGCGTCCTGCGCCCGCTGATCGTCGCTGGTGGCTCGGTCGTCCTCACGCTGGTCGTCGGCTGGCTGGTGGACCGACTGCTCCGGCGCGCCGACGCGCGGCACCGTGAGACCCCGCTGTGGGGGCTGCTCCGCCGTGCCCTGCTCCCGCTCCAAGTGGCCCTGTTCGCGGCCCTGTTGCTCGCCTCGTACGACCGAGCCGCGACCGACGACGGGGTCCTGGAGGAGCACGCCGACGGGGTCACCCACACGCTGACCCTGATCCTGATCGCCTCGGCCGCCTGGCTGGTGGTACGGATCGCGACGGCCGTCGTCGAGTCGTCGTACGCGCGGTACGCGGCCGCCCACGACCGCGATCCGGCCCGGGTCCGCCGGGTGCGGACGCAGGTGACGCTGATCCAGCGCGTGGTGACCGCGATCGTGGGCGTGGTGGCGGTGGCCGCGATGCTGCTCACGTTCCCGGCGATGCGCACGGCGGGGGCCTCGCTGCTCGCCTCGGCCGGGCTGCTCAGCATCGTGGCCGGGATCGCGGCGCAGTCCACGCTCGGCAACCTCTTCGCCGGGCTCCAGATCGCCTTCGGCGACATGGTGCGGCTCGGGGACACCGTGGTGGTGGACGGCGAGTGGGGCACGATCGACGAGATCACGCTCACGTTCCTGACGGTCCGCACCTGGGACGAGCGCCGGATCACGATGCCGGTCTCGTACTTCACGTCGAAGCCCTTCGAGAACTGGTCCCGCGGCGGCGCCCAGATGACCGGCACGGTCTTCCTGCATCTCGATCACCGGGCGCCGTTGCCCGAGATGCGCGAGAAGCTGCACGAGATCCTCCGGTCCTGCCCGGCCTGGGACGGCCGCGACTGGGGCCTCGCGGTCACGGACTCGACCCCGTCGACGATGCAGGTCCGCGCCATGGCCACGGCCAAGGACGCGGACGACATCTGGACGGTCCGCGTCACGGTCCGCGAACAACTCCTCGGCTGGCTCACGGAACACCACCCGTACGCCCTGCCCCGCATCACCACGGCCCCGGCGGCCGGTACCCCGGAGGACCTGCATACGGACCACTCGTCCGAGGAGCCGACGACGCCACGTACGGGCCGCGGCTGAACATCCCTACACGCCTACACGAGGATTGTTGAACCATCCTCACCGCAGACTGCGCACGTCCAGCTGCCGCAGCACCCGATCCACGATCTCCGGATCCGCCCCCGGCTCACTGCGCGCCGCGAGCACCTCGTGGCGGGCCGCCGACATCATCTCGCCCTGGATCCGCCGGGTCCGCTTCAGCCAGGCCATACGCTTCGCGAGCGCCGCCCGCCCCCGCTCGTCCTCCGCCACATCCGGACTGATCCGTACCGCGATGTCATGCGCCCGGCGGGCCAGCTGCTCCGCGAACTCGTCCGGCAGTTCCTCCACCGTCTGGATCTCCTGCAGACGTGCCTTCGCCGCCTTGGCGGCCCGTACCGCCAACTGCCGTTCGAACGCCCCCTCGGCCTCCGCGTCCGCCTCCACGCCGAGCCGCCGCACCAGCCAGGGCAGCGTCAGGCCCTGCACCACAAGCGTCGCCATGATCACGCCGAAGGCGATGAAGATGATCTCGTCCCGGTCGGGGAAGGCCGACCCGTCGGCCGTACGCAGCGGAATGGCGAGCGCGAGCGCCACCGAGGCCACCCCGCGCATCCCGGACCACCACATGACGACGGTCTCGCGGCGGCTGACCGGAATCTCCTCGTCGTAATCCCGTTTGCTGTGCAGCCGCTGGGCGAGCCAGGCCGCGGGCAGCAGCCACACCAGGCGTACGAGCACCACCACCCCGGCGATCGCCGCCGCCCAGCCGAGCAGCTCGCCCCACCGGCCCGACGCGGTCCTGACCGCGTTGTGCAGTTCGAGCCCGATGAGCCCGAACGCGATACCGGTCACCAGCGTGTCCACGACCTCCCAGAACGTACGCCCGGCGAGCCGCCCCATCACGTCATCGGCGTCGACCGCGTACTCCGCGAGGAAAAGCGCCGTGGTCAGTACGGCGAGTACCCCGGAGCCCAGCAACTCCTCGGCGAGGACATACGACACGAACGGCACCAGGAGCGTGAGGCCGACCTGGAGCGTCGGGTCGCCGAGGAAGCCCATCAGCTTGTTGGCCGCCCAGCCGATGCCGAGCCCGACCGCGACCGCGACCACGGCCGAGAGTACGAGTTCGAGCGCGGCCTGCGGCAGCGAGAAGGTGCCGCTGACGACCGCCCCGATCGCCACGTGGTACAGCACGATCGCGGTCACGTCGTTGAAGAGCCCCTCGCCCTCCAGGATCGACACGAGCCGCCGCGGTAGGCCGAGTTGACCGGCGACGGCGGTCGCGGCCACCGGGTCGGGCGGCGCGATGAGCGCCCCGAGCACCACGGCCGCGGCGAGCGGAAGCCCCGGCACGATCGCGTTGGCCACGGCCGCCACGACCGCGGTCGTCACACAGACCAGGGCCACGGCGAGCAGCAGGATCGGCCGCAGGTTGGCGGTGAACTGCCGCCAGGAGGTGCGCTGCACGGAGGCGTAGAGCAGTGGCGGAAGGACGAGCGGCAGGATGTACTCGGGCGGGATGTCGACATTCGGTACGAACGGCAGCAGCGCGAGCACGATCCCGCCGAGCGTCATGAGCACCGGCGCCGGAAGGCCGAGCCGCTCCCCCACGGGAACGCTGAGCACGGCCCCGAGCAGCAGGGCGAAGAGCAGGGCCAACTGTTCCACGGGCGGCCTCCGGCGACGGGGCGTCAGAGCGGCCGACGCGCGGACGACCGGGCGCCGGTCGCAGCGGTGAGATCGACGCCCCAAGCCTGCCACGCGCCCCGGAAAATCCGCCTAAATCCCCTTACAGGCCACTGATCGGACCGCTCATCGGGCCGCCATCGGGCCGCCCACAGGGCCACTCAGAGCGCGACCTCCTCGTAACTCCGCCCCACCTTGGCCGCGTTGAGATAGGCCGTGGCCTCACCCTTCACACCGTCGGAGCGGTGGACGCCCCACTTGTCGATGACCCGGTCGGCGCGCAGGGTGGCCCCCAGCGGGTCCCACATCGACCGCCAGCCGATGTAGATGGTGTCGCCCTCTGGCAGACCAGGAACCGGCGAGCACGAGCACGCCGACAGCGGAGGCGGAGGCGGCAGCAAATCCAGCCCGTCCGGCGTTTGAGGACGAGCGCGTTCAGCGCGATCTACTGAGCCCCGTACGACGGTACGTATCCTCGCCACCCCGGCAGGGCTTACGCGCTCTCCGCCCGCACCCGGTCGAGCGCCCGCTGCAGGTCCTCCGGGTAGTCGCACGCGAACTCGACCCAGCGCCCGTCGCCCGGGTGCTCGAAGCCGAGCCGGACCGCTTGCAGCCACTGCCGGGTGACCCCGAGCCGCTTCGCGAGCGTCGGGTCGGCGCCGTAGGTGAGGTCGCCCACGCACGGGTGCCGGTGGGCCGCCATGTGCACCCGGATCTGGTGGGTGCGCCCGGTCTCCAGCTTGATGTCGAGCAGGGACGCCGCCCGGAACGCCTCGACCAGGTCGTAGTGCGTGACCGACGGCTTGCCGTCCGCGGTGACCGCCCACTTGTAGTCGTGCTGCGGGTGCCGCCCGATCGGCGCGTCAATGGTGCCGCTCAGCGGGTCCGGGTGGCCCTGCACCAGGGCGTGGTACCGCTTGTCGACCGTACGCTCCTTGAACTGCCGCTTCAGCGACGTGTACGCGTACTCGGACTTGGCCACCACCATCAGGCCGGACGTGCCGACGTCGAGCCGGTGCACGATGCCCTGCCGCTCGGCCGCGCCGGACGTGGAGATGCGGTAGCCGGCCGCCGCGAGCCCACCGATCACGGTCGTCCCGGTCCAGCCGGGGCTCGGGTGGGCGGCCACACCCACGGGCTTGACGATCACGACGATGTCATCGTCGTCGTGCACGATCTCCATGCCCTCGACCGGCTCGGCCACCACCTGCACCGGCGGCGCCGCCTGCGGCATCTCCACTTCCAGCCAGGCACCGCCGCGCACCCGCTCGGACTTGCCGACCGCGGTGCCGTCGACGAGCACCTTCCCGGCCGCGGCCAGCTCGGCGGCCTTCGTGCGGGAAAAGCCGAACATGCGCGAGATGGCGGCGTCGACGCGCTCGCCCTCAAGGCCGTCGGGGACGGGCAGGGTACGGATCTCCGGAATCGTGCTCACTCAACGAGTATGCCGGACCGGCCGACCCGTCTCGTACGCCAGTCCCTTCCGGGAGGCCGTGACGGGCCCTGGCAGGACTGGCAGGAGCGGCATCAGGTCAGTCCTTGTGCACGGTCCCGTCCGGGTCGAGGCCCCGGAAGGACAGGAGCACGATCAGGATGCCGCCGCACACGATCGCCGAGTCCGCGAGGTTGAAGACCGCGAAGCCCTTCGGCGCGATGAAGTCGACCACCGCGCCCTCGAAGACGCCGGGCGCCCGGAAGATCCGGTCGGTCAGATTGCCGAGCGCGCCGCCGAGCAGCAGCCCGAGCGCGATCGCCCACGGCAGGCTGTACAGCTTGCGGGCGAGCCGGACGATCACCACGATCACGGCCGCCGCGATCACAGTGAAGATCACCGTGAACGCCTCGCCGATGCCGAAGGCCGCGCCCGCGTTCCGGATCGCCTCGAACCGGAGCAGGTCCCCGATGACATTGATCGGCTCGTGGTGCTCCAGCTTGGCGACCACGATCATCTTGCTGATCAGGTCAAGGGCGTACGCGAAGGCCGCGACCGCGAAGAGGATCCCAATCTTCCGCCGCCCACGGGGCGGCGCCTCGGCGGCCTGCTCCCCGGCCTGGTCCTGGTCCTGGTCCTGGTCCTGGTCCCCGTCCTGCCCGGGGCCCGGGTCCTGGTCGTCCGGACGCTCCTGCTCGGACCGCTGCTCCTGGGCAGGCTCCCCGGCCTGCTCCCGCGACTCGGCGGCCCGGGCGTCGTCGTCACTCCGCCCCGGCTCCGCGCCCGCCGATTCAGGGGTGTCCGGCGTACCGATGATGCGCTCCGCCTCTGCCACGTAAGTCCCTCAACCTAGATGCCTGACTGGGGACGAGGGTACGGCACACACGTACGGTGGCCGCTCCTCAGTGGCTCCGGTCAGCCCTCGTTCCTGTTCTGACTCAACGCCGTTCCTGCTCCTGCTCAGCGTTGCTCCTGCTGCCGCTCGGCGTCGTTCCCGCTGCCGCTCAGCGTCGTTCCTGCTTCTGCTTGCACTCGACGCAGAGCGTGGCCCGCGGGAAGGCCTGCATACGGGCCTTGCCGATGGGCTTGCCGCAGTTCTCGCAGAGCCCGTACGTCCCGGAGTCGATCCGCTCGATCGCCCGCTCGGTCTGCTCCAGCATCTCGCGGGCGTTGGCCGCCAGGGCCATCTCGTGCTCCCGCGTGATGTTCTTGGTGCCCGTATCGGCCTGGTCGTCGCCCGCGCCGTCCCCGGAGTCCCGCATCAGGAGCTGAAGGGCCTCGGCGGCCGCGTCGATCTCGGCGCGCAGCCGCTCCGCCTCGGCGAGCAGCTCGGCCCGGGCCTCGGCCACCTCCTCCGGGGTCCAGGGCTCCTCACCGGGACGGACCGCGAGCTCACCGGGCTCCGCCGCGGCCGCACGGGCCTTCGGCACCTCGGCGGCTTCCTCCTCCGCTGCCGCTGCCGCTGCCGCCGCAGTCTTCTTCGCAACCACCGACCTGGCTCCCGTCTTCTCCGCGGCCTCGGCCGCCTTCTCCGCCCCGGCCTCGCCGACGGCCTTCTTCTTCGCCTTCGCGCCCTTCTTCGCGGCCGCATGCGGCGCCTCGGGCTCGACGGCTTCGGCCGCCGCCTCGGGCTCCACGGCCTCGCCCTCGGGAGCGGCCGCTTTCTTGGCTGCGGCCTTCTTCGCTGCCTTCTCCTCCGCCGGAGCCTTCTTGGCCGCGGCCTTCTTCGCCGGAGCCTTCTTGGCCGCCGCCTTCTTGGCGGGGGCTTTCTTCGCGGCCGCCTTCTCGGCTGCCGCCTTCTTCGCTTCCTTCTCCTTCGCCGGAGCCTTCTTCGCGGCCTTCTCCTCGGCCGCGCCCTCGGCCTCCGCCTTCTTCTCCGGCGTCGCCTCGGCCTCTGCCGCCTTCGCTGCCGCCGCCTTCTTCGCCGGGCTCTTCGCCGCCGTCTTCTTGGCTGCCGTCTTCTTGGCCGGAGCCGCCTTCTTCTCGGCCGTCTTCTTGGCCGGGGCCTTCTTCGCCGGACCCGTCTCGGCCGTCCCCTCGCCCGGCGCCGATGTCTCCGCGTCCCCCTTCCCGTGGGCCGTCTTCTTGGCCGAGGCCGCCTTCTCGGATGTGTCCTGGGCCTTCTTCGACATGGACTTCTTCGGTGCCGCGTGCTCTCCGGGGTTCCCCGCCGACCGCTTCGCGGAGGCCGCGGTGCTCTTCTTGCCGTGTACGTCCTTGGCCGCCGAACCGGTGGAGCTGACGGATGCCGACTTTGGTACGGCGGTCTTCTTCGCCACCATGGCCGCGGCCCCTTCACATTTTGTGATCTTGCTCGCGAATCGTGCTGGGACGATAAATCGACTCCAGGCCCGCGGCAACGGGGCACGCCGCCCGATTCGCCCGCCCCACGGCTGCCGCGCGGCGGGCATGCATCCGTTGTGCCCAGCTCTCCGCCGGGTAATCCGCAGAGCCCCGCGAGCCCGGGGTCGGACACCGGCCGTATGCCCATTCGGGTCACTCCGCGCGGTCCGCCCGCCACACCCCCGCCGCACCCCCGCCGCACCCCTGCCACACCGTCCGGCACCGTGCGGCCCCCCGAAATCCGGTCGGCCCCGCCCGCCCGGGCCCCGTACACTGGGCGCAGCGAAAAGGCGTGGATGGGGACGAGTAGCGTCCGTAAGCGGCCAGGAGCGACCCGGGGACGGTGTGAGCCCGGGGGCAGGCGCGAGCGTGAAGATCACCCCGGAGCCGCCGGAAGAACGCCACGGCACCCGGCACCGACCGGGCCCCCGGCCAGTAGACCCGGCATCGCGGCCTCAATGAGGGGGCTCACCGGTCCGCACCCCGGCACCGGAGGGCCAAGGAGGGTGGTACCGCGGGACCGCGCCGCACCGGGCGCAACGGCTCTCGTCCCTCCGACGGGAACAGCAGTGTCCGCCGGAGGAAGCTCCTTGAATACGCAGCCGCAGTACCGCCAGGTACCCGCCCAGGTCGACCTACCCGCGCTCGAGCACGCCGTGCTGGACTTCTGGCGCGAGCAGAAGATCTTCGCCAAGACCCTGGAGCAGTCCGAGGGACGCCCGGAGTGGGTGTTCTACGAGGGCCCGCCGACCGCCAACGGCATGCCGGGCGCCCACCACATCGAGGCCCGCGTCTTCAAGGACGTCTTCCCGCGGTTCCGCACCATGCGCGGCTACCACGTGGCCCGCAAGGCCGGCTGGGACTGCCACGGCCTGCCCGTCGAGCTCGCCGTCGAGAAGGAGCTCGGGTTCAACGGCAAGAAGGACATCGAGGCGTACGGCATCGCCGAGTTCAACGCCAAGTGCCGCGAGTCCGTGACCCGGCACACCGACGCCTTCACCGACCTGACGAACCGCATGGGCTACTGGGTCGACCTGGACGACGCGTACCGCACCATGAACCCGGAGTACGTCGACTCGGTCTGGTGGTCCCTGAAGGAGATCTTCAACAAGGGCCTCCTGGTCCAGGACCACCGCGTCGCCCCCTGGTGCCCGCGCTGCGGCACCGGCCTGTCCGACCACGAGCTGGCGCAGGGCTACGAGACGGTCGTCGACCCCTCGGTCTACGTCCGCCTCCCGCTCACCGGCGGCCCCCTCGCGGGCCGTGCCTCGCTGCTCATCTGGACCACCACCCCCTGGACCCTGGTCTCCAACACCGCCGTCGCCGCGCACCCCGAGGTGACGTACGTCGTCGCCACGAACGGCGCCGAGAACCTGGTCGTAGCCGAGCCCCTGCTCGAGAAGGCCCTCGGCGAGGGCTGGGAGGCCACGGGCGAGACCTTCACCGGCGCCGAAATGGAGCGCTGGACCTATGAACGACCCTTCGCCCTCGTGCAGTTCCCCGCTCCGGCCCACTTTGTGGTGAACGCCGACTACGTCACCACGGACGACGGCACCGGCCTCGTCCACCAGGCCCCGGCCTTCGGTGAGGACGACCTCAAGGTCTGCCGCGCGTACGGCATGCCGGTGGTGAACCCGGTCCGTCCGGACGGCACCTTCGAGCAGGAACTCGACCTGATCGGCGGGCAGTTCTTCAAGAAGGCCGACGAGGCCCTCACGAAGGACCTGGACCAGCGCGGCCGCCTGTTCCGGCACGTGGCGTACGAGCACAGCTACCCGCACTGCTGGCGCTGCCACACGGCGCTGCTGTACTACGCGCAGCCGTCCTGGTACATCCGTACGACCGCCATCAAGGACCGGCTCCTCGCCGAGAACGAGAAGACCAACTGGTTCCCGGACTCGGTCAAGCACGGCCGCTTCGGCGACTGGCTGAACAACAACATCGACTGGGCGCTGTCCCGCAACCGCTACTGGGGCACCCCGCTGCCCATCTGGCGCTGCGAGGAGGGCCACCTCAGCTGCGTCGGCTCCCGCGCCGAGCTCACCGAGCTGACCGGCACCGACCAGTCGGGCCTCGACCCGCACCGCCCGTTCATCGACGAGATCACCTTCACCTGCACGCACGCCGACTGCCAGCTGGAGGCGTACCGCGTCCCGGAGGTCATCGACGCCTGGTACGACTCGGGCTCGATGCCGTTCGCGCAGTGGGGCTACCCGTACAAGAACAAGGAACTCTTCGAGTCCCGCTACCCGGCGCAGTTCATCAGCGAGGCCATCGACCAGACCCGCGGCTGGTTCTACACGCTGATGGCGGTCGGCACGCTGGTCTTCGACAAGTCCTCGTACGAGAACGTGGTCTGTCTCGGCCACATCCTCGCCGAGGACGGCCGCAAGATGTCCAAGCACCTGGGGAACACCCTGGAGCCGATCCCGCTCATGGATCAGCACGGCGCCGACGCCGTCCGCTGGTTCATGGCCGCCGGTGGCTCGCCCTGGGCGGCCCGCCGCGTGGGCCACGGCACCATCCAGGAGGTCGTCCGCAAGACCCTCCTCACGTACTGGAACACGGTCGCCTTCCAGGCCCTGTACGCCCGTACGTCCCAGTGGGCCCCCTCGGCCGCGGACCCGGCCCCGGCCGACCGCCCGCTCCTGGACCGTTGGCTCCTTGGCGAGCTGAACGCCCTGGTCGACGGCTGCACCGACGCCCTGGAGTCGTACGACACCCAGCGCGCCGGCAAGCTCCTGTCCGTCTTCGTCGACAACCTCTCCAATTGGTACGTACGTCGCTCGCGCCGCCGCTTCTGGCAGGGCGACAAGGCCGCGCTGCGCACCCTGCACGAGGTGGTCGAGACGGTCACCCGCCTGATGGCCCCGCTGACCCCGTTCATCACCGAGCGGGTCTGGCAGGACCTGGTGGTGCCGGTCACGCCGGGCGCCCCGGAGTCGGTGCACCTGTCGTCCTGGCCGCAGGCCGACAAGTCCCTTGTGGACGAGGAGCTTTCGCGGCAGATGGCACTGGTGCGCCGCCTGGTCGAGCTGGGCCGGGCGAGCCGTGCCGAGTCCGGTGTGAAGACCCGCCAGCCGCTCTCCCGCGCGCTGGTCGCGGCGACGGGCTTCGAGACGCTGGGGGAGGAACTGCGCGCCCAGATCGCCGAGGAGCTCAACGTCACATCCCTCGCCTCGCTTTCGGACGTGGGCGGCTCCCTGGTCGACACCACGGCCAAGGCCAACTTCCGCGCCCTGGGCAAGCGGTTCGGCAAGGGCGTCCAGGCGGTCGCCAAGGCCATCGCGGGCGCCGACGCCGCCGCGCTGTCCCTGGCGCTGCGCGAGGGCACGGCGACGGTGGAGGTCGAGGGCGAGACGGTCACGCTCGCCCCGGACGAGGTGTTCATCACCGAGACCCCGCGCGAGGGCTGGTCGGTGGCCTCGGACGCCGGTGCCACGGTCGCCCTCGACCTGGAGCTCACCGACGAGCTGCGCCGCGCGGGCCTCGCCCGCGACGCCATCCGCCTGATCCAGGAGGCCCGCAAGAACAGCGGCCTGGACGTCGCGGACCGGATCGCGGTGCGCTGGTCGGCCACCGCCCCGGAGACCACGGAGGCGCTGACCGAGCACGCGGCCCTCATCGCCGAGGAGGTCCTCGCGGTGGACTTCGAGCAGGGGGACATCGACGAAGCAGCCGCGTCGTACGGCGAGCCCTTCACCGACGAGGGCCTGTCCCTCACCTTCCGCCTCCGCAAGACCGAGGCGTAACCGCACGACCCCGCCCCGGCGGCAACCCGAAGGCCGGGGGTCACCCGATCCAGCGGATCGCGTGGCCCCCGGCCTTTCGGCGTTGTGTACCGGGGCACACCTGACCGTGACGCTCGCACACATGCACAAAGGGCTGGGCCCCAGGGAACGTTTCCCCTGGGGCCCAGCCCTTGAAAGCCGCCGACGGCTACGCGCTCACGCGCGCTGCGGCGTCAGTTGTCGTCCTCGTCGATGAGGAACCCGCGCATCGGAGACGGCGCCTGCTGCACCGGCTGCTGGCCCTGCGGCCGCACCGGAGCCATCGGCTGCGTCATCGCAGGCGACATCTGCTGCTGGCCGCCGTACGAGCCGCCCCCGTTGCCGTTCCCCGCACCGGCCATGGACTGGTTGCCGCCCATGGTGTGGTTGCCGCCCATCGACGGCGCACCGGCCCCGGCCGGAGCCATCGAAGGCGCCGGAAGGGAGGCGGTCGCCGGGGTGCGCGGCGGCGCGAGCGAGTCGTCGGACTGGGTCTCCAGCTGACGCAGCTGCGACTCCAGGTAGGACTTCAGGCGCGTGCGGTACTCGCGCTCGAAGCCCCGCAGGTCCTCGACCTTGCGCTCGAGCGTGGCGCGGGCGGACTCCAGGGAGCCCATCGCGACGCGGTGCTTCTCCTGCGCGTCCCGCTCCAGGGCGTCGGCCTTGGCGCGGGCGTCCCGCTCCAAGCCCTCGGCACGCGAACGGGCCTCGCCGACGATCTTGTTGGCCTCGGAACGGGCCTCCGCGATCGCCTGGTCAGCGGTCTGCTGCGCCAGCGAGAGCACTCGCGCGGCGCTGTCGCCACCGGGGCCCTGACCGGGCTGCGGCAGCTGAGGGCCGTGACCACCCATGGGGCCGCCCATCGGGCCGCCCTGCATCGGGCCACCCTGCTGCTGCGGACCACCGGGGCCACCACCGGGACCTGCGGGCAGCTGCGGTGCACCGCCGGGCAGCTGGGGCGGACCGCCCATCTGCTGCTGCTGCGGCGGGACCGGCTGCGGACCTGATATTGCGGCGGGCACGGGTGCACCGGGACCGCGCTGCTGCTGGTCCTGCTGCTCGGGGCCCTTGCGCATGCCGCCCTGCTGCTGGTTCTGCGCGGCGGCACGGGTCGCGGCGGCGAGCTTCGCGCGCAGGTCCTCGTTCTCGCGGAGCAGGCGCGTCAGTTCGGCTTCGACCTCGTCGAGGAAGGCATCGACCTCGTCCTCGTCATAGCCTTCTCGGAGGCGGACGGTCGTGAACTGCTTGTTCCGCACGTCCTCGGGGGTCAACGGCATCTCTTCACCTCAACGTAGTCGTCGGCATTCGGCAAGACCGTATCGTCCACGTTCACCTCGCGAGCCTGCCCACGACGGAAATCAGGATGTAGACGATGATCATCAGTACGAAGAAGGACAGATCGAGCGCCACGCCCCCGAGACGCAACGGCGGGATGAACCGCCGCAGAAGCTTCAGCGGTGGATCGGTGACAGTGTAGGTGGCCTCCAGAACGACCACCATCGCCTTGCCGGGTTGCCATGAGCGGGCGAACTGGAAGACGTAGTCCATGACCAACCGGAAGATCAACACGATCAGGAAACACATCAGCGCGATGTAGAGCACCTGCCAGACAACGCTCATGGTCCGCGCTTCCCTCTCCCCTGTTTCGTCTCTCTTACCGGTGTGCGTCTCAGCTCTGGTTGAAGAACCCGCCCTCTGCGATGCGGGCCTTGTCCTCCGCCGTGACATCGACGTTAGCAGGAGACAGAAGGAACACCTTCTGCGTCACCCGCTCAATACTGCCGTGCAGTCCGAAGACGAGGCCGGCCGCGAAGTCGACAAGTCGCTTCGCGTCCGTGTCGTCCATCTCCGTCAGATTCATGATCACCGGAGTGCCTTCACGGAAGTGTTCCCCGATAGTACGGGCCTCGTTGTAGGTCCGGGGGTGCAATGTCGTAATGCGGTAGGGCTCACGCTCGGACACAACTTTGGGCATGATCACCGGTGCGTTCTTCTCTAGGTTCGGGCGTTCAGGTGTGATAGATGCCACGGGGGCGATACGTGCTGGACGTCCGATTTCGGCGGATACGGAGGCGGCAGGGGACAGTGGCTCGCGGGGTGCGGGCGGCTGTACCTTTCGTACCGGTTCCTCCTGTTGCAGCTGGTGTTGATGTGACGGTTCGTGCCGTCGGCGGTCCCGCTCGGGTTCCGGATCCAGCTCGGGCTCGAACTCGTCGTCGGGGTCGAACCCCCGGCCGTCGTAACCGTCGTCCTCCACGAGGCCGAGGTAGACCGCCATCTTGCGCATCGCGCCGGCCATGCTCTGAGTCCTCCGCTCTGTGGTGGATCCGCCGTGCCGCCAAGTGCCCGTGATCCACTCGGCACCCCCGCTGATCTGCGGGAATGACCATATTTTCTGCTGTGGTCCGACTTGCTTCGCGACGTTACCCGAGCCGGGGTCGGACTCCGAGTACCGCACTGCCGACGCGCACATGTGTCGCCCCCGCAGCCACGGCCTGTTCCAGGTCCGCACTCATCCCCGCCGAGACCATGTTCGCAGCCGGATGAGCCGCGCGCATGAGGGTTGAGAATTCCATCAGCCGCTCGAACGCCGCCTGTTGCCGTCCCGCATACGGCCCGGTGAGCGGCGCCACGGTCATCAGACCGTCGAGCCGCAACCCCTGAGCCTCGGCCACGAGACCGGCCAACTCCTCGATTCCGTCGGGCGCCACGCCACCCCGGTCCCCCCGGCCACCCTCCTCGGCATCGAGGGCGACCTGCACGAGACAACCGACCTCGCGCCCCGCACGTACCGCCGCGGCGGAGAGACCGGAGACGAGCTTCGGCCGGTCCACGGACTGCACCACATCGGCATAACCGACCACAGAACGCACCTTGTTGGTCTGCAATTGACCGACAAAGTGCCATACGAGCGGAAGGTCCGAGCACGCCGCGGCCTTGGGCGCCGCGTCCTGGTCCCGGTTCTCGGCGACGTGACGTACACCGAGTTCCGAGAGAATGCGCACATCGCTCGCGGGATAGGTCTTGGTGACCACAATCAGGGTCACTTCCTCCCGCTTACGCCCCGCCGCGGCGCACGCGGCAGCGATGCGCTCTTCCACTTTCGCCAGGTTTGCGGCGATTTCCGCCTTACGGTCCGTCATGTTCTCTCAGTCCAGCCAGACATAGCCCGCGAGCCGGCCGGTGGCCTTGTCGCGGCGGTACGAGAAGTGGTCCCGGGATTCCCGTGTGCAGACCGGCGAGTTGCGCCGGTCCCGCACTCCGAGCCGGTCGAGCTGGGCGTGCACCCCCGCGGTCACATCGACCGCCGGTGTGCCCCAACTCGTCTCGGCGTACGCCGCGGGCTCGATGGCCGCGACCTCGTCCCGCATGGTGTCCGGTACTTCGTAGCAGCGGCCGCAGACCGCGGGGCCGGTGCGGGCGACGATGCGGGCCGGGTCGGCGCCGAGTGCCGTCATCGCCTCGACCGCGGCGGGCACGACACCGGCCACCATGCCGGGGCGGCCCGCGTGCGCGGCGCCGACGACTCCGGCGACCGGGTCGGCGAGCAGCACCGGGGTGCAGTCGGCGGTGAGTACGGCGAGCGGTTGGCCGCGGCGGGCCGTCACCACGGCGTCCATGGGCGGGATTTCGGCGTCCGGGCCCCAGGGGCCGTCGACGACGGCGACGTCCCGACCGTGCACCTGGTTCATCCAGACCACCTGGGCGGGGTCGATGCCCAGGGCCTTGGCGGCGAGTTCACGGTTCGCCCGTACGTTGTCGGGCTCGTCGCCGACCGCGCCGCCGAGGTTGAGCTCCTCGTACGGAACGGCACTCACTCCGCCCCACCGGTCGGTAAAGGCGAAGTGCGCGCCGTTCGCGATGTCGTGCTCGGTTATCACTTGGGGTACGTCACTTCAGAAAATCCGGGACGTCCAGCTCCTCGGCCTGGCTGTCCTGGTACGGACGGGCCGGGGGAACCTGCGGCGGGGCCACGGGCGTTGCGGGGACCTCGCTCACCGGGGCCGGTTCGGGGGCGGGCTCGGCGGCCGGGGTGTCCTCGCGCGGGGTGACGCTGCCGAGGGAGCCGAAGGTGGGCCGGGCCTCGGTGCCCGGGCGGGCCGGAGCGGCCGGTTCCTCACGCTTGGCGGAGCCGGACGAGGAGTTCGAGCCGATCACGTTCTCGCGCTCGCGCTTGTTCGGCGGCTGGCCGCCGTCGAAACCGGCCGCGATCACGGTGACCCGGACCTCGTCGCCGAGGGCGTCGTCGATGACCGCGCCGAAGATGATGTTGGCCTCGGGGTGGGCGGCCTCGCTCACCAGTTGCGCGGCCTCGTTGATCTCGAAGAGACCGAGATCACTGCCGCCGGAGATGGAGAGCAGCACGCCGCGGGCGCCGTCGATGGACGCTTCGAGCAGCGGCGAGGAGATGGCCATCTCGGCCGCGGCCACCGCGCGGTCGTCGCCGCGTGCCGAGCCGATGCCCATGAGCGCCGAACCGGCCTCGGACATAACGGACTTGACGTCGGCGAAGTCGAGGTTGATCAGGCCGGGCGTGGTGATGAGGTCGGTGATGCCCTGGACGCCCGAGAGCAGCACCTGGTCCGCGGACTTGAACGCGTCCAGGACGCTGACCTGACGGTCCGAGATGGACAGCAGGCGGTCGTTGGGGATGACGATGAGGGTGTCGACCTCTTCGCGGAGTTCCGCGATGCCGTCCTCCGCCTGGTTGGCGCGGCGGCGGCCCTCGAAGGTGAACGGGCGCGTGACCACGCCGATGGTGAGGGCGCCGAGGGAGCGTGCGATGTTAGCCACGACGGGCGCGCCGCCGGTGCCGGTGCCGCCACCTTCACCGGCTGTGACGAAGACCATGTCGGCCCCCTTGAGGACCTCCTCGATCTCCTCGCGGTGGTCTTCGGCTGCCTTGCGGCCGACGGCCGGATTGGCTCCGGCGCCGAGTCCGCGGGTGAGTTCACGGCCGACGTCGAGCTTGACGTCGGCGTCGCTCATCAACAGCGCCTGCGCGTCCGTGTTGATGGCGATGAACTCGACGCCCTTCAGACCGACCTCGATCATCCGGTTGATGGCATTGACACCACCGCCGCCGACACCGATGACTTTGATGACTGCGAGGTAGTTCTGCGGTGCTGCCACGTCGAAGGCCTCTCGCCTCGAGTTACGTGTCGCCGCCTCGCCGTGCGTGCGCTGCGACGACTGATGCCGAATGGGACGGTCCGAACGCCGACCCGAACCCTAACGGTCAAGTTTAGGGTTACCAGTGTGTCTGCTGCTGGTCATCGCCTGACCCTTCCGAACAGGACACTAAGTCGACAAGTGGCGCACGTTCAACGAACACGCCGAACCTCCCGTTTTTCTTTTCACCCTATGTGATCAGCCGTTGCGCTGACCAACCAGGGTCCCGGCCAGCGAGTATGTGCGTCAACTCCCGGACGCGGCAGGGGCGGTGGGCGCACTCACGTTGAAGTACCCCGCCTTGGGCGCCGCTTTCATGAGTGCGATGAGCGCGGCGGCCTTCTCGTCACCCTTCCCGGCGCTTCCCCACATGACGGTTCGATTTCCGCTCAACTCCAGGGAGATGGAGTCATATGAACGTACTTCGACCCTGCGGGTGTCACGGGCGATCGCGTCGGGCAGGCCGCCCGCGACCTGTACCGCGGCACGCACCAGGCGGTCGGTGCCGAAGCGGTTCAGGCTCGGCGAGTCGGAAGCGTTCAGTTCGAGAAGCGGAACGCCCTTCGGGGCTCGGTCGACGGTGGCGAACGGTACGCCCTGGGCGTCGACTTCGGTGAATCGGCCGCTCTTCTCGATGAGCAGAACCGGTTTGCGCTCGGTCACCTTGAGACCGATTCCGTCCGGCCAGGATCGAGCCACGTCGACCGTGTCTATACGCCGCAGCTTCTTGCGCAGCCGTGCCTCAATTCCGTCCGTATCCACGGAAATCAGCGGTTCGCCGAGCGGTACGTCGGCCACCTCGCGGACCTCTTCGGGGGTGAGTACGCGCGTGCCGGACGTGGTCACGCGCTCCGCCCGGAGCCACTGCGAGCCGTACAGGACCCAGAGGGTGCCCGCGGCGAGCAGGACCGTGGCGACGATGACCACGACGAGGGTGCGGGGCGGCGGCAAGCGGAGCCGCCGCCCCGGCTCGGGTGGGCGGGGCGAGCGGGCCGGCGCCTGTGACTGCTGACGTTCGCCGCCCTGGACGGCGGTGGGTCCGGCCACGCTCCCCTGCCTTCTCACGCCCTGTGGCGTGCCGCGATCGCCTCGTGGACCATGCCGACGAGAATCTCGTCGGCGTCCCGGCGGCCGAACTCGGCGGCGGCGCGGGACATCTCGAACAGGCGGTGCGGATCGGCGAGCACCGGCAGCACGTTCTGCTGCACCCACTCCGGGGTGAGTTCGGCGTCGTCGACCAGCACACCGCCGCCGGCCTTCACCACCGGCTGGGCGTTCAGCCGCTGTTCGCCGTTGCCGATGGGCAGCGGGACGTACGCGGCCGGGAGTCCGACGGCGGAGAGTTCGGCGACGGTCATCGCGCCCGCGCGGCAGAGCATCATGTCGGCCGCGGCGTACGCGAGGTCCATCCGGTCCACGTACGGTACCGGGATATAGGGCGGCATTCCCGGCATGTTGTCCACATGCGGCAATTCGTTCTTCGGGCCGACCGCGTGCAGCACCTGGATGCCGGAGCGCTGAAGCACCGGAACGACCTGCTGGACGACCTCATTGAGGCGGCGGGCACCCTGCGAGCCGCCGGAGACGAGCAGCGTCGGCAGGTTCGGGTCGAGGCCGAAGGCCGCGCGTGCCTCCGGGCGCATCCGGGCCCGGTCGAGCGTGGCGATGGTGCGGCGCAGCGGGATACCGATGTAGCGGGAGTTACGCAGCTTGCTGTCCGGCGTGGAGACCGCGACCTGGGCGGCGTACCGCGAACCGATCTTGTTGGCGAGACCGGGCCGGGCGTTGGCCTCGTGCACCACGATCGGCACCCCGAGCCGCTTGGCGGCGAGGTAGCCGGGCAGCGCGACATAGCCGCCGAAGCCGACGACCGCGTCCGCCTTGGTGCGCTCGAGGATCTGCTCGGCCGCCTTGATGGTGCCGCGCAGCCGCCCCGGGACCGTGATCAGTTCGGGGGTGGGCTTGCGCGGCAGCGGTACGGCGGGGATCAGCGCGAGTTCGTAGCCACGCTCGGGGACGAGCCGGGTCTCCAGGCCCCGTTCCGTGCCGAGTGCCGTGATCCCCACGGTCGGGTCCTGCCTGCGCAGGGCGTCCGCGAGGGCGAGCGCTGGCTCGATGTGGCCGGCGGTCCCCCCACCGGCGAGTACGACATGCACCGAAATTCACCGCTCTCCGGACGGTCGCGCCTTGACGCGCCGTCTCATCGTGTTCCATCTCACCGCAGCCCGCTTCGTGCCGAAGACGGACGACCGCATGGCAAGCGCCGCTCTCGCCGCGGGCTCGTCTCGCGCGAAGGCGAGCAGAAGACCGATGGCGAACATGGTCGGCAGCAGGGCGGAACCTCCGTAGGAGAACAGCGGGAGCGGGACACCGGCGATCGGCAGCAGGCCGAGCACCGCACCCACATTGATCACGGCCTGGGCCGTGATCCAGGTGGTCACGCCTCCCGCGGCGTACCTCACGAAGGGGTCCTCCGTGCGTCCGGCCACGCGGATACCCGCATAGCCTAGAGCCGCGAACAGACCGAGCACCGACAGCGTCCCCGCCAGACCCAGTTCCTCCCCGGTGATGGCGAAGATGAAGTCGGTGTGCGGTTCAGGGAGTTGGCCCCATTTTTCCACACTTGCGCCCAGACCGGAACCGAAGAGTCCGCCGGAGGCCAGGGCGTAGATGCCGTGCACGGCCTGCCAGCACCGGTCGTCGGGTCCGGGGTCGGTGGCGAAGACACAGCCGAGGCGGGACATACGGTTCGGACTGGTACGAATCAGGATGATGCCGAGCAGACCGGCCACCGAGAGCACCCCGGCGAACAGCCGGGTCGGTGCCCCCGCGAGCCAGAGCAGGCCGAAGAGGATGGCCGCGAGAATGATCGCGGTGCCCATGTCGCCGCCGAGCATGATCAGGCCGAGCAGCATGAACGTCACCGGCACCAGCGGCACCAGCATGTGCTTCCACTGCGTGAGGAGCCGCTTGTCCTGTTTGCGGGCGAGCAGATCGGCACCCCACAGGACCAGGGCGAGCTTGCCGAACTCGCTGGGCTGGAGCTGGAACGGGCCGCCCAGATAGATCCAGTTCTGGTTGCCGTTCACCGCATGCCCTATCCCCGGCACCTGCACGAGCACCATCAGGAACAGCGATCCGGCGAGGATCGGATACGCGAGCGCGCGGTGCAGCTTGACCGGCATCCGCATGGCGACCAGGAGCAGGATCGCGCCGAGCACCGCCGCGACGAACTGCTTGCGGAAGAAGTACGAGGCCACCAGGTCGAGCTGGAGCGCCTGGATCATCGAGGCCGAGTAGACCATCACCAGGCCGAGCACCGTGAGCAGCAGGGAGCTGCCGAAGATCACGTAGTACGCGGTGAGCGGCCGGTCCCAGGCCCGGCGGGCCCGGGTGAGCAGGCGCCGCCACCGCGGTTCGCCAGAGGTGCGGCGTGCTGCGGGCCTGCGGGGTGCCCCGCGCGAGGTGGCCGCGCGGCGTGCGTCGCGCGCGGCCCGTGCTTCGGCCGGCATGGTCGCTGTCCCCTCCAGTGGTGCCCGCGCCGCCGAGGCGCGGCGGGCGGGCCACTCTCCGGCTAGGCGCTCTGCGTATCAGTGGTGCCCTGCTCGGCGGCGAGTTCCCGTACCGCCGCCGCGAACGCATCGCCGCGCTCGTTGTAGTTGACGAACATGTCCATCGAGGCGCAGGCCGGGGCAAGGAGGACGGTGTCCCCCGGGTTGGCAAGGCGGGTTGCTTCCCGGACCGCCGCGGACATCGCCTTAGTGTCGGTCCGGTCGAGGTCGACCACCGGTACCTCGGGGGCGTGTCGTGCCAGGGCTTCGCGGATGAGGTGGCGCTCCTTGCCGATGAGGACGGCACCGCGCAGCCGCTCGGCCGACTTCGTGACCAGCTCGTCGAAGGAGGCGCCCTTGGCGAGCCCGCCCGCGATCCAGACGATCGACTCGTACGCCGCGAGGGAGGCCTCGGTGGCGTGCGGGTTGGTCGCCTTGGAGTCGTCGATGTACGTCACGCCGTCGACGTCGGCCACGCGCTCGATGCGGTGGGCGTCGGGGCGGAAGTTCCTCAGGCCTTCGCGGACGGCGGCCGGTTCGACGCCGTACGCGCGGGCGAGGGCGGCCGCGGCGAGGGCGTTGGCGATGTTGTGCGGGGCGGGCGGGTCGACGTCGGAGATCTCGGCGAGTTCCTGCGCGTTCTTCTGCCGGTTCTCGACGAAGGCCCGGTCGACCAGGATGCCGTCCACGACACCGAGTTCGGAGGGTCCCGGGGTGCCGAGCGTGAAGCCGATGGCGCGGCAGCCCTCCTCGACGTCGGCCTCGCGGACCAGGTCCTCGGTGCGCTTGTCGGCGACGTTGTAGACGCAGGCGACCTTGTTGCCCTCGTAGATACGGCCCTTGTCGGCGGCGTACGCCTCCATCGAGCCGTGCCAGTCGAGGTGGTCCGGGGCCAGGTTGAGGACCGCGGCGGAGTGGGCGCGCAGCGAGGGCGCCCAGTGCAGCTGGTAGCTGGAGAGCTCCACGGCGAGCACGTCGTACGGCTCGTCGGCGAGGACCGCGTCGAGCAGCGAGACCCCGATGTTGCCGACGGCGGCGGTGCGCAGCCCGGCCGCCTCCAGGATCGAGGCGAGCATGCGGACGGTGGTGGTCTTGCCGTTGGTGCCGGTGATCGCGAGCCAGGGCGCCGCGTTCGGGCCGCGCAGGTGCCAGGCCAGTTCGACGTCGCCCCAGATCTCGACGCCCGCTTCGGCGGCGGCCGCGAAGAGCGGCTTGTCGGGCTGCCAGCCGGGGGTCGTGACGATCAGTTCGGTGCCTTCGGGCAGGGTCGCGCCGTCGCCGAGGCGTACCCGGATGCCCAGGGCCTCCAATTCGGCCGCCTGCGCGCGGGCGCGCTCGTCGTCGCCGTCGTTGACGACGGTCACGATCGCGCCGAGGCCGTGCAGGACCTTGGCCGCCGGGATCCCGGAGACGCCGAGCCCGGCGACGGTGACGTGCTTTCCCTGCCAGTCGGTCACTTGTCGGCCGCCCACCCTGCGTAGAAGAGTCCGAGTCCCACGATGACGCACATGCCCTGAATGATCCAGAAACGGACCACGACAAGGACCTCGGACCACCCCTTGAGCTCGAAGTGGTGCTGGAGCGGAGCCATCCGGAAGACCCGCTTCCCGGTGAGCCGGAAAGAGCCGACCTGGATGACCACGGACATGGTGATCAGGACGAAGAGGCCGCCGAGGAGCGCGAGAAGCAGCTCGGTGCGGGAGCAGATCGCCAGGCCCGCGAGAGCGCCGCCGAGGGCGAGCGAGCCGGTGTCACCCATGAAGATCTTGGCGGGCGAGGTGTTCCACCACAGGAAGCCGAAGCAGGCGCCCATCAGGGCCGAGGCCACGATCGCGAGGTCCAGCGGGTCCCGTACCTCGAAACAGGCCGCGGGATTGGTCAGCGTCATCGCGTTGGCGCAGGACTCCTGGAACTGCCAGACGCCGATGAACGTATAGGCGCCGAAGACCATCACCGAGGCACCGGTGGCGAGGCCGTCCAGACCGTCGGTGAGGTTCACGCCGTTCGACATGGCCAGGATCATGAAGAGCGCCCAGACCACGAACAGGACCGGGCCGATCGACCAGCCGAAGTCGGTGACGAACGACAGCCTGGTGGAGGCCGGGGTGTTGCCGCGGGCGTCCGCGAACTGCAGTGCGAGGACCGCGAAGGTGATGCCGACGATCAGCTGACCGGCCATCTTCGCCTTGGCCCGCAGACCGAGCGAGCGCCGCTTGATGATCTTGATGTAGTCGTCGAGGAAGCCGACCAGGCCCATGCCCGCCATCAGGAAGAGCACCAGGAGCCCGGAGAAGGTGAACTCCGCGCCGGTGAGCAGCTTCGTCAGGAAGTACGCGATGATCGTCGCCAGGATGAAGGCGATACCACCCATCGTCGGGGTGCCGCGCTTGCTCGCGTGCTCGCGCGGGCCGTCGTCCCGGATGTACTGGCCGTAGCCCTTCCTGGCCAGGAGCTTGATCAGGAGCGGGGTGCCGATGAGGGTCAGGAAGAGCCCGATCACACCCGAGAAGAGGATCTGCCTCATCGCCCGGCGACCTGCCCCTCGGAAGACCCGGTGGCATCGTCGAGCAGCGCCTGCGCCACCCGCTCCAGGCCGACGGACCTGGATGCCTTCACGAGTACGACGTCTCCCGGGCGCAGCTCGCTGCGCAACAGGTCGACAGCGGCCCCTGCGTCGGACACGTGCACCGACTCCTCACCCCACGAACCCTCGTTGTATGCGCCCAGCTGCAGCCAGGACGCTTCCCTGCCCCCGACCGCGACGAGCTTGCTCACATTGAGCCGGACGGCAAGGCGTCCGACCGCGTCGTGCTCGGCCAGCGCCTCGTCCCCGAGCTCGGCCATCTGACCGAGCACCGCCCACGTGCGACCCCCGCGGGCCTCGGCGGCCCGGCCCATGGCGGCAAGGGCGCGGAGCGCGGCCCGCATGGACTCGGGGTTCGCGTTGTAGGCGTCGTTGACGACCGTCACGCCGTCCGGGCGCTCGGTGACCTCCATCCGCCAGCGGGACAGGTTCCCCGCCTCGGAGAGCGCCACGGCGATCTCGTCCACGGACATCCCGACCTTGTGGGCGACGGCGGCCGCGGCAAGCGCGTTCGACACGTGGTGCTCACCGTACAGGCGCAAGGTCACGTCGCTGCACCCGGAGGGTGTGCGCAGCGTGAAGGCAGGTTGTCCCTGCTCGGTGAGCCGGACATTCTCGGCGCGTACGTCGGCGTCCTCGGCCTCACCGAAGAGCAGCACCTTCGCCTTCGTACGGGAGGACATGGCGCGTACGAGGGGATCGTCGGCGTTGAGAACAGCCGTACCGTCCTCCGGCAGGGCCTCGACCAACTCGCCCTTGGCCTCGGCGATCTGCTCGCGGCCGCCGAACTCGCCGATGTGGGCGGTGCCGACGTTGAGCACCACGCCGATCTTCGGCGGGGTCAGGCCGGTGAGGTACCGGATGTGGCCGATGCCGCGGGCGCCCATCTCGAGGACCAGGTGCTGGGTCTCCTCGGTGGCGGTCAGCGCGGTGAGCGGGAGGCCGATCTCGTTGTTGAGCGAGCCGGGCGTGAAGACCGTGGGCGCCTTGCGCTGCAGGAGCTGGGCGATCAGGTCCTTGGTGGAGGTCTTGCCGGCGGAGCCGGTGAGCGCCACGAGGGTGGTGCCGAGGCGGGCCACGACGGCGCGGGCGAGGGCGCCGAGCGCCTTTTCGACGTCGTCGACGACGATCGCGGGCACCCCGAGGGGCCGGGTGGCGAGGACGGCCACCGCCCCGTCGGCGACCGCGCGCTCGGCGTAGTCGTGGCCGTCCACGCGCTCACCGGCGAAGGCGGCGAAGAGCCCGCCGGGCTCGACCTTCCGGGAGTCGATCACGACGGACCCGGTGACCTGGCGGCCGGGGTCCGGTATGTCGTACGTCTGCCCGCCGACGAGTGAGGCGATCTCGGCGAGGGAGAGGGCGATCACTGCTTTATCCCTGGGTGTTCGAGGTGACGGAGCGGCGGCTGTGCTCAATGGCCGCGCGGAGCACGTCACGGTCGTCGAAGGGGCGTACCACGCCGTTGATGTCCTGGCCCTGTTCGTGGCCCTTGCCCGCGACGAGCACCGTGTCGCCGGGCTGCGCCCGGTAGACCGCGGAGGCGATGGCGGCGGCGCGGTCCTCGAAGACCCGGACGTCGCCGCGCTCGTGCACCGGCACCTCGGCGGCGCCGGCCAGCATCACGGCGAGGATGGCCAGGGGGTCCTCGGAGCGGGGGTTGTCCGAGGTGAGCACGGCGGTGTCGGCGAGCCGGGCGGCCGCGGCGCCCATCGGCATCCGCTTGGTCTGGTCGCGGTCGCCGCCGCAGCCGATCACGATGTGCAGCTTGCCCTCGGTGACCTTGCGCAGGGCGCGCAGGACCGATTCGACGGCGTCCGTCTTGTGCGCGTAGTCGACGACGGCGAGGTACGGCTGTCCGGCGTCGACCCGCTCGAGCCGCCCGGGCACGCCGGGCACGGCCGCGATGCCGTCGGCCGCGGTCTGCGGGTCGAGGCCCGCGGCGGCGAGGGCGACGATCGCGGCGAGCGTGTTGGCGACGTTGAACGGTCCGGCGATCGGCGACTTGGCGGTGATCCGCTCGTCCTTGGGACCGACGGCCGTGAACGTCGAGTCCATCGGGCCGACCTTGACGTCCTCGGCGCGCCAGTCGGCGTCCGGGTGGCCCTCGGCGGAGAAGGTGACGACTGGGACGCTCGCCTCCGTCACCAGGCGGCGGCCGTACTCGTCATCGAGGTTGACGACCCCGAGCCGGGACCGCTTCGGCGTGAAGAGCTGCGACTTCGCCCGGAAGTAGTCCTCCATGTCGGAGTGGAACTCCATGTGTTCCGGGCTGAGGTTGTTGAAGACGGCTACATCAAAGACACAGCCATCAACCCGGCCAAGCACCAGGGCGTGGCTGGACACCTCCATGGCGACCGAGTCGACGCCGCGCTCGCGCATCACCGCGAACAGCGCCTGCAGATCGGTGGCTTCGGGGGTGGTGCGCTCCGACTTGATGCGCTCTTCGCCGATCCGCATCTCGACGGTGCCGATGAGTCCGGTGGCGCGGCCCGCGGCCTTGAGACCGCCCTCGACGAGGTACGCGGTCGTGGTCTTGCCCGACGTGCCGGTGATGCCGATCTGGAGCAGGTCCTGACCGGGGCGGCCGTAGATCGTCGCGGCCAGCTCGCCCATCCGGCCGCGCGGGTCGCCCACGACGAGCACGGGAAGACCGGTGGCCGCCGCCCGCTCCCAGCCGGCCGGGTCGGTGAGGATCGCGGCGCCGCCCAGATCGGCGGCCTGAGCGGCGAAGTCGGCGCCGTGCAGACGGGCGCCGGGCAGCGCGGCGTACAGGTCACCGGGGCGCACCGCACGGGAGTCGTGCGTGATGCCGGTGATGGCGGTGTTCTCCGCGCCCCCGGGGGCGTCGATACCCAGCTGCTCGGCGAGCGACGCGAGGGTGCTCGCGGCGGCCCGCTCCGGGCGGGGCGGTCCCGGGTAGGTCACGGGTGCGCCCTTCTGGGTGGTTTGGGACTGATCAGCGTGTGGCACGGCGGTGAGCGTACCCGGCGCGGCCGCCGAACCGCGAAGTGAGGGGGCTTTGGGCACTGAGGGCTCGGGCGGGTTCCCCGCACCGGAAGTGATCGTTGTCACGACGGTACCTGTGTTTCTTGTCGTACGGCGCGGAGGCGGCCGGTCAGTCCTAGGGCTTGAAGGTCACCGGGAGGCCCGGGGCCTTGCTCCCGGTGGGCGCCACCCGGAGCGTCTTCAGGGCGAACTCCAGCACCTCCTGATAGATGGGCGCGCAGATCTGGCCGCCGAAGTAGTCGCCCCTGGTCGGGTTCTGAATGGAGCAGTACACCGCGATACGCGGCTTGTCCGCGGGCGCGAAGCCCGCGAAGGACGAGGTGTAGCCCTTGTAGCGGCCGCTGGCCGGGTCCACCCGGTTGGCCGTGCCGGTCTTGCCCGCGACCCGATAGCCGTCGATCCGGGCCTTGTTGCCGGTGCCCCCTTCGTCGTCCACGACGGACTGGAGCATCTTCGCGAGCGTCGAGGCGGTCTTCTCGCTGATCACCCGCTTCTTCTTCGGCTTCGGCGCGGGCGTGAACCGTCCGTCGGGCCCCTTGGTGCCGCGTACCAGGCTCGGCTCCACGCGGACGCCGCCGTTGGCGACGGTCTGGTAGATCGAGACGGCCTGCGCGGCATTGACCGCGAAGCCCTGCCCGAACGCGACCGTGAACTGCTGCGAGGTCGACCAGTCCTCGGGCTTGGCCAGGATCCCGGGGGTCTCGCCGGGGAAGCCGAGCCCGGTGGGGCTGCCGAAGCCGAACTTGCGGAAGTACGAGTACAGGACCTTGTTGGCCTCGGACTGGGTGTCACCGAGCTGCTGGGTGGCGAGGATGGTGCCGATGTTGCTGGACTTCGCCAGGACCCCGTTCAGGGTGAGGTACCAGGTGGGGTGGTCGACGTCGTCCTTGAAGGCCCGGTCGCCGCGGTGCAGCCGGTTGGGCACCGTCACATGGGTGTCGGGCGTGGCCGCGTTCTCTTCGAGGACCGCCGCCAGGGAGACCAGCTTGGTGGTGGAGCCGGGCTCGTAGGCGTCCTGGAGCGCCGGGTTGCCGAGGTTGTCCGGGTTCGCCTTGGACAGGTCGTTCGGGTCGAAGCCGGGCGAGTTGGCCAGCGCCAGGATCTCGCCGGTCCTCGTGTCCTGTACGACGACGTACCCGCGGTCGGCCGCGGACTTGCTGACCTGCTCGGAGATCGCCTTCTGGGCGGCCCACTGGATGTCCCGGTCAATGGTCAGCTCGATGTCGGAGCCGGGCGTCGCCGGGGTCTCGCGGCCGCCCGCGGTGGGCACCCGGCGGCCACCGGACTGGGCGTAGGTGATCTTTCCGTCCTCGCCCGCCAGGGCCTTGTCGAGCTGCGCCTCGACGCCGCCACCACCCTTGCCGTTGGCGTTGACCCAGCCCAGTATCCCGGCGGCGAGGTCGCCGTTCGGATAGATCCGCTTGCTGCTCGGCTCCTGGAAGACACCGGCGAGCACATTGCCGCGGCCGGACTCGTCGGCCTTCTCCTGGAGGGCGTTCTTCAGATCCTTGATCTGCTTCCACACCTTCGGCGGCTGCCGCCGGGCGAGGACGGCGTAGCGCCTGTCCTCCTTGTTGAGCGCGCGGGCGACGTCGGCCGCGTCCCGGTTCACGATCGGGGCGAGCAGCGCGGCCGCCTGCTCGGGCGCGTCCTCGACCTTGGTCCGCTCCGGCGTGAACATCGACGGGTCGGCCGTGATGTCGTACGCGTCGACGCTGACGGCCAGCTCGGAACCGTTCCGGTCGGTGATCTCGCCGCGCTCGGCGGCCAGGGTGTGCGTGAAATAGCGGTTCTGCTCCGCCTTCGCGGTGTACGCGCTCGCGTCCACGCCCTGCACCTGAAGCAGCCGTACGACGAAGACCAGCATCACCAGGGCGAGCCCGAGGCTGACCAGGCGGAGCCGGGGCCGCGGGCTGCCGAGCCGGATGGTGCGGGGCGCCGGCCGCGGCGGTCCCGCGGGGCGCGGCCTGCGGGCGGCCGGGCGGGCGCCGGGTCCGGGGCGGCTCCGGGGACGCTCGTTGCCCCGGGGGGCGGGGCGGGACGGGCCGGGGACCCGGCGGCGGGGCGGCTGTCGGTCGGTCACGGCATCACCTGCCGGAGGTCGGGGGCGCGGCCGCGGGGCCGGACGGGGCGGTGCGCCCGTGCGCCGAGGTGGTGGGGCGGGTGAGCGTCACGGAACGGCCGGGGTCGGCGGCGCCGTGGGCGAGGGCGGCGGTCGGCTCGGCGGTCTGCTCGGCCGAGTCCGTGGCGGACGCCGTGGTCATCGACGTGGCAGACCCCGCGGGCGGCGGTGCCCCGAGCAGGGAGGACTCGGCGGGCTTGCCGCGCACCCTGCCGTCGGGGTTCAGAAAGACGGGGTTGCCGCCGGGCACCAGGCCGAGCTCGCGGGCGCGGCGCTCCAGCTCACCCGGGGCCGAGTAGGCGTCCACCTCGCGCCGCAGCTCCTGCTGCCGGTCGGTGAGCTCGGTGGTCTCCTTCTTGAGCTTGCTGAGCCGGAACGACCCTTCATTGAGGGAGGAGTTCAGCATCAGGAGCACGATCAGGCCACCCCCGAGCAGCACCACCACGAGCAGTACGAAGGGGGTACGCGCCGCGCCGGAGGACCCGGTGGGCAGCAGCCGGGCGAGCCGCGCGGCCCTCCCCCGGATCGGTGGTTTGCCGCTCATCCGACCCCCTCCTCCAGAACCTCTCCGGTGATCAGAACCTCTCCGGCGACGCGGCTGCGGGCGGCCCGAGGGCCGCGGCTCACACCGGTCACACCGCTCACTCGATGTTCTCCCGGATGCGCTGCGCCCCGCGCAGCCGCGCCGGGGCGGCCCGCCGGTTCTCGGCGACCTCTTCTTCTGTAGGCAGCTCGGCGCCGCGGGTGAGCAGCTTGAGCCGCGGCTGGTAGCGCTCGGGCACGACCGGCAGACCGGGCGGGGCCGTGCTGGCGGCGCCCGCCGCGAAGACCTGCTTGACCAGGCGGTCCTCGAGCGAGTGGTACGACAGGACGGCGATCCGGCCACCGACCGCGAGCGCCTTCACGGCCGCGGGGATCGCCCGCTCCAGGACGGTCAGTTCGCCGTTGACCTCGATCCGCAGCGCCTGGAAGGTGCGCTTGGCCGGGTTGCCGCCGGTGCGCTTGGCGGCCTGCGGCAGCGCGTCCCGGATCAGCTCGACGAGCCGGGCGCTGTTGGTGAACGGCTCCTTGTCGCGCTCGCGCACGATGGCCGAAACAATGCGCTTGGCCTGCTTCTCTTCGCCGTACGTCCGCAGGATCCGCACGAGTTCGCCGGGCGGGTAGGTGTTGAGGACCTCGGCGGCGCTCGGGCCGGTCGTCTGGTCCATGCGCATGTCGAGCGGCGCGTCCTGCGCGTAGGCGAACCCGCGGTCGGCCTCGTCCAGTTGCATGGAGGAGACGCCGAGGTCGAAGAGGATCCCCTGCACGCTCGGGATGCCCAGGCGGTCCAGTACGTCGGGGAGTTCGTCGTAGACCGCGTGCACCAGGGTGGCCCGGTCGCCGAAGCGGGCGAGCCGCTCGCCGGAGAGGCGCAGCGCCTCCTTGTCCCGGTCGAGGGCGACGAGCCGTGCCTCGGGGAAGGTGGAGAGCAGGGCCTCGCTGTGGCCGCCGAGGCCGAGGGTGCAGTCGACGACGACGGCTCCCGGCTGCTCGAGGGCCGGGGCCAACAGGTCCAGGCACCGCTGGAGCATCACCGGGACGTGTCGGCTGTTGCTCAATGCACCCTCTCAGGTCCGGCGCCGCGGGTACGCACCGCCGGGTCCCCGCCCGCTCGAAGGGGAAGCGGCCGTCTGGCGCCGATCGAGATGGCGTCAGCCGACCGGGAGCGGGAGGAGGCCGAGCCGTACGTACACGCCGCGCGTGCGCGTGGAATGTGGGGATCACGAGACGATGCCGTCGCCGCCATCGTCTGCACGGGATCTCCGGGGAGAACTGTTCCGCAGGGAGCGCTTCCGGCCTCCCGCTTCGCGTCACTTTAGTCCACGCTGTCCCCCGGTCAATCTCCGGCCGCACCACCGTCGTGCGCGTCGCGTGCGACCGGGGTTCACCCGTACGGGGCCCGCCCGCGCCACCTGTGCACTGGCTCACAACAAGATCCGTTGACGTTCTTTGTCCCCTCTCGCACCAGGCTCGCTTCAGGTGTGCGCATTACTGTCATAGCTATGTCGACTTCTTTCCCTCTGCCCACCGACCCCACAGGCTCGATGTCCGGCACCGTCACCGACCGCCTGGTAGAGGCGAACCAGCGGTACGCCGCGGGCTTCGTGGACCCCGGCATGGACGCCCGCCCCGTCCTCAAGGTCGCCGTCGTCGCCTGCATGGACGCCCGCCTCGACCTGCACGACGCGCTCGGCCTGTCCCTCGGCGACTGCCACACCATCCGGAACGCGGGTGGCGTGGTCACGGACGACGTGATCCGCTCCCTCACCATCAGCCAGCGTGCGCTCGGCACCCGCAGCGTCGTCCTGATCCACCACACCGGCTGCGGCCTGCTCACCCTCACCGAGGACTTCCGGCACGAGCTGGAGGACGAGGTCGGCCAGCGGCCCGCCTGGGCGGTGGAGGCGTTCCGCGATGTCGACCAGGACGTACGGCAGTCGATGCAGCGGGTGCGGACCTCCCCGTTCCTGCCGCACCGCGACGACGTACGAGGTTTCGTGTTCGACGTGAAGACGGGTCTGCTGCGCGAGATCGACCCGGCCTGACGGTCCGCCGACCGCCCGGTCCGGCTCCGAAAAGCCGTGAAGGACCCACATATCGCCGTGAGTTATCCACAGGCGAGTGACACGGCACGGTAACGGCAACAAGAATGCGGGGAAGACATCGCGTCGGAACGAATCCCGCGTGGCGTCCGTATTTCGGGGAGGGCCGGGTCGCACGGATGGCATCGGCCCGCAGGAAGAGGGCCGAGGAGGGCCGGTGACGACCTATGAAGATCGAGCGAGCCTCACAGATCTGACCACCACCGCTGAGCAGGTACGCCGGTCGGTGGAGGGTGTGATCGAGGGCAAGCCCGAGGTCGTACGGGTCGCGCTGACCGTGCTCCTGGCCGAGGGTCATCTGCTGATCGAGGACGTCCCGGGCGTCGGCAAAACCATGCTCGCCAAGGCCCTGGCCCGGTCCATCGACTGCTCGGTGCGGCGCATCCAATTCACGCCGGACCTGCTGCCCTCGGACATCACCGGGGTGTCCATCTACGACCAGCAGCAGCACGACTTCGAGTTCAAGCCGGGCGCCATCTTCGCCCAGATCGTGATCGGCGACGAGATCAACCGCGCCTCGCCCAAGACCCAGTCGGCACTCCTGGAGTCGATGGAGGAGCGCCAGGTCACCATCGACGGCCAGTCGTACGAACTGCCCGACCCGTTCATGGTGGTGGCCACCCAGAACCCGGTCGAGATGGAGGGCACCTACCCGCTGCCCGAGGCGCAGCGGGACCGCTTCATGGCCCGGGTGTCCATCGGCTATCCGAGCCCGGAGGCCGAGCTGCAGATGCTCGATGTGCACGGCGGCGTCTCGCCGCTGGACGACCTGCAGCCGGTGGCCCACGCGCACGACATCGTCAAGCTCGTCGAAGCGGTGCGCACGGTGCACGTCGCCGAGCCGGTGCGCCGGTACGCCGTGGACCTGGTCGCCGCCACCCGCACCCACCCGGACCTGCGGCTCGGCGCCTCGCCGCGGGCGACCCTGCACCTGCTGCGCGCCGCCAAGGCGGCGGCCGCCCTGAACGGCCGGGAGTTCGCCCTGCCGGACGATGTGCAGTCGCTCGCCGTCCCGGTCCTGGCGCACCGTCTGCTGCCCACGGCACAGGCGCAGTTGAACCGGCGCACCGCGGAGCAGATGGTCCTGGAGATCCTCCAGCGCACCCCGGTTCCGGCGGCCCACGCGCCCGGCGGCCTCGACCGGGGCCGTCCGGATGTGCCGGGTGCCGCGGCGTACGGCCATCGGCCGCCCGGCGCGCGGAGGCTCTGATGACGGCCGGGGGGACGTCGCCGCGGGCCGGTTCCGGTGCCGGGGACGAGGGCACGGGCGGCCTGCGCACCGCGTTCTCGGGGCTGACCACCCGGGGCCGCTCCTTCCTGGCCGCCGGGGTCGCGGCCGCCGTGTGCGCGTACGTCCTGGGGCAGAGCGATCTGCTGCGGGTCGGACTCCTGCTCGCCGTACTGCCGTTGGTGTGCACGGTCGTCCTGTACCGCACCCGGTACCGGGTGGCGGGGTCGCGGCGGCTCGCGCCCGCGCGGGTGCCCACGGGCTCCGAGTCCCGGGTGCAGCTGCGCATCGACAACGTCTCGCGGCTGCCCACCGGGCTGCTGATGCTTCAGGACCGGGTGCCCTATGTGCTCGGCCCGCGGCCACGGTTCGTGCTCGACCGGGTGGAGGCCGGCGGGCGACGCGAGGTGTCCTACCGGGTCCGCTCCGACCTGCGCGGCCGCTATCCCCTGGGCCCGCTCCAGCTGCGCCTCACCGACCCCTTCGGGATGTGCGAACTGACCCGCTCCTTCAGCGCGTACGACACCCTGACGGTGATCCCGCGCGTGACGGCGCTGCCTCCGGTGCGGCTCTCCGGGGAGGCTCAGGGGTACGGCGACGGGCGGCAGCGGTCGCTCGCCCTGGCGGGTGAGGACGACGTGATCCCGCGCGGGTACCGGCACGGCGACGACCTGCGCCGGGTGCACTGGCGCTCCACCGCGCGGTACGGCGAGCTGATGGTGCGCCGCGAGGAGCAGCCGCAGCGCGCCCGCTGCACGGTCCTGCTCGACACCCGCCGCTGCGCGCACCGGGGCGCGGGGCCCGACTCGGCCTTCGAGTGGGCGGTCTCGGGCGCCGCCTCCACGCTGGTGCACATGCTCGAACGCGGCTTCTCCGTCCGCCTGTTGACGGACAGCGGCACGGCGGTGCCGGGCGAGGGCTCGGACGGGTTCGCGGGCCCGGGCCAGGAGTCGGCGGACGCCGCCGGGCTCCTCATGGACACCCTGGCGGTGGTGGACCAGTCGGACGACACGGGCCTGTCGCGCGCGTACGACGTGCTGCGCGGCGGTAACGAGGGCCTGCTCGTCGCCTTCTTCGGCGACCTGGACGAGGAGCAGGCCGCGGTGGCCGCCCGGATGCGGCAGCGCAGCGGCGCGGCCGTGGCGTTCGTCCTGGACAGCGACGCCTGGGCGCAGGGCCTCGAGACGACACCCGAACTCGACGAGCGGCTGCGGCAGTTGCGCGAGGCGGGCTGGACGGCCCTCGGCGTACCGCCGGGCGCGGGCCTCACGGAACTGTGGCGCCTGGCCGACCGGGAGCGCACGGGAGCGGGCGGTGCGGCTGATCCGGGTGCGCGTCCGGGAGGCGCTGCGGCGGCGGGCATGGGTTCGGGTTTGGGCTCGGGTGTGGGCTCGGGTCCGGGGTTGGGTGCGGGCTCGGGTACGGGTGCGGGTGGCTCGGTCGCGGGCGCAGGTTCGGGTACGGGGCCGGGGCCGGACGCAGGCGCGGGGATGGGTCCGGGCACGGGGATGGGTTCGACGGGGGGACGGTCATGAGTGGGAGCGCACGCCTTGCCCTGTGCGCCATGGCGGCCACGCTGCTCGCCTCGTGCGCTTTGCTGCCGCTGGTCGATCCGGCCACGTGGATCGTGCAGGCGGCGATCCTCCTGGGGTTGCAGACCGGGGCGGGGGCCCTGGCGCGGCGGGTGCCGCTCCCCCGGCCGCTGACGGTGATCGTGCAGGCCGTGGTGACGCTGCTGCTGCTCACGCTGGTGTTCGTGAGCGACCACGCGGTCGGCGGGGTACTGCCGGGCCCCGAGGCCTTCGAGAGCTTCGGCGTGCTCTTCGAGTCCGGCGCGATGGACGTCGGCAAGTACGCCATTCCGGCCCCGCTCAGCCAGGGCATCCGGCTGATGCTGGTCGGCGGGGTCCTGGTGATCGGCCTCGCCGTGGACGCGCTCGCCGTGACGTTCCGCAGCGCCGCCCCGGCGGGTCTTCCGCTGCTCGCGCTGTACTCGGTGGCCGCCGGGCTCTCGCAGGGCGGGGCGGGCTGGGTGTGGTTCCTGGCCGCGGCGGGCGGCTATCTGCTGCTGCTCCTGGCGGAGGGGCGGGACCGGCTCTCGCAGTGGGGACGGATCTTCGGCGGCGGTTCCGGCAGGACGGCCGGGCCGGGCGGGCTCTCCGCGGTACCGGCCGGGAGCGCGGGCGCCATCGCCCCGGTCCGCACCGGCCGTCGTATCGGCGTACTCGCCCTGGGCATCGCCCTGGTGGTGCCCGCCGCGCTGCCGTCGCTCGACGGCGGTCTGCTCGACAACGCGGCACGGCGCGGCGGCACGGACCCCGGCGGCACCATCTCCGCCGTGAACCCCCTGGTCTCACTGCAGAACAGCCTGAACCAGCCCGAGGACCGCGAGGTGCTCTCGTACCGCACCAGCGCCGAGCAGACCGAGGACCTGTATCTGCGGATCGTGTCCCTGGACCAGTTCGACGGGACGGCGTGGAAACCGGCCGAGCGGCGCATCTTCGACGTACCGAGCCGTCTGCCCTCTCCTCCGGGGCTCACCCCGGACGTACGCACCACTGAAGTACAGACGAACATCTCGGCGGCGGGCTGGTACGCGCAGGACTGGCTGCCCATGCCCTATCCGGCGACCGAGGTGGAGATCGACGGCCGCTGGCGGTACGAGCCGGAGGGCCGAACCCTCGTCGGGGACGGCGGTCAGACGACGCGCGGCAAGCAGTACCAGGTCAAGAGCCTGATCGTGCAGCCGACCCGGGAGCAGCTCGCCTCGGCACCGGCGCCGCGCCGCTCGATGCTCCGGGATTACGGCGGGGTCCCCGACTCGCTGCCACAGGACGTGTCCGCCACGGCCCGGAGGGTCACCAAGGGCGCGGCGAACGACTACGAGCGCGCGGTGAAGCTCCAGGACTGGTTCTCCTCGGAGGGCGGCTTCACTTATGACACCGAGGTGCGGGCGGGCAGCGGCGCGGCGGCCATCAGCCGGTTCCTGAAGGAAAAGCAGGGCTTCTGCGTGCACTTCGCCTTCTCCATGGCGGCGATGGCCCGGACCCTGGACATACCGTCGCGGGTCGCGGTCGGCTTCACGCCGGGCGCCCCGGGGTCCGGCGGCACGATGTCGGTGGGCCTGCGGGACGCCCACGCCTGGCCCGAGCTGTACTTCGAGGGGGTCGGCTGGACCCGCTTCGAGCCCACGCCGAGCCGCGGCACGACACCCGAGTACACCCGCCCGGAGATCCCGACGGACAGCTCGGGCGAGAGCGTCGCCCCGGTGCCGTCCGCCTCGGCGGAGCCGTCCACGGCCCCGTCGGCCTCGCCGTCGGAGAGCTGCCCGGACCAGATGCGCAGGTCCGGCGAGTGCGGCGGGACCAGCCCTCAGGGAGGCACGGGAGGCGGTGACGACGGTCCGCCCATCGGCACGATCGTGAGCGTGGGTCTGGCTGCCCTGGGGGTGCTGCTTGTGCCGCTGCTGCCCCTGTTGTGGCGGACCCGGACGCGCAGCGTGCGGCTCGGCGCCGCCGGGCGTACCGCCGGGGATGTCACGGCGCGCACGCTTGCGGCCTGGCGGGAGCTGACCGATACGGCGTGGGACCTCGGCATACGGCCGGACGACTCCCGGACGCCACGCAGGACGGCCGAGCGCATCGTCAGGCTCGGTCGGCTCGACCCGGCGGCCGCGGATTCCGTGCACCGGGTGGCGACGGCGGTGGAGCAGGTGCTCTACGCGCCGAGCCCGCGGCCCACGCCGGGCCTGGCCGAGGACGTACGCCGGGTGCGTGCCGGGCTACGGGCCCAGGCGGGACGGAGTACGCGGCTGCGCGCACTCCTCGCCCCCCGCTCGGCTGTCAGGGTGGCCTGGGCCTGCGAGGCCCGCTGGACGGCCTTCAAGGGGCGCTGGAGCGCCCGCTTCCGCGGCCTGGAGCGCCGGACTTCGCTACTGCGTCGCCCGGGGAAGCAGCAGGGCTGAGCAGTACGTCGGCACGACGGCATCGGTGAGCGGAACGCGCTCAGGTGTCAGGGCACAGACATGGGTGGCACACACATGGATGGCACAGACATGGGTGAGGGGCACACGCGCGATGCGTGTGCCCCTCACCCAGGACGAGAAATCTCGTGAACAGGTGTCTCGTGGAGCCCCTCAGTGCCCCTCTTCGTCCCGCCGCCTCTGCCAGCGCTGCTCGATCCGGTTCATCATGGATCGTCGCTGCCGACCTTGGCGACGGCCGGACCCTGGCGGCGCCGCTCCTTGAGCGGGCTGCTCCCCGGGCTTGGGCGCCTTGCGCCAACCGCTGACCGCGAGCACTGCACATCCGAGCATGACGAGGAAGCCCACCACGCTGATCCACCAGAGCTGGGCGACCATTCCGGTCATGAGGAGCGCGATACCTACCAGGAAGCCCGCGACCGCCTGGTAGACCCGTCGCCGGGTGTGTGTACGCAGCCCGCTTCCCTCAAGCGCTGTCGCGAACTTGGGATCTTCGGCGTACAGCGCTCGCTCCATCTGCTCGAGCATTCGCTGCTCGTGCTCCGAGAGCGGCACGGAGTCCTCCTCATCGTGCAGTCGCCGGGGGCGACCGGGGGTCCCCTTCAGGATAGGCAGGGAATCGCCCCCGTGAAACCCGCCCCTCTACGCCAATTCGCCGTTGGGCCCGTCATGAACGAAACGGCCGTGCTGGGATCTGGATTCCCCGGTGGCCGGTCCGTCATGCCGGACGGTGTCCTTCGATCATACGGTGCGGGCCGCCTGTTCGGGGGGCCTGTGGCGTACTCCATGTGCGGCTCCACCGCTGATCAGGCGGACCGGCGGGGACGAAAGTCCGACGCGCGGGCGGTGGAGGCGGAGAAACCGGCCCGCATTGTGCTAATCGCCGAACTTCTCGGCGAGTACGTGAAGCTGGGTGGCGACCGACTGGAACGCGGGCTGCTCGGCGGCGACGGCCTCCAGCTTGAGCAGCTCCTCCAGGGCCCCGGGCTCGGTGTCCACGAGGACGCCGGGGACCAGGTCGGCGAAGACGCGTACGCCGTGCACCGCGCCGATCCGCAGGCCGCAGTCGGCCACGAGCTCGGTGAGCTGCTCGGCCGTGAAGCGCCGCGGCACCGGGTCGCCCTCGCCCCAGCGGCCGTCCGGGTCGGTGAGCGCCTGCCGTGCCTCGGTGAAGTGCCCGGCGAGGGCCCGGGTCAGGACCGCACCGCCCAGACCGGCCGCGAGCAGGCTCAGGAAGCCGGTCTCGCGGAGTGCGGCGACCACGTTCCGTACACCCTCGGCGGCGTCGTCCACGTACTCCAGGACGCCGTGGCACAGCACCGCGTCGTAGCCGCCGCGCTCGACGACGTCGAACAGGCCGTGGGCGTCGCCCTGCACGCCGCGTACCCGGTCGGCGACGCCGGCCTCGGCGGCACGGCGCTCCAGGGCGAACAGGGCGTTCGGGCTGGGGTCGACGACCGTGACCCGGTGGCCGAGGACGGCGACGGGCACCGCGAAGTTGCCGCTGCCGCCCCCGGTGTCGAGCACGTCCAGGGACTCCCGACCCGTCGCCTTGACCTGACGGTCGAGGGCGTCCTTCAGGACCTCCCAGACCACGGCGGTACGGAGAGAAGCGCGGGGGCGCATCGGGTCCGACACGGCAGTTGACTCCTCGGCACGGCACCGCCCGGTGGCGGAGCTGATCGGGGGCTTCCCCGGCCCGGTTGGCATGGGGAAGGCGCAGGTGGTTCCACCCTATTGCCTCCGGCCCACTGCCCGGTCCCCCGTGCCGCCCCGCGTCGCGGTGCCCCATACCGCCGGGTCACCGCGCGCCCGGTGTCAGGCCGGTCCCTCGGCGGCCGGCCGCTCCGGTGGCTCCGACTGCGGCCGTGGGGTGGGCAGTATCGGCTGGAGGGCCAGCATCCGCTCCACCAGGCGCAGGAACATCGCCACGTCGCGCAGCAGGTCGTCGGCGTCGCGGGCGCTGGCGGCGCCCTGGATACCGGCCTCGGCGCGGGCGCGGCGGCGGGCGCCGGAGGCGAACAGGGCGCTCCACTCCGTGAGTTCGGGCGCTATCTCCGGCAGGACCTCCCAGGCGCTGCGGATCCGCCGACGGCGGCGCTCGCTGCTCTCCGGGCGGCCGCGGACGGCGAGTACGGCGGCGGCGGTGCGCAGCGCGGCGAGGTGCGCGGCCGCATAGCGCTCGTTGGGCGTCTCCAGGCCCGCGGCATCGTCGAGCCCGGTGTGGGCCTGGGAGAGCAGGTCGAGCGCTTCGGGCGGCGCGGTGGACCGGCGCAGGACCGGGTGGACGTCGCTCGCCGGACCGTTCAGTGAGGGGGCAGGGCCGGTGGCGCGGTGCCGGCGTGCGGCTGCTGCGTACGAACTGGCCATGACGAACCTCCTGTCGTCGTGTGACGGCTCTGTGGCCGTATGACCCCATCGTGAAGTACGCCACTGACAATCGGCTCTGACCTGCACTTTTGCCTCGATCGTGGGTTCGGTTGCGGTGAGTTGACCCCGCGTCGGGAGTCGCCGGAGGGGGTGGGGTGCACGGGCTCGGGGCGACCCGATACAGTTTTGTACTGACCAGTCAGTTCAAAGAGTTGGGAAGAGGGGGGAAGGTCTGTGGAACGGCCGCATGCGGCACCCACCGGCATATCCGTCTCAGCCGCGGACTTCGGCCTCAAGGGCCCCCGCGGCTGGGCGTTTCGAGGGGTCGACATCGACGCCGCACCCGGCGCGCTCATCGCCGTGGAAGGGCCGTCCGGCTCCGGCCGGAGCTGTCTGCTGCTGGCACTGACCGGGCGGATGAAGCCGACCGAGGGCCACGCGAGCATCGGCCGACTGCGACTGCCCAAGCAAATGGCCGCCGTACGCCGGGTCAGCGCGCTCGGCCACACGCCGGGCGTCACCGATCTCGACCCCTCGCTGACCGTCGGCGAGCACATCCACGAACGCGCCCTGCTTCAGCGGCGGTTCGGCGGTTCGCTGCGCGCGCTGCTGCGTCCCCGCGCCGAGCGGAAGGCGGCGACACAGCTGCGTATCGACACAGCACTGGAGGCCACCGGTCTTGACCTCGGCACGCTGCCCAAGGGGCGCCGCACCGCCGTGCGGGACCTGGAGCGGATCGAGGCGCTGCGGCTCTCCGTGGCGCTCGCCCTGATCGCCGAGCCGCGGCTGCTCGGCGTCGACGACGTGGACCTGAAGCTCTCGGACGCCGAGCGGGCCGAGGCGTGGGCGCTCCTGAAGTCGGTGGCCACGGCCGGAACGACCGTCGTCGCGGTGTGCAGTGAGGCACCGGAGGGCGCGGTCGTGGTGTCGACCGCCGCGCCCGCAGCCGACGAGGCCACCGGCGCCACAGAAGAAGAGACCGCGGCAGCGACCACCCGCACCCCAGCGGAAGAGAACGAGATCGAGAACGACGAGAAGGGGGAGGCCGATGCGCTCGCCGAAACTGGCCGCGCTTGAGCTCAGGCGGTTCGGCAGGGGGAAGCTGCCGCGGGCCGCTCTGGTGGCGCTGTTGTTGCTGCCGCTGCTCTACGGGGCCCTGTACCTGTGGTCGTTCTGGGACCCGTACGGCCGTCTCGACCGGATTCCCGTGGCACTGGTCAACGACGACAAGGGCGCCACGGCGGGCGGCGAGAAGGTCGTCGCGGGCGACTCCATCACCGAGGGCCTCCTGGACAGCAAGACCTTCCAGTGGCACGAGGTGAGCGCCGAGGAGGCCCGTAAGGGCGTGGAGGACGGGACGTACTACCTGTCCCTGACCATGCCTCCGGACTTCAGCAAGCGCATCGCGTCCAGCTCGGGCGACTCCCCGGAAACGGGAGCACTACAGGTACGGACGAACGACGCCAACAACTACATCGTCGGCCAGATCTCCCGGACGGTGTTCTCCGAGGTACGCACCGCGGCGTCCACGAAGACGTCCCGCGGCTTCCTCGACAAGATCTTCATCTCGTTCTCCGACATCCACGGCAAGACCAAGGAGGCCGCCGAGGGCGCCGACCGGCTCAAGGACGGCGTTGGCAAGGCGGAGAAGGGCTCCAAGAAGCTCGCCGACGGCCTCACGGAAGCCAAGGACGGCAGCGGCGAACTGGCGAGCGGCATCAAGGAGTTGCACAAGGGCTCGGGTGAACTGCGCACCGGCACGCGCCAGGTCGCGGACGGCACCCAGGAGTTGGCCGACAAGGTGAACGCGACGGCGGACAAGGTGCGCCCGTACCTGAAGGACAACGGCGACACCATCGGCGATACGGCTCGTCTCGTCTCGGATTCGACCTCGGCCGTGCGGGACCACCTGGAGACGCTCGTGAAGGTGACCCCCGGGGCCGCCGAGGACGCGCGCAAGGCCTCCGACACCATGAACGGCTTCTACACGGCGCGCTGCGAGAAGTCCCCGGTCCCCGACCCCAACTGCCCCGCCTTCAAGGAGGCCAGGGACGCGGCGGCCAAGACGGCGAAGATCGCCGAGGACCTCAACGCCGTGGTGCAGGACTACAACGGCGACGTCTCCGCGCTCGACCGCGACCTGAAGAAGCTCCAGGACAAGGCCGACGAACTGGCGCGGCGGGCGCCGCACCTCGACGAGCAGCTCGAGGACGCCGTGGCCAGGATCAACGAGCTGAACCGCGGCGCCAAGGCGGTCGCCAAGGGCGCCGGAAAGCTGCACACCGGGCTCGGCTCGGCCAAGACGGGCGCCACCGACCTCGACTCCGGCGTCGGCGATCTGAAGACCGGTGCGAACGACCTCAACGGAGGCATGTTCAAGCTGGTCGACGGCTCCGGTGAGCTGGCCGGAGGGCTGCACGACGGTGTGGCGAAGATCCCCGACTACGACAAGAAGGACCGCGAGCAGCGCACCGAGGTGATGGCCGACCCGGTCCAGCTCGCCGCCAAGTCCATGCACAAGGCGCCCAATTACGGCACCGGGTTCGCCCCGTACTTCATCCCGCTGTCCCTGTGGGTCGGTGCGATGGTCGCGTACATGCTGATCCAGCCGCTCAACCGGCGGGCCCTCGCGGCCGGTGCCTCGGCCTGGCGCATCGCGGTCGCGGGCTGGCTGCCGGTGGTGGCCCTCGGGGCGCTACAGGTGGCGGCGCTGATGTCGGTGCTGCACTGGGGGCTGGGTCTGGAGATGGCCCGGGCGGCCGGAACGATCGGGTTCCTCGTCCTGGTCACGGCGTGCTTCGCGGCCATCGTGCAGTGGCTGAACGCCCGGTTCGGGGCGGCCGGACGGATCCTGGTGCTCGCGGTCCTGATGCTCCAGCTGACCTCGGCGGGCGGCACCTATCCGGTGCAGACCAGCCCCGGGTTCTTCAATGCCATCCACCCCTACCTGCCGATGAGTTACGTCGTCGAGTCGCTGCGCCGGCTGATCTCGGGCGGTGGGCTCGGCCCCGTATGGCAGGCGTGCGTGGTCCTGGCGGCGTTCACGGCGGGTGCTCTGGCGCTGACCGCGCTCTCGGCCCGTAAGCGGCAGGTGTGGACCCTGGACCGGCTGCACCCCGAGCTGAGCCTGTGAGCGCCGTGAGCAGCCCGACCGCACCCGTGCCGGCGAGCCCGTCCGCACCTGTGACAATCAGGGCCATGGACAGCAGCAACCCACGGCGCCGGGCCACCCGGGCGAAGCTCTACGAGGCGGCCGTCACCCTCATCGCCGAGAAGGGGTTCTCCGCGACCACGGTCGACGAGATCGCGGAGCGCGCGGGCGTCGCGAAGGGCACGGTCTACTACAACTTCGCCAGCAAGGCCGAGCTCTTCGAGGAGTTGCTCCGCTACGGCGTCGGGCTGCTCACCGCCTCCCTGCAGGAGGCGGCGGACGAGACGGCCGCGCGGGGCGGCAGCAAGGTCGACGCGCTCGACGCGATGATCCGCGCCGGGCTCGACTTCATCGCCGCCTATCCGGCCTTCACCCAGCTCTACGTCGCCGAGTTGTGGCGCACCAACCGGGCCTGGCAGTCCACCTTGATGGTGGTCAGGCAGCAGGCCGTCGCCGTGGTCGAGGACGTGCTGCGCGAGGGCGTGGCAGCGGGCGAGCTGAGCGCGGAGATCGACGTTCCGCTCACCGCCGCCGCCCTGGTGGGCATGGTCCTGGTGGCCGCGCTCGACTGGCAGGCGTTCCAGCCCGAGCGGTCCATCGACGACGTACACGCCGCCCTGTCCCGGCTCCTTCAGGGCCGGGTGAGCGGCACACGCGCGTAGCGGTGCCCTGGGCGGCACGCGCGCGTGGAGCCCTCGTACGCGGCACGCGCGCGTGGAGCCCTCCTACACGGCACGCGCGCGTGGTGATGCCGTACGCGGAAGGCTCCCGGAAGCACTGAAGGCGCCGGTCCGGAGAGGCTCGATCCCCCCGAGCCTCTCCGGAACCAGCGCCTCCCCCGTGCGTGCCCCCGTTCCTTCGGGGGTGCGGCACCGTTCCGCCGCCCCGTGTCGGCGGTGCCGGTGCCGCTCCCCTTCCGTGCCCCCTACTCTTCCGTCTGCGCAGGTCAACGCCCATCCGTGCAGCTACTCATCTCACGTACTAGGTACGGATACTCAGGCCTGCGCACTCCTCCCCATCCGCGCGAGCACCCGACTGGCTACGATCACGCCCGTGTCCGTACTCCCTCTCGTTTTCACCAGCGGCTGGGCGAGCGGGATCAACGCCTACGCCGTGGTCCTGCTGCTCGGCATCTTCGGGGCCACCGGCCTGACCGATGACGTCCCCGAGTCCATGCAGCGCACCGACGTCCTCGTGGTCGCCGGAGCGCTCTTCCTCTGCGAGGCCGTGGCCGACAAGATCCCGTACGTGGACTCGGTCTGGGACGCGGTGCACACCGTGATCCGGCCGGTCTCCGGTGGCGTGGTCGGCGCGCTGCTCGCGGGCCAGAGCGGCTCCCTCAACGATCTGGCGGCCGGGGCGATCGGCGGCTCGACCGCGCTCGCCAGCCACTTCGTGAAGGCCGGGGGCCGGATGGCGATCAACACCTCGCCCGAGCCGTTCAGCAATATCGTCGTCAGCATCGCCGAGGACCTGGGCGTGGGCGGACTCGTCTCGTTCGCGATGTTCCACCCGGAGGCCGCCGCGATCATCGCGGGCGTCCTGCTCCTGCTCGGCCTGGTGATACTGTTCTTCATCGCCCGCCACATCCGGCACTTCCTGCGCCGCCGGGACCGGCGCCGCGAGGAGAAACGCCTGGCTGCGGCGCGGGCCGGGCTGCCGCCCGGTTAGGGCGTTTCTGACGGACCACGACTCCGTGCCGTCGGCTCGGTTGCCGCACCTGGGGGCTGCGCCGCCAGACCCCGCTTCCCGCACGCTGAACGCGCCCGTCCTCGAACGCCGGACGGGCTGAAACAGCGTGCTCGTCCTCAAACGTCAGGCGGGCTGGAACATGGCCGCGCGCCGCGTTGTCAGTGGGTCCGGATAAGGTCCCTGACATGGCACGGATTGCGGTGATCGGCGCCGGGATGGGCGCGATGGCGACGGCCGCCCGGCTGGCCGTGGCAGGCCACCGGGTGGTGATCTTCGAGCGCGCGGAGACGTACGGCGGTGCGCTCGGCCGGTACGAACGCGACGGCTTCGCCTTCGACACCGGACCGGGACTGCTCCCGCTGCCCGCCGTCTACCGCGACCTGTTCATCAAGACCGGCAAGCGGCCGCTCGAGGACTGCGTCGACCTGGTCCAGGTCGACCCGGCGGTGCGTCATCTCTTCGCGGACGGCACGGAAGTGGACCTGCCCAACGCCTCCCGCGCGGGCGCGGTGGCGGCGCTCGACGCGGCGCTCGGCACCGGCGCCGGGGAGCGCTGGGGCGTGGTCATGAACCGCGCACGGGACGCCTGGGAGCGCATGCGCCGCCCCCTCCTCGAAGAGCCCCTCTGGCCCAACTGGCAGGTCCTCGGCGAGCGCGAGCCCTACCCCGCGGCCGTCCGGCGCAGACTGCTGCGCGCCGATCGCCGGGCCCGCACCCTCGCCGAGGTCGGCGCCTGGGAGCTGGCCGACCCGCGGCTCGCCGCCATCCTGGAGAGCCACGCCCTCGCGTACGGCCTCGATCCGCGCACGGCCCCGGCCAACGCCGCCGTACTGCCGTACATGGAGCAGTCCTTCGGCGTCTGGTACGTGCGCGGCGGGCTGCGTGAGTTGGCGCGCGCGGTGTACGACCGGTGCCGGGAGCGGAAGGTCGAGTTCACCTTCGGTGCCGAGATCGTACGGATCGTGGAGAAGGACGGCCGGGCGGCCGGGGTCGAGCTCGCGGACGGCACGGTCGAGCAGGCCGACCACGTAGTGGCGGGCTGCGCGCCCGGCACCGTCACGTCGCTGCTGCCGGGGCACCGGGTGTGGCGAGACGTCGGCCCGGCAGCCCCGCAGTCGGGGCTGCCCGGCAGGCTCACCGCGCTGCTCGCACTGCGCGGCGCCCGCCCCGAGGCGACCCCGCACCGCACCGTGCTGCACCCCGCCGACCGCGAGGACGAACTGGACCACCTCTTCCCACCGGAGGCGCCGGGCGCCCCGGACCCGCGGGACCCGCGAGGCCCGCGAGACCCGCGGCGGGGTGCGGCCGTCTGCGCCGCACCGACCCTCACGGTGCTGCGCCCCGACGACCCCGCCCTGGTGCCGGACGCGGACCACGAGGCGGTCACCCTGACGGCCACGGTCCCGCCGCACGGCCCGGTCGACTGGTCCGACCGCGAGGCCGCGGCCGAGGCCGCGGAGCGGCTGCTCACCGTCGCCGAGCGCGCGATACCGGGGCTCCGCGACCGGCTCCTGTGGCACGAGGTGCGCACGCCCGTGGACATCGCGCGGACCACCTGCGCCGAGGGCGGCTCGGTGCCCGCGCCCGCCCTGGCCGCGGCGGAGGGACGGCTCCTTCACCCGGCCAACAGCACCCGGCTCCCCGGGCTTTATCTGGCCGGTGGCTGGGCACACCCGGGCGGCGGCCTCGCACACGCCGGGATGTCGGGGGCGCTGGTCGCGGGGCTGATCGTCGAGGGCGCGGAGTTCCGCGGGTCGCAGTGACCCGCGGTGTCGGGCGGCCCGGTCCCGCCTGGATCTGCGGCAGCACCGACGGCTGAATCTGTAGCGCCGAGCCGACAGCTGGATCCGCAGCACCGAGCCGACAGCTAGATCCGCAGCGCCGACGGGGCCGGAGGGATCGAGGCCTGTCGGACTCAGTAGCGGTACTGCTGCTGGTCGTTATAGCCCGCCTGATAGCCCGCCTGCTGCTGTCCGTCGTAGCCCGTCCCGTAGCCGTCCTGGTACGGGTACGGCTGCTCGGGCGGGAGCTCGGCGCCGCCCTGCTGCTGGTCGTCGCCGGTGCGTTGCTGGGGGACCCAGACACCGCCGGGCGGGGTCTCGCCGGGGTAGCCGCCGGGGTACGCGGCCTCCTGTGCGGCATATCCGGGGTCGTAGCCCTGCTGCCCGCCGTAGCTGTCGTAATCGGCGTTGTAGGCGGCCTGCGTGCCGATGTAGGGGTCGGAGTAGGCGGCGTACTGGCCGTTGTCGTAGCCGTACTGGTCCTGCTCGTAGCCCGTCGTGGCGTAGCCGTCGTAGCCGTAGTCCCCGGCGGGGGCCGCGGCGGGCGCGGGCGGCGGCGGGAAGGACGACGCGTCGGTGTAGACGCCGTACTGCATGGTGTCGTCCGGCATCGGCTCCGGGGCGTAGACCGGGGACGCCTGGGTGGCCGCGAAGTCGGCGGGCTGCTCGGCGTGCGCGTCAGGGTGCGCGCCGGAGTGCGCCTCGGGCGCGTGCTCCGGCGGGTACGGAGCGCCGTACTCCACGTCGGACACCTGGAGCGTCGGGTCCTGCTCGGCGTCGGCGCCCTCGGTCCTGCGACGGCGGCTGCCGCCCGGACCGCCGCCGATGGCCCAGCCGGTGGAGAAGCCGCGGCGGAAGGAGAGCGTCACATAGGTCTGCCCGACGGCGAAGGTGGCGGCGCCGATCCCGATCACGACGACCGAGGGGATGAGCACGCCGACGACGACCCCGAGGAAGCCGACGAACGCGAGCAGCCGCCAGCGCAGCCGTGCCTTGTACTGCAGCAGCACCTCGCCGAGCAGCCACAGCGCGACGACGCCGAACGCGATGTAGAGGACCGTCCAGCCCATGTACGCCCCTCTCCTCCAGCCACCGCGTCCTGTCCGGACGCGGTCGTGGCCGTGTGGTCAGACCTGCCGCGGGTCGTCGTGCAGGCCCAGATTCTCGTAGATCTCCAGAGTCGCCGTGGAGTTGTTGAGCGTAATGAAGTGCAGACCTGGCACTCCTTCGGCAAGGAGCCGAGCGCAGAACTCCGTCGCGTACTCGATGCCAATGGAGCGTACCGTCGCCGGATCGTCTTGTGCCGAGAGGATCCGCTCTTTCAGTCCGGCCGGGAAGGAGGCGTTGCTGAGCTGCGCAAACCGCTGGAGCTGCTTCACATTCGTGAGCGGCATGACCTCCGGGATGATCGGGGTCTCGCAGCCGGCGGCGGCGACTCGGTCGCGCAGCCGCAAATAGTCCTCCGGATTGAAGAACATCTGCGTGATCGCGTAGTCGGCGCCCGCGCGGCACTTGTCCACGAAGTGCCGGATGTCGGTGTCCCAGTCCGCGGAGCGCGGGTGCATCTCGGGGAAGGCCGCGACGCCCACGCAGAAGTTGCCGGACTCCTTGATGAGCCGCACCAGTTCGGCGGCGTAGGTGACGCCCTTCGGGTGCGGGACCCACGCGCCCATGGGGTCGCCGGGCGGGTCGCCGCGCAGGGCGAGCATGTTCCGGATCCCGGCGTCGGCGTACTGCCCGATGATGTTGCGGAGTTCGGCGATGGAGTGGTTGACGGCGGTCAGGTGGGCGACCGGGGTCAGCGTGAAGTCCTCGACGATCTGCTCGGTCGCCTTCACGGTGCCGGAGCGCGTGGATCCGCCCGCGCCATAGGTGACGGAGACGAAGCTCGGCTGGACCGCCTCGACCCGGCGCAGCGCGTTCCACAGATTCCGCTCGCCCTTCGGGGTCTTCGGCGCGTAGAACTCGAACGAATACGAGGTCTTGCCGGTCGCGAGCATGTCACGGACCGTGCGCGGACGGTCCGTTCTGGTGGAAGCTGTGCCAAGGGCCATACCCGCAGGTTAGTCAGGGTGTGACGGCGCCCCAACCGCGGACGGTCGAAATGCCGGTTTTGCCGGTTTGTTGTCCACGCATCGGACAACCTGCGGGCCTCTGTACACCGTGTCCCCGACCACGGCCGTCCTGGTCTGCTCATACGCGACCACTTTCAGGCCGTACGCGATCGCGTCCCCTCAGGCCGTACGCAGCCGCTTCAGGCCGTACGCAGCCGCTTCGCGAGGTCGGCGGCCGCGGCTTGGGGATCCTCGGCCTCCGTGAGCGCGCGGACGACCACGATCCGGCGGGCGCCCGCCTCAAGGACCTGGTCGAGGTTGTCGGCGTCGATGCCGCCGATGGCGAACCACGGGCGGTCGGTGCCGAGCGCCGCCGTGGACCGCACCAGGTCGAGGCCGGGTGCGTGCCGACCGGGCTTGGTGGGGGTGGGCCAGCAGGGGCCGGTGCAGAAGTAGTCCACGCCCTCCTGCGTCGCGGCGGCGGCCGCCTCGGGCTCGGCGTGTGTGGAGCGGCCGATCAGGACCTCATCGCCGAGGATGGCGCGGGCCGCGGGGACGGGCAGGTCGCCCTGGCCCAGGTGCAGCACGTCGGCGCCGATCGCGTGGGCGACGTCCGCCCGGTCGTTCACCGCGAGCAGCTTGCCGTGGCGGGCGCAGGCGTCGGCGAACACGGCGAGGTGCTCCAGCTCCTCCCCCGCCTCCATGCCCTTGTCCCGGAGCTGCACGATGTCCACGCCCCCGGCCAGGACCGCGTCCAGGAACTCCGGCAGGTCGCCCTGGCGCTTGCGGGCGTCGGTGCACAGATAGAGGCGGGCGTCGGCGAGCTGTGCCGCGCGGGACTGTGGAGCGCCTGTCATGGGACGGATCCCCCGGTGTCGGTGGCGTACGGACCCCGGTGCGCGGGGCCCGTACGCCGTCGGTGTGTCAGGTCAGACGGCGAGCGCCTGGGCGCGGCGCTTCACCTCCGTGCCGCGATTCTCCCTCAGGGCCTGGGCGGGGGTCCCGGGCAGGGTCGGGTCGGGGGTGAAGAGCCACTCCAGCATCTCTTCGTCGTTGAAACCGTCGTCCCGCAGGACCGTCAGGAGCCCGGTGAGGCCCTTGACGATCTTTGCGCCGTCCTCGTCGATGAAGGCGGCGGGAACATACAGTGCCTTGTTCTCCCCCCGGCGTACGGCGATCAGCTGGCCTTCCTTCACCAGCTGCCGCACGCGGGTCACCTCCACGCCGAGCATCTCGGCGATCTCGGGAAGGTTGAGCCAGGCGGGGATGAGAGCCTCGGTCTTTGCGTCAATCTCGGTCACAGGGACAAGCGTGCCACCCCGGACTGACAGTCGGTACCTGGCGTGGCCAGGAGGCGGGGGTGACGTGCGGCGATGCCGGGCAGGACCCCCGGCGCGGCTACGCCTTCGCCGCTTTCAACGGGACCGCAGGGTCCGCCACGCGCTCCGCGTCGAGGGGTACGCCCGACTCGATCAGGCGGCGCCCCTGCGCCAGGTCGCGCGGACGCCCCACGGCGAGCAGGGCGACCAGGGCGCGGTCGCGCAGCCAGCACACCGACCAGGCCGGACCCGACGGGTCGCCGCGCCACACCAGGGTGTCCGCGGCGGCGTGGTGGCCCGCGTACTGCACGAAGCGGCCGAACTGCTCGGACCAGAAGTACGGGACCGGGTCGTAGACCGCCGGGGTCTCACCGATGATGTTCGCCGCGACGGTGCGCGGGCCCTGCAGGGCGTTGTCCCAGTGGTGCACCAGGAGCCGCTGGCCGTACCGGCCTGACGGGAACGAGGCGCAGTCCCCCACCGCGTACACATCGGGCGCCGAGGTGCGCAGCGCGGCGTCCGCGACGATCGCGCCGTCCGGGCCGGTGTCGATGCCGGAGCCGGACAGCCAGGCGGTGGTCGGGCGGGCGCCGATGCCGACGACGACGGCTCCGGCGGGCAGCCGGGTGCCGTCGTCCAGGATCACGGCGCCGGGCTCGATCCGCGCCACGCGCGCGTGCGTGCGCAGGGCCGCCCCGGCGTCCGCGTACCAGGCGGCCATCGGGGCGGCGACCTCGGCGGGCAGCGCCCCGGCGAGCGGCCGGTCGGTGGCCTCGACGACGGTGACCGCGCAGCCCGCCTCGCGCGCGGCGGTGGCGAACTCGGCGCCGATCCAGCCGGCTCCCACGACCACGATCTCGCTCTGCTCGGCGAGCACCGGACGGAGCCGGTCCGCGTCGTCCAGGGTGCGCAGCAGATGGACGCCGGGCACGCCCTCGGTGCCGGGCAGGCGCAGCGGTTCGGCGCCGGTGGCGAGGACCAGGACGTCGTACGGGACCGGGCCGCGGTCGGTGTCGACCTCGTGCGCGTCCGGGCGGACCCCGGTGACCTCGTGACCGAGGCTCAGCTCGACGTCGAGCTGCTCGAAGTCGATGTCGAAGGCGGAGCCCTCGGCCTTGCCGAGCAGTACGGCCTTGGACAGCGGCGGCCGGTCGTAGGGCTGGTGGGGCTCGGCGCCGATTACCAGGACCTCACCGGTGAAGCCCTGCTCGCGCAGCGCCACGGCGGTCTGTACGCCGGCCATTCCCGCGCCGACGATGACGACGCGCTGCTTCTGCTGCCTCTGCTCGCTCACACGATCACCCTAATCAACTGACGCGTCGTCAGGGAGAGTGGTGATCGAGGCCGGTACGTGACGTAGTGCACAGCACCGGACCCGGCGCCCTTCAGGTGACCGGGGCCAAGAGCTAGGGTGGCCGGCAGAGACCACACGCGGGAGCCCGGACGCACCGGGCTGAGAGGGAGGCTCACGCGCCTCCGACCGTACGAACCTGATCCGGGTCATGCCGGCGAAGGGAGGGGCTGGACGCCCATGCCTCCACGCACAGCGCACACGCCCGCGAAAGCGGCCCCTACTGAAGTGCGTACGCCCACTGAAGCGCGCACGCCCGCTGAAGTGCGCACGCCCACGAAAACGGCCACTACTGAAGTACGGACGCCACTCACACCGCCCTCCGGCGGCAGCAGTCACGACGTACTGGTGCTCGGCGGCGGGATCATCGGCCTCGTCACCGCGTGGCGCGCGGCGCAGCGCGGGCTGCGCGTCGAGGTCGTGGACCCGGAGCCGGGCGGCGGCGCGGCCCGGGTGGCGGCAGGCATGCTCGGCGCCGTCTCCGAACTGCACTACGGCGAGGAGACGCTGCTCGCCCTCAACCTCGCCTCGGCGGAGCGCTATCCGGCCTTCGCCGCCGAGTTGGCGGAGGCGAGCGGCCAGGACCTCGGCTACCGCCGGTGCGGCACGCTCGCCGTCGCGCTCGACGCCGACGACCGTGCCCATCTGCGCGAACTGCACGCCCTCCAGCACCGCTCGGGGCTCGACTCGCAGTGGCTCTCGGGCCGCGCGTGCCGCCGCCTCGAACCGCTGCTCGCGCCGGGCGTACGCGGCGGCCTGCGGGTCGACGGGGACCACCAGATCGACCCGCGGCGGCTCGCCCGTGCCTTGGTCACGGCGTGCGAGCGGGCCGGGGTGACCTTTCACCGGCAGGCGGCGGACCGGCTCACGGTGGTCGGCGACCGGGCGCGCGGCGCGGTGCTCGCGGACGGCACCGAGCTGACCGCGGACCAGGTGGTGCTCGCGACCGGCAGCCGCAGCGGTGACCTCGCCGGGGTGCCCGCCGAGGTCGTACCGCCGGTGCGGCCGGTCAAGGGGCAGGTGCTCCGTCTGACCGTGCCGCCCGCGTACGCGCCGTTCCTCAGCCGCACGGTGCGCGCCGTGGTCCGCGGCAGCCACGTCTACCTGGTGCCGCGCGAGAACGGCGAGCTGGTGATCGGCGCCACCAGCGAGGAGCAGGGCTGGGACACCACGGTCACCGCGGGCGGGGTGTACGAGCTGCTCCGGGACGCCCACGAGCTGGTGCCCGGGCTCACCGAGCTGCCGCTCACCGAGACCCGTGCCGGGCTGCGCCCCGGTTCCCCGGACAACGCCCCGCTGCTCGGCCCCACGGCGCTGCCCGGCCTGCACCTGGCGACCGGCCACTACCGCAACGGCGTGCTCCTGACGCCGATCACCGGCGACGCCATGGCGCACGTCCTGGCGGCCGGTGAACTGCCGGAGTACGCCCGCCCGTTCACGCCCCGCCGGTTCGACGCGCACGGGAAGCGGGACGCACGACAGGACGTACACCAGGAGCCGCTGCCGCAAGACGTACGAAAGGCGTCTCCCCTACGGGAAAGACCCGCCGCACCGGAACACCTCGCAGCAGCAACTCCCGCCGTCCTCGAAGAGGAGCGGACCGTGCGCGAGGAGCAGGCCGTACGCGAGGAGCAGGCCGTATGAGCGCCGCAGCAGCGCCGGACCCCGGAACCGTGCCGTCCGGCATCACCGTGTCCGTGAACGGCGAACCGCAGGACATCCCCGCGGGCACCACGCTCGACGCCCTGGTCGCCCGCCTGAGCGCCGCGCCCTCCGGGGTCGCGGCCGCCGTCAACGAAACCGTCGTCCCGCGCGGCGAGTGGCACCGCACCACCCTGCGCGCCGGGGACCGCGTCGAGGTCCTCACCGCCGTCCAAGGAGGCTGACCCATGGCAGACGACCCCCTGGTCATCGGCGGTACGACGTTCTCGTCCCGCCTCATCATGGGGACCGGAGGCGCGCCCAGCCTCGACGTCCTCGAGCGGTCCCTGGCCGCGTCCGGCACCGAGCTCACGACCGTGGCGATGCGCCGCGTCGACCCGGCCGTCAAGGGCTCGGTCCTCTCCGTCCTCCAGAAGCTCGACATCCAGGTACTGCCCAACACCGCGGGCTGCTTCACGGCCGGGGAGGCGGTGCTCACGGCGCGGCTGGCCCGTGAGGCGCTCGGCACCGATCTGATCAAGGTCGAGGTGATCGCGGACGAGCGCACCCTGCTTCCCGATCCGGTGGAGACCCTGGAGGCCGCCGAGACCCTGGTCGACGACGGCTTCACGGTCCTTCCGTACACCAATGACGACCCCGTCCTGGCGCGGAAGCTGGAGGACGTCGGGTGTGCCGCGGTGATGCCGCTCGGCTCCCCCATCGGCTCCGGCCTGGGCATCCGCAATCCGCACAACTTCCAGTTGATCGTGGAGCACGCGCGCGTGCCGGTGATTCTGGACGCGGGCGCCGGTACGGCCTCCGACGCCGCGCTCGCCATGGAGCTGGGCTGCGCCGGGGTGATGCTGGCCTCGGCGGTGACCCGGGCGCAGGAGCCGGTGCTCATGGCGGAGGCGATGCGGCACGCGGTCGAGGCGGGGCGGCTGGCGTACCGGGCCGGGCGGATCCCGCGTCGCCACTTCGCGCAGGCGTCGTCGCCGGCGGAGGGCCTGGCCCGGCTCGATCCGGAGCGGCCTGCGTTCTGACCGTCACCGGTTATAAGGGTTACCAAAGGGGCCTACCCCGGGTCACAGCTCTGCTGCAGTACGCCCCCGGTACCCCCCGGACGGTCCGGGCTGTCCGTGTCCGCTCGTAGACTCTCCGCGTGGACACGACCCTTCAGGACCCCCTGGTCGGGCAGGTGCTCGACGGCCGCTATCGCATCGATGCGCGCGTTGCCGCCGGCGGGATGGCCACGGTCTACCGGGCCGTGGACACCCGCCTCGACCGCGTGCTCGCGCTCAAGGTGATGCACCCGAGCCTGGCCGCCGACGCATCCTTCGTGGAGCGCTTCATCCGTGAGGCCAAGTCGATCGCGCGGCTCTCGCACCCGAATGTGGTGGGGGTCTACGACCAGGGCACGGACGGCTCGTACGTCTATCTCGCGATGGAGTACATCGCGGGCTGCACCCTGCGCGACGTCCTGCGGGAGCGCGGCGCGCTGCAACCCAGGGCCGCCCTGGACATCCTGGAGCCGGTCCTCGCCGCACTCGGCGCCGCCCACCGCGCCGGGTTCGTGCACCGCGACATGAAGCCGGAGAACGTCCTGATAGGGGACGACGGCCGGGTCAAGGTCGCCGACTTCGGCCTGGTCCGCTCGGTGGACACGGTCACGAACACCACGGGTGCCGTCCTCGGCACCGTCGCCTACCTCGCCCCCGAGCAGGTCGAGCACGGCACCGCCGACCCCCGGGTCGACGTGTACGCGTGCGGCGTCGTCCTCTACGAGATGCTGACCGGCGCCAAGCCGCACTCCGGGGACACCCCCGCCCAGATCCTCTACCGGCACCTGCACGAGGACGTGCCGCCGCCGTCCGCCGCCGTGCCGGGCCTGCCCGTCGGCCTGGACGAACTGACCGCGTCCGCGACCGCCCGTACGCCCGAGGTCCGCCCGTACGACGCCGTGGCGCTGCTCAGCCAGGCACGCGAGGCCCGGGCCGCCCTGACCGACGAGCAGTTGGACGCGGTGCCGCCGGGGGCGCGCGCCGCGGAGCACAGCAACGCCGAGGACCGCACGAGCGTGATCCCGCGCGCGACCGGCGCCGTGCCCTACCCGCTCCCGCCCCAGGCGGACGGCGACCGTGGCCAGCACGGCGTCCGCGGCGTCCGCGACGAAGGAGTGCACCACACCAGCCGTCTGGAGATGCCGCTGCCCGCGCCGTCCGATCCACCGGGGACGCCGGGCGGGCGATCGGGCCACGGGGCGCGCCGGGGCCCGCGCCGGTCGGTGCTCGCCGTCGTCGCCGCGCTGCTGCTCGTGCTCGGTGTCGGGGCGGGCGTCTGGTACATCAACTCCGGCCAGTTCACCCGCGTACCGCCGCTGCTCAGCAAGACCGAGTCGGAGGCCCGCAAGACGCTCTCCGACGCCGGGCTCGACGTACGCGAGGTGAAGCGCGCCTACAGCGACAACGACAAGCGCGGCACCGTGATGTCCAGCGACCCGGAGATGGGCGAGCGCATCCGGGACAACGGCAAGGTGACCCTGACGATCTCGCTCGGCCCGCGCATCGTCACGGTCCCCGAGGTGCGGAACGAGCAGCTGGCCACGGCGCGGAAGAAGCTGAAGGACCGTGGCCTCGAACCGGGCATGGTCACCCGGCAGTTCAGCGACGAGGTCCCGAAGAACTCGGTGATCAGCACGGATCCGGCGGTCGGCAGCAAGCGCAAGCCCGGTACGGCCGTCGCTCTGACGGTCAGCAAGGGCAGCCCGGTCGACGTGCCGAGCGTGGTCGGCGACTCGGTCGACGACGCCCGCACCGAGCTTCAGGAGGCGGGTCTGAAGGTGGAGATCGCGCCCGAGCGGATCTTCTCCGAGGAGGACAAGGGCAGCGTCGCCCGCCAGTCCCCCGGCGAGGGCGCCCAGCTCGCGACGGGCGACAAGGTCACGCTCACCGTCTCCAAGGGCCCGGACATGGTCGAGGTCCCCGATGTCGTGGGCCTGCGCGAGGCCCAGGCGCGGCAGAAGCTCGTGGCCAAGGGCTTCACGGTGAAGGTGCAGAGCTGGTTCTTCGGCGACAAGGTCTGGGACCAGTCCGTGAACGGCGGGGAAGAGGCACCCAGGGGCAGCGAGATCACGATTCGCGTGCGCTGAGCCCCGGGCGCTTCTTCCGCACCACGGATCCGTCGCCGGACGGGCTGATATATGCCCCCTGCCGACCGGTCCCCCGCCCCATGACAACCTTGGCGGCGTGAGCAGCGAGAACGTCAGCAGCAGAAGCCGCAACCCCATCGGCGGTCATGTCCCGGTGGCCGGGGGCCTCGCCACCAAGGGTCTCCGGTACGCCCGTGAGATGGGCGCCGAGACGGTTCAGGTCTTCGTCGCCAACCCGCGTGGCTGGGCGACGCCGGTCGGCAATCCCGAGCAGGACGAGGCGTTCCGGGCGGCCTGCGCGGCCGAGGGACTCCCCGCGTACATCCACGCCCCGTATCTGATCAACTTCGGCTCGCACACCGAGGCGACCGTCGAGCAGTCCGCGGCGTCCCTGCGCCACTCGTTGCGCCGCGGCCGCGAGATCGGCGCGCTCGGCGTGGTGGTGCACACCGGCTCGGCGACCGGCGGCCGGGAGCGTTCGGTCGCCCTGCGCCAGGTGCGCGAGCGCATGCTGCCGCTGCTCGACGAGCTGACGCACGACGACGACCCGGATCTGCTGCTGGAAGGGACCGCGGGCCAGGGTTCCTCGCTGTGCTCCCGCACCTGGGACTTCGGCCCGTACTTCGAGGCCCTGGACGCGCACCCGAAGCTCGGTATCTGCCTCGACACCTGCCATGTCTTCGCGGCCGGGCACGACCTGGCGGGTCCTGGCGGCATGACGCAGACCCTCGATCTGCTCACGGACACCGTCGGTACGGGGCGTCTGAAGCTGATCCACGCCAATGACTCGAAGGACGTGGTGGGCGCCCACAAGGACCGGCACGCCAACATCGGCGCCGGTCACATCGGCGCGGAGCCGTTCCGCGAGCTCTTCGAACATGCCGAGACCCAGGGGGTACCGCTGATCATCGAGACGCCGGGCGGCCCGGAGGGGCACGCCGCGGACGTCTCCCGGCTCAAGGCGCTGAGGGACGGCCAGGGCGACCAGGACGGCCACGTCGACCAGGTCGGTCAGAAACTCACCGCCGCTTGAGGAATACCCCTGGGGGGTATACGGTTCTTGTCAGTGACAGGGACCGCTACTCGACTTTGGGGTTACTCATGGACCACGGCACCCACACCGCGCATGAGCACCACGAGCAGCACGAGCAGCACAAGCAGCCCGAGCAGCACGACCACCACAACCACAGCACGGGCAAGGTCAGCTGGTCCATGGCGGCGAAGGCCACCCTGCACTGCCTCATCGGGTGCGCCATCGGCGAGGTGCTCGGCATGGTCATCGGCACCGCCTTCGGGTGGGCCACCGCGCCCACGATGGTGCTCGCCATCGTCCTGGCGTTCTTCTTCGGCTACTCGCTCACCCTGTGGGCGGTCGTCCGGGCCGGTGTCGGCCTGAAGGCGGCGATCGGCGTGGCGCTCGCCGCGGACACCCTCTCCATCGCGGTCATGGAGATCGTCGACAACGGCGTGCTGCTGCTCGTACCGGGAGCCATGGAGGCACATCTGGCCGACGCGCTGTTCTGGGGCGCGCTCACCTTCGCCTTCGCCGTCGCCTTCGTGGTGACCACCCCGGTCAACAAGTGGATGATCGGCCGCGGCAAGGGCCACGCGGTGGTGCACCAGTACCACCACTGACCCGCACAGCAGGTCCCCACGGCCCGGAGGCTGCTACAGCTCCGGGCCGTCGCCCGGTTCCTCCTGGTAGGAGTAGCGCTGCTCGCGCCAGGGGTCGCCGATGTTGTGGTAGCCGCGCTCCTCCCAGAAGCCGCGGCGGTCGGCGGTCATGTACTCGACGCCGCGGACCCACTTCGGGCCCTTCCAGGCGTACAGATGCGGCACCACGAGCCGCAGCGGAAAGCCGTGTTCCGCGGTGAGCAGCTCGCCGTCGCGGTGCGTGGCGAAGATGGTCTTCTCGGCACCGAAGTCGGAGAGCCGGAGATTCGAGCTGAAGCCGTACTCGGCCCACACCATCACATGGGTGACATCGGGCGCGGGCGGTGCGAGCTCGAGGATCGTCCGTGCCGGGACCCCGCCCCACTCGGCGCCGAGCATCGAGAACTTCGTGACGCAGTGGAGATCGGCCACCACGGTCTCGTACGGCAGGGCCGAGAACTCCTCGTGGTTCCAGCAGTGCTTCTCGCCGTCGGCGGTCGCGCCGAAGACCCTGAACTCCCAGCGCTCCGGGCGGAATTTGGGCACCGGGCCGTAGTGAGTGATCGGCCAGCCCCGCTGTAGCCGCTGTCCCGGAGGAAGCTCCGACTGCTCCATTTCGCGGCTTTCCGGCTGACCCATGCCTCCATGATGACAGCCCGCGACAGGTGGATGTGACCAGGGCCGCACCGATTAGGGGCAACTCCGACTAAGCGTGAACTTACTGGACGCCCTTCAGAACGCGGTGCCAAGATGCGCGGACCTGCCCCAGTCCCGCACTTGGAAGGAGCCGCCGCAATGCAAGGCGACCCCGAGGTCATCGAGTTTCTGAATGAGCAGCTGACCGCCGAGCTGACGGCCATCAACCAGTACTTCCTGCACGCGAAGATGCAGGAGAATTTCGGCTGGCCGAAGCTGGCGAAGTACACCCGGTCCGAGTCGTTCGACGAGATGAAGCACGCCGAGGTGCTGACCGACCGGATCCTTTTCCTCGAGGGCTTCCCCAACTACCAACGCCTGTTCCATGTACGGGTGGGCCAGACCGTCACCGAGATGTTCCAGGCCGACCGGCAGATCGAGGTGGAGGCCATCGACCGGCTCAAGCGCGGGATCGAGGTCATGCGCACCAAGGGCGACATCACCTCGGCGAATATCTTCGAGTCGATCCTGGCGGACGAGGAGCACCACATCGACTATCTGGACACCCAGCTGGAGCTGGTCGAGAAGCTCGGCGAGCCGCTGTACATCGCCCAGCTGGTCGAGCAGCCATAGGCCCGAGGGCCGCAGCCTGAGAGCCAAGGCCTGAGAGCTGAAGCCTGAGGGCCACGGCCCAAGGGCTAGGCCGCCTCGTCGAGACCGGCGAGTTCGGCCGTCGGTGTGAGGGCGGGCTTGCCCTGGTCGAGCAGTTCTCGGCGGGGGCACGCGTCTCGGCCGAGGAGTGCCTGGATCCGGCGTACGCAGGAACCGCAGTCGGTGCCCGCTTTGCAGGCGGAAGCTATCTGGCGGGGAGTGCAGGCGCCGTCCGCCGCGTGCTTCTTGACCTGGTCCTCGGTGACACCGAAGCAGTTGCAGACGTACACGCGGTTCACCTCCCCGGTGATTCACGATCGGGATCGGATCGTCGAGATCGATTGATGGCGCCGCCCCGATTGATCGGTGAGGCTAACCTAACCTTACCCGCCAGGGTTCGGCTACAAAAGCGGCGTGGGGTGCGGATCGAGTGTGATCCGCACCCCACGCCGTTGCGTGAAAAGGGACAGACTTACTGGTCCCGGTACATCTCGGCGACCAGGAAGGCCAGGTCAAGAGACTGGCTGCGGTTCAGGCGCGGGTCGCAGGCCGTCTCGTAGCGCTGGTGCAGATCATCGACGAAGATCTCGTCGCCGCCGCCCACGCACTCGGTGACGTCGTCACCGGTGAGCTCGACGTGGATGCCGCCCGGGTGGGTGCCGAGCGCCTTGTGCACCTCGAAGAAGCCCTTGACCTCGTCGAGCACGTCGTCGAAGCGGCGGGTCTTGTGGCCGGAGGCCGCCTCGTACGTGTTGCCGTGCATCGGGTCGGTGATCCAGGCGACCTGGGCGCCGGAGGCGGTGACCTTCTCGACCAGCTCGGGCAGCTTGTCGCGGATCTTGTCCGCGCCCATCCGCACGATGAAGGTGAGCCGGCCCGGCTCGCGGTCCGGGTCGAGGCGCTCGATGTACTGAAGCGCCTCCTCCGGGGTGGTCGTCGGGCCCAGCTTGATGCCGATCGGGTTGCGGATCTGCGCGGCGAACTCGACGTGCGCGTGGTCCAGCTGGCGGGTGCGCTCACCGATCCAGACCATGTGGCCGGAGGTGTCGTACAGACGGCCGGTGCGCGAATCGGTCCGGGTCAGGGCCGACTCGTAGTCGAGCAGCAGCGCCTCGTGCGAGGCGTAGAACTCGACGGTCTTGAACTCCTCCGGGTCCGCGCCGCAGGCGTGCATGAAGTTCAGGGCGTTGTCGATCTCGCGGGCCAGCTGCTCGTAGCGCTGGCCGGACGGGGACGACTTCACGAAGTCCTGGTTCCAGGCGTGCACCTGACGCAGATCCGCGTACCCACCGGTGGTGAAGGCGCGCACCAGGTTCAGCGTCGAGGCGGAGGCGTGGTACATCCGCTTCAGGCGCTCGGGGTCCGGGACACGGGCCGCTTCGGTGAAGTCGAAGCCGTTCACGGAGTCGCCGCGGTACGTCGGCAGGGTGACGCCGTCGCGGGTCTCGGTGGGCTTGGAGCGCGGCTTGGAGTACTGGCCCGCGATCCGGCCGACCTTCACGACGGGCACGGAGGCGGCGTACGTGAGCACGGCGCCCATCTGGAGCAGGGTCTTCAGCTTGTTACGGATGTGGTCGGCCGACACGGCGTCGAAGGCCTCGGCGCAGTCGCCGCCCTGAAGCAGGAACGCCTCTCCCTTGGCGACGGACGCAAGGCGGGCGCGCAGCTGGTCGCACTCGCCGGCGAAGACGAGTGGCGGATACGACTCGAGGTCCGCGATCACATCGCGCAGAGCCTCGGCATCGGGGTACTCGGGCTGCTGCGCCGCGGGCAGATCTCGCCAGGTGTTGCCACCATTGGTGGTGGTCTTAGCGTTCACGGTCACCTCGTCAACTTTACGGGGTCCTCACGTGTGCCACGGTCGTGGCCCACTACGTGAGACGCCCCGCGGACAGGGCCTTCTGCCGCTTGATGCGGCCCGAGGATGCGTTAGGGTGCCTGGCATGTTCGCGCAGCAGATCCAGAACTGGTGGTGGACCGCTCTCCCGGCGGCCCACTGATTGCGCGTACCCACCGAACGCGAAGGCCGCCCGAGGGGCGGCCTTCAGTGTTTTCCGCGCCGGCCGTTCCCTCCTCCCGCAAGGCCCGTCCCCGGGCCCCCGCCAGGAAGGAACCACCGATGCCGATCCGCCGGCTGCTCGACTCCGACACTCCCTTCGCCCTGCTCCGCCGTCGCACCCCGGGCCATGATCACGACACGGTCGAGGTGCTGACCGGGCCCGTGCGGGAGCTCGAGCGGCTCGCCGAGATTCCGGACGGGGAGCTTCCGGTCCTTGCCCTGGTGCCGTTCCGGCAGATCAGGGAGCGCGGCTTCGACGTACGCGACGACGGCGCGCCACTCGCCGTCCTGACCGCCGAAGAGGCGCACCGGCTGCCGCTCGACGAAGCGCTCGCGCAGCTGCCCGCGCATGACGTACGCGTCGAGGGCGGGGCCTTCGACGTGGCGGACGAGGAGTACGCGGGCATCGTCGAGCGGGTCGTGCGCGACGAGATCGGGCGCGGCGAGGGCGCCAACTTCGTGATCCGGCGGAACTTCCAGGGCGCGATCGAGGGGTTCTCGCGGGCCGACGCGCTGGCCCTGTTCCGGCGGCTGCTCGCCGGGGAGCGGGGCGCGTACTGGACGTTCGTGGTGCACACCGGGGACCGGACGCTGGTCGGTGCCAGCCCGGAGGTGCACGTACGCATGACCGGCGGCACCGTCGTCATGAACCCGATCAGCGGGACCTACCGCTACCCCGCCGACCAGGCGCCCACCGCCGAGGGGCTGCTTGACTTCCTCGGTGACGCCAAGGAGACCGCGGAGCTCTCCATGGTGGTCGACGAGGAGCTGAAGATGATGTGCACGGTCGGCGACATGGGCGGGGTCGTGGTCGGGCCGCGGCTCAAGGAGATGGCCCATCTCGCGCACACCGAGTACGAGTTGCGCGGCCGGTCGTCCCTGGATGTGCGGGAGGTGCTGCGCGAGACGATGTTCGCGGCGACCGTGACCGGGTCTCCGGTGCAGAACGCCTGCCGGGTCATCGAGCGGTACGAGCCCGGGGGCCGCGGCTACTACGCGGGGGCGCTCGCCCTGGTCGGCCGGGATGCGAACGGCGCCCAGACGCTCGACTCCCCCATCCTGATCCGTACCGCGGACATCGACCGGACCGGGCGCCTGACGGTGGCGGTCGGCGCGACCCTCGTACGCGACTCGGATCCGCACAGCGAGGTGGCCGAGACGCACGCGAAGGCGGCCGGGGTGCTCGCCGCGCTCGGGGTGCGGCCGGGGCGGCCGCGGCGCGAGGCGGCGGGGGCGCGGCTCGCGGACGATCCGCGGGTGCGGGAGGCGTTGGACGGGCGGCGGGCCTCGCTCGCGCCGTTCTGGCTGCGGATGCAGGAGCAGCCGCCGGTACCGGTCGGGCACGCCCTGGTCGTGGACGGCGAGGACACGTTCACGGCGATGCTGGCGCATGTGCTGCGTTCGTCGGGGCTTGAGGTGACGGTGCGGCGATACGACGAAGGGGGCGCGGTGGGTCTGGAGGCGGCCGCGCTCGCGCACGACGGTCCGGTGGTGCTCGGGCCCGGGCCCGGCGACCCGTCGGACATGGCCGACCCGAAGATGCGGTTGCTGCGGGGGCTCGCGGCGCGGCTCGTACGGGAGCATCGGGGCGGCCTGCTCGGGGTCTGTCTGGGGCATGAACTGCTCGCCGCCGAGCTGGGGTTGGAGATCGTCCGCAAGCGGGTGCCGTACCAGGGGGCGCAGACCCGGATCGAGCTGTTCGGGCGGCCGGAGGTGGTCGGCTTCTACAACAGCTTCGTGGCGCACTGCGACGGGGAGGCCGCGGCCGAGCTGGCCGCGCACTCGGTGGAGGTCGCGCGGGACGCGGAGAGCGGCGAGGTGCACGGGCTGCGCGGGCCTGGCTTCGCGGGGGTGCAGTTCCATCCGGAGTCGGTGCTGACGCTGCACGGCACCCGGATCGTCGGGGAGTTGCTCGCTCAGGTCTCGCTGGGGACCGGGACGAGGACGTTCTCGCTGCGGCGGCCCTCGGTGTAGTCGAGGACGTTCCGCAGGGTGGTGTCGATGATCGTGCCGACGGCGTCCACGGTGTAGTACGCCTGGTGCGAGGTGACCACCACGTTCGGGAAGGTGACGAGGCGGGCCAGGGTGTCGTCCTGGACGCCCTGGATCGACTTGTCGAGGAAGAAGAGCCCGGCCTCGGCCTCGTAGACATCGAGGCCGACGCCGCTGAACCGGCCCGCGCGCAACTCGTCGACCAGGGCGTCCGCGTCGACGAGGCCGCCGCGGCTGGAGTTCACCAGGATCGCGTCGTCCTTCATCATCTTCAGGGCCGCGGCGTCGATGATGTGCTGGGTCTCCGGGAGCAGCGGGACGTGCAGGCTGATCACGTCCGCGGTGCGCAGCAGCTCTTCTTTGTCGACGTACTTCATGCCGAGTTCCACGCACGCGGGGTTCTGCCGCACGTCCCAGCCGAGCAGGTTCATGCCGAAGCCGTGCGCGATCCGGGTGAAGGCCTCGCCGATCTTGCCGGTGCCGAGCACGCCGACGGTGCGGCCGCGCAGGTCGCGGCCCATCAGGCCGTCGAGCCGGAAGTCGAAGTCGCGGGTGCGGTTGGAGGCGCGGACGATGCGGCGGTTGACCGCCATGGCCAGGGTCCAGGCGAACTCGGCGACCGAGTACGGCGAGTAGTACGAGACCCGGGCGACGGTCAGGCCGAGGCGCTCGGCCACCTGAAGGTCGATGTTGTTGAAGCCGGTGGAGCGCTGGGCGATCATCTGCGTGCCGCCGGCGGCGAGGGTCTGCAGCACCCGGTTGTTGAGGTTGGCGTTGACGCTGGTGGAGATGACCTCGTAGCCGGAGGCGATGAGCGCGGTGTCCTCGGTGAGGAAGACATCCAGGCAGCGGACGTCGTGATGTCCCGCGAAGGCCCTCTCGAGCAGCGGCTTCTCGTCGGCCTGCACGCCGAATGCCAGGATTTCCACGAGCTCTCCCGTGCGGGGCTTTGGGGGGTTTGTCCGGCTAGGGCGAATATACGGCCGGGGGCGGGGCCGCGCCGGTCGGGGGCGCCCCCGTCGGGGACGCCCCGGGTACCGAGTTCGCAGACGTACGGACTCAGCCGAGGAAGACGTCCGGCCTCAGCCGAAGAACACGCCGACCTCCTCGTACAGCCTCGGGTCGACCGTCTTGAGCTTGGCCGTGGCCTCGGACATGGGTACCCGCACGATGTCGGTGCCCCGCAGCGCGACCATCTTGCCGAAGTCGGCGTCGCGTACCGCGTCGATGGCGTGCAGCCCGAAGCGGGTGGCGAGCCAGCGGTCGAAGGCGCTGGGGGTGCCGCCGCGCTGGATGTGGCCGAGCACCGTGGTGCGGGCCTCCTTGCCGGTGCGCTGCTCGATCTCCTTGGCCAGCCACTCGCCTACGCCGGAGAGCCGCACGTGCCCGAAGGAGTCCAGGGAACCGTCCTTGAGCACCATGTCCCCGTCCTTGGGCATGGCGCCTTCGGCGACGACCACGATCGGGGCGTACGAGGCCCGGAAACGTGAGGTGACCCAGGCGCACACCTGCTCCAGGTCGAAGCGCTGCTCGGGGATGAGGATGACGTTCGCGCCGCCCGCGAGGCCGGAGTGCAGGGCGATCCAGCCCGCGTGCCGCCCCATCACCTCGACGACCAGGACGCGCATATGGGACTCGGCGGTGGTGTGGAGGCGGTCGATGGCCTCGGTGGCGACGCCCACGGCGGTGTCGAAGCCGAAGGTGTAGTCGGTGGCGGACAGGTCGTTGTCGATGGTCTTGGGCACGCCCACGCAGGGGATGCCGTGCTCTTCGTGCAGCCGCGTGGCGACGCCCAGGGTGTCCTCGCCGCCGATCGCGATCAGCGCGTCCACCTCGTACTTGCCGAGGTGCTCCCGGATCCGCCGGACGCCGTGCTCCGTCTTGAACGGGTTGGTGCGCGACGAGCCGAGGATGGTGCCGCCGCGCGGCAGGATCCCGCGTACCGCCGGGATGTCCAGGGGCACCGTCTCGCCCTCGACCGCACCGCGCCAGCCGTCCCGGAAGCCGGTGAAGTGGTAGCCGTACTCCTGCACGCCCTTGCGGACGATGCCCCGGATGACGGCGTTGAGCCCGGGGCAGTCGCCGCCTCCGGTCAGTACTCCGACCCGCATGGAAATGTCCCTTCGCCTCAGTGACCTGACGCGAGTCACGCTAATGGTGATCCAGGTCACTCAGGGATGGCGGGAGAGCCCAATTCCGGTGAAAAGTCCGGGTGTTGATCACGCGTGTTCACTCGTACGAGGGCCAGGCCGACGAAGACGCGAGGAACAGCGGCCCTGTCAGCTGTCGATGCCGCGCTCTATCGCGTACCGGACCAGCTCCACGCGGTTGTGCAACTGCAGCTTGCCCAGGGTGTTCTGCACGTGGTTCTGGACCGTGCGGTGCGAGATCACCAGGCGCTCGGCTATCTGCTTGTAGCTCAGGCCCTTGGCGACCAGGCGGAGCACCTCGGTCTCGCGGTCGGTGAGCTGTGGGGCCTTCGGCTCGTCCGGCTCGGCGGGGACCGGTTCGGAGGCCAGGCGGCGGTACTCGCCGAGTACGAGTCCGGCGAGGCCCGGCGTGAACACGGGATCGCCCACCGCGGTGCGGCGGACCGCGTCGAGCAGTTCTTCTGTGGAGGCCGATTTCAGCAGGTATCCGGTGGCGCCGGACTTGACCGCCTCCAGTACGTCGGCGTGCTCGCCGCTGGCCGAGAGGACCAGGACGCGCAGCTTCGGGTCGGCGCCGACCAGCTCCTTGCAGACTTGAACGCCCGGCTTGGCCGGCAGGTTGAGGTCGAGGACCAGGACGTCCGGGGCGGCCGCGCGGGCCCGGCGGACCGCCTGCTCGCCGTCGCCCGCGGTGGCCACCACCTCCAGGCCCGCCTCGGCCAGGTCGCGGGCGACCGCGTCCCGCCACATCGGGTGGTCGTCGACCACCATCACCTTCAGGGGCCGCTGCCCGGCGCCGGACGCCGCCTCCGGTGTGCTCCGCTGCTCGCTTCCGCTCTGCCGCTCGCTCATCGCCTCGCCTTCCCCGCCTTCCCGGGCTTCCCCGTCGTCCCCCGTGGGACTTTCAGCTCTACTTCCGTGCCCTGGCCGGGGACCGAGACGAGCTCCGCGGTGCCGCCGAGGTCGCGCAGCCGGCCGCGGATCGACTGGGCCACGCCGAGGCGGCCCTCCCCCTCGGCCTGGGCGAGCCTCCCCTCGGGGATGCCCGGGCCGTCGTCCCGCACCGTCACGATCACCTCGTCCGGCCAGTCCTCCACCAGGATCCAGGCCCGTGCGTCCGGACCCGCATGTCGACTGACATTGTCCAGGGCGGCACTGACAGCGGCGGCCAACTCCCTCGCCTCGGCGGCCGGGAGCAGCACCGGAGCCCCCGGCTCCGCGAGGCTCACGCGGGCGCTCGCCCGGGAGGCGAGGAGGGTGCGGAGGTCGCAGGGGGTGGTGGGGACGGTGGTGGCGGTGTGGCGCTTGCCCGGATGGCGCCGGCCCGGGGCGGTCAACTCGCCTGTTGCGCCTGGTTGATGGGCCTTGCCCGGCTTGTCTGGCTTGTTCGGCTGATCCGGGTCACCCGACTTGTACGGCTCATGCGGCTCGTTCTGTGGATCCGGATCGTCCGGTTCGTCTACTTCTCGTACGACGGCGCCCTCTGCCGCGTCCTCGGAGGCATGGGACGCCGGGGTCAGGCCGCCCGCCACGAGGGTGCGCAGGGCGACCTCCTGTTCGCCCGCCAGGCGGCCCAGCTCCGCGGCCTCGCCGCCGAGTGCGGTGCCGCGTCGCTGCACCATCGCGAGGACCTGAAGCACGCTGTCGTGGATGTCCCGGGCGAGCCGCTCCCGCTCCCGAGTGGCCGCGTCGATCTCCAGGGCCCGGGCGAGGGTGCGTTCCGAGGCGCGGGCCACCTCCACGACGTATCCGATGGCTATGGACGCGACCCAGACGAGCAGCACGTTGTGCAAGGTGTCCCGGCTGGGAGTGCCGCGCTGGACGATGTTGGCGGCGGCGACCAGCGAGGAGGCCATGGCGGCCCAGCGCCAGCCGCCCTTGAGGGCGTACGCGAGCACGGACCCGGCGGTCCAGATGGACGGCAGCGTGGGCCCGTCCACGCGGAGCGGCCCGGCGACCGGGGTGAGCAGGATGCCGACGAGCGCGATGGTCAGGTCAGCGGTGAGGAACCGCTTGGTGCAGGCGGTGGCATTGGCGATCCGGGGCAGCGTGGCCAGGGTCCACACGGCGAGGAGCGCCAGAAAGGCGACGGCGATCCAGGGGCGCTGGTAGCCGTCGCGCTCGTAGACGAACAGGCCGACCGCGTACAGCATCGTCAGGACGCGGTACGCGGCGACGGCGCGCCAGAGCGGCTGCTCCACCGACATCCGTATGACGCGTTCACGCTTGGCCATGTCCCCACCCCTTGCGGACCTTACGGATCACGATCCGTGCCATCGGCAGCTTCAGCCCTGCGGCCCGGCGGCTACCGATCGCCCTACGGGCTCGTCCTCAATCTCTCCCACTCTCGGCTTCGCTCGAGCGGGAGGCACCCCCTGACGGGCTCGTTTTCCCCTTCGCCGCTTTCTTCTCCAGTTCCGCCTGCTTCTTGGCCGCCTCCGCGATCTGCCGCTTCGCGGCCGTCGCGTACATGTCGACGTACTCCTGGTCCGAGAGCTTCATGATCTCGTACATGACCTCGTCGGTCACCGAGCGCAGGATGAAGCGGTCGCCCTCCATGCCCTGGTAGCGGCTGAAGTCCAGCGGCTTGCCGATCCGGATGCCCGGGCGCATCAGCTTGGGCACGACCTTGCCGGGCGGCTGGATCTTCTCCGTGTCGATCATCGCGACCGGGATCACCGGGGCGCCGGTGGCCAGGGCCACGCGCGCGAGGCCGCCGGGCTTGCCCCTATAGAGGCGACCGTCCGGGGACCGTGTCCCCTCCGGGTAGATACCGAAAAGCTCGCCGCGCTCCAGAACGTCCATGCCGCTCTTAATAGCGGCCTCACCGGCGCCGCGCCCGCCGGAGCGGTCCACCGGGAGCTGGCCGACTCCCTTGAAGAAGGCGGCCGTCAGCTTGCCCTTCACACCGGGGGTCGTGAAGTACTCGGCCTTCGCGATAAAGGTGACCTTGCGGTCCAGGACGGCGGGCAGGAAGAACGAGTCGGAGAACGACAGATGGTTGCTCGCGAGAATCGCCGGCCCCTCGGCGGGAATGTTCTCCAGACCCTCGACCCAGGGCCTGAACACGGTCTTCAGACCCCCGCCGATGGTGAGCTTCATGACGCCGTAGATCAACGCGTGTGCCTTTCTGTTCTGTCGCACCGACCCTATCCCGTCCATGGCCCGGGCTCCCCGCGGCGGACGCCCCAGGCTCCCCGCGGCGGACGAACGGCCCTGGTCGGTGTCAGTCCGGTCGCGTACGGTAAACGCATCTCTCTCGTCCGAGCCTCATGAAGGAGACCGAAGGTGCCGGTCCTCCCCGGAGCCGAGCCGTACCGCCACGAGGGCGGCGAGGTCGGCGTCCTGCTTTGTCACGGCTTCACCGGATCGCCGCAGTCGCTGCGCCCCTGGGCGGAGTACCTGGCCGAGCGCGGCCTCACGGTGTCGCTGCCGCTGCTGCCCGGCCACGGCACCCGCTGGCAGGACATGGCGATCACCGGCTGGCAGGACTGGTACGCGGAGGTGGAGCGGGAGCTGTACGCCCTCCGGGAGCGCTGTGACCGGGTGTTCGTCTTCGGCCTCTCCATGGGCGGCGCCCTGTCGCTGCGGCTCGCCGCCAAGCACGGCGAGGCGGTCTCCGGCCTCGTCCTGGTGAACCCGGCCAACAAGGTGCACGGCCTCTCCCAGTACGCCCTGCCGGTGGCCCGGCACTTCATCCGTACGACCAAGGGGCTCACCAACGACATCGCCAAGGAGGGCGCCGAGGAGCTCGGATACGACCGGGTGCCGCTGCACTCGGCGCACTCGCTGCGGCAGTTCTTCCGCCTCGTCGACGCCGAACTCCCGCAGGTGACCCAGCCGATGGTGCTCCTGCACAGCCCGCAGGACCACGTGGTGCCGCCCGCCGACTCGGCGCGCATCCTGGGCCGGGTCTCGTCCAGGGACGTCACCGAGATCCTGCTTGAACAGAGCTACCACGTGGCGACGTTGGACCATGACGCGGACCGGATCTTCGAGGAGAGCCACGCCTTCGTGAGCCGCCTCGCCCCCGGTGCCGATGACGGCATGAGCGCATCCCGAGAAGACCACGAGGACCGGAAAGAGGGGACGTCCACCGGTGGCTGAGCGCGACGCGGGCCGCGACCCGGACGGAAGCCCAGAGGAGCGCGGCCAGAGACAGGGCGAGGAGCCCGCGGAACCCGCGGAGCAGGCTGAGAACGCGGAGAGCTCCGAGGTCGCGGGGCGCTCGGAGCACGGCGGGGGCGGTACCGCGGCGGCGGACGCCGGTGGGGGCGTGGCGGACTCCGGTGGAGCTGCGGCGGACGCCGGTGGCGGCGAGCCGTTCGACGAGGACGCGGCGTGGGCGGCCATTGTCGCCGGGTACGGCGAGGAGCCGCCGGATCCGCCGGGGGCCCGGCCGTTCCGGTCGGTCGAGGACCTCGCCGATCTGGCCGACCTGCCCGACGTCAAGGACCTGCCGGACCCGGACCCGGACACCGGTTCCGGCGAGGGGCACGACAAGGGCGCCGGTAAACGGCTCCGCAAGGGGCCCGATGACGGCCCCTCCGGGAACGACACGGGCACCGGCGCCGAGTCCGGAGCTTCGGGCTCGGATACGGCTTCGGGTACGGGCTCCTCGGGCTCGGGCTCGGGTTCGGGCTCGGGAACGGATGCAGGTACGGCTTCCGGCTCGGCCACAGGTACGGGTTCCGAGTCCGGAAAGCGCCCCGTCGGCGGCTCGTTCGTGTTCGCGCCCGGTGTCGGGCCCGGGCCGCGGGACTACACGCCCGAGGAGGAGGACGAGGGCCACTTCGTGCCGCCGGAGCCGCCGCCGCTGCCGGAGGCCGATGTCACGGCCAAGTTCGCCTGGCTCGCGGTCATCGGCGGCCCGGTGCTGCTGCTCCTCGCCGTGCTGCTCGGCTGGGACATGACCTGGTGGCTGACCACGCTCGGCGTCGGCGGCTTCCTCGGTGGCTTCGCCACGCTGGTCGCACGCATGCGGACCGACGACGAGGACGACGACGATCCGGGGCGCGGCGCGGTCGTCTGAACCGGCCCCGCGGATCCATCGCGGGTTCACGCGGCGGGAACGTCACAGCAACATTCGGCGGCCTTGCGGGCCATGGTGGTCCTGGCGAGGAACTTCGAACGGAAGTCCTCCACCGCGAGGGCATCATGGTCGCGCACGACCTTCTTGGCCCACTTGCGGCCGGTGTCCTGCCGCTGCCGGGCCACCTTCTTGTGCAGCTTCGCCGTCTGCCGCTTCGCTTTGCGGTAGCCCTTTGTTCCGGCCTGTCCCTTTTTGGGCTTCCGGCGGCCCATCATCCGCTGGTAGCGGGCGAGCTTCTGCGCGGCGGTCTTCCCGTGCTGGGCGTGCGGAAGGTCGTGTTCATCGGATGTGGTGGTCGCGGTCTCCTTGATGCCCCAGTCAATGCCGATCACACGGCCGGTATCCGGCAGCGGTTCGACTGCGGCAGGCACCACGAAACTCGCGTACCAATGGCCAATGCTGTCCTGATAGACACGGACGCTGGACGGTTCGGCCGGGAGGTCCCGCGACCACACCACCGTCAGCACGATGCCCCCGGCAAGATGCAGGCGGCCGTCTTTGAGGCGGAACCCACGCCGGGTGTAGTTGAGGGTCGGCAGCGCCTCGCGCTTCTTCTTCCACTTCGGCATCCCGGCGCGCTGCCGCATCGGCAGGCGTTCGCGGATGTCCTTCTGGGCCTTGGCGTTGGACTTGGCGAAGTCGCGTATCAACTGCTGCTGCGGAACACTGGAGCCCTCACGCAACCATGCCGTGTGCTTGCGGGCCTCAGTCAGCATCTTGTCGAGCTGAGCCGGGCCACACGTCCGCTTCTGGGCACCCTCGGGACGGGTCTTGTTCCACTGGTGGGTCTGCTTCGACTTCGCGACGCATTCGTTCCACACCCACCGGCACCGGTCCCACTCGCCCATCAGAGCAGTGCGGGCGGTAGACGACACACGCAGACGGAAGGTCCACCGGGCGTGCCCAGCATCCTCCAGCGTCGCTGCCGTCGTCATGCACATCAACCTACCGGGCAGGACTGACAGTTGGCCCAGACACCCGGGGCGCCCCCGGCACGCAGGGCTCCCCTCCCCCTCCCCCGGCTCCAGCAACTCCCCCTCCTCTCCGTCCCCTTCGAAGTCCAAGGACCCCGAGAAGGACAAGCCCAAGGAGAGCGACAAGCCCAAGGATGAGGACAAGGGCACGGGCGGCGACAAGAGCGACGCCACAGCGGGCGGTGCCCATGACGGCTCAGACGGCGGCGAGGCGGACGACCGGCCCGCCGACGGCTCCGAGGCCGGTCAGACCTCGGGAGGCGACTCCGGCGGCGGTAGCGGCGGCGGTAGCGGCGGCGGTAGCGGCGGTGGCCAGGCCCCGGCCAACAGCGTTCCCTCGTACTTCCTCGGCAGCTGGGAGAACGATTCGCCCTACGGTGGCCCGACGAAGATCACCGTCCAGCGGGCCACCACCGGCCAGCAGGCCGTCACGTTCTACGGCGCCACCGGCGTGGCGAGCGAGACGTGCATGAACGTTGGCCAGACTGATCTCCGTGCAGGACGGCGGCAGCCGACTCAACCTCGACACCGCCAAGGTGGACAAGTCCCGCTCCAACTCCTCGTGCGGGGACATGGACCCCTCCTACGTCGACTCCGACGAGCCGTCCGGCCTGAAGTTCTTCAAGAACAAGGACTTCACCCAGGACAACCAGGCCTGGACCTTCCACCGCGCCTGACCGGACCCAACTGAGCAGAAACACACGCCATTTGTACGACTAATCGCCACGCCGGATGCCCCATCCGGCCCATGGGTAGGCCTGCCCCGACCGCTCTCCCGTACTGCGAAAGGTCTGCAACGCATGGCACTCCGAGGACAGCGCCAGCCCTTCACGCTTCCGGATTTCTACGTTCCGTATCCCGCCCGCCTCAACCCCCAAGTCGAGGCGGCCCGTTCGCACACCAAGGAGTGGGCGCGGCGGATGGGGATGCTGGAGGGGTCCGGGGTGTGGGAGGAGCGCGACCTCGACGCCCACGACTACGCGCTGCTCTGCTCGTACACCCACCCCGACTGCGACGCCGACGCGCTGTCGCTGGTCACCGACTGGTACGTGTGGGTCTTCTTCTTCGACGACCACTTCGTGGAGTTGTTCAAGCGCACCGGGGACCGCGAGGCGGCCAAGGCGTATCTGGACCGGCTTCCGGCCTTTATGCCGATGGACCTGGCCGACGGCTTCCCCGAGCCGACCAACCCGGTGGAGGCGGGCCTCGCCGACCTCTGGGCCCGCACCGTGCCGAGCATGTCCGAAGGGTGGCGGGCCCGGTTCTCGGAGGCCACCGAGAACCTTCTGAACGAGTCCATGTGGGAGCTCTCCAACATCAACGAGGGGCGGATCGCCAACCCCGTCGAGTACATCGAGATGCGCCGCAAGGTCGGCGGCGCTCCTTGGTCCGCGGGGATCGTCGAGTACGCGGCGAACGCCGAACTCCCGGAGTCGGTGGCCGAGTCCAGGCCGCTGCTTGTGCTGCGCGACGCGTTCGCGGACGCCGTACATCTGCGGAACGACCTGTTCTCGTACCAGCGCGAGGTGGAGGACGAGGGCGAGAACAGCAATGGCGTCCTGGTGATGGAGAAGTTCCTCGGCTGTACGACGCAGGAGGCCGCGGACGCCGTCAACGACCTGCTGACCTCACGCCTTCAGCAGTTCGAGAACACCGCCGTGACCGAGGTGCCCGCGCTCTGCGCCGAGCACGGCCTCGACCCCGCGGAGACGGCCGCGGTGGCGGCGTACGCGAAGGGACTTCAGGACTGGCAGTCCGGCGGCCAGGAGTGGCACATGCGCTCCAGCCGCTATATGAACGAGCGGGCGGCGGGCCAGGAGCCCGGCGGCCTGACCATCCCCGGCACCGGCATGCGGTTCACGCGGCGGGCCGAGACCGCCCGCCTGCGCAGCCACAGCCACCGGCCGTTCCAGCACGTCGGGCCGTCCCTGGTACCGGAGTTGGACTTTCCGTACCGGCTGAGCCTGAGCCCGCATCTGGAGGGGGCCCGGACTCGGAGCGTCGAGTGGGGCCGCCGCATGGGCATGCTGGAGCCCCAGCCGGGGCAGCCGCTCTCCGACATCTGGGACGCGGAGCGGCTGCGCGGCTACGACTTCCCGCTCTGCTCGGCGGGGCTCGACCCGGACGCGACCCCGGACGAGCTGGACCTCTCCTCGCAGTGGCTGACCTGGGGGACGTACGGCGACGATCTGTACCCGGCGCTGTACGGCCGCAGCCGCGACCTGGCCGGGGCGAAGCTCGCCACCGAGCGGCTCTCCCTCTTCATGCCGCTCGACGGGGGGACCGTGCCCGAGCCGACCAGCGCGCTTGAGCGGGGCCTGGCGGACCTGTGGCAGCGCACGGCCGGGCCGATGTCGGAGTACAACCGCGCGGTCTTCCGGAAGACGGTCGAGGACATGACGGCCAGCTGGCTGTGGGAGCTCGCCAACCAGGCGCAGCACCGCATCCCGGACCCGGTGGACTACCTGGAGATGCGCCGGTTCACCTTCGGCGCGGACATGACGCTGCGGCTGTGCCGGATCCGGCAGGGCGACAAGGTGCCCGAGGAGGTCTACCGCAGCGGCCCGGTCCGGTCCCTGGAGAACTCGGCCGTGGACTACGCGATGCTGCTCAACGACCTGTTCTCGTACCAGAAGGAGATCGAGTACGAGGGCGAGGTGCACAACGGCGTCCTGGTGGTGCAGAACTTCTTCGACGTCGACTATCCGACGGCCGTGGGCATCGTGCACGACCTGATGAACTCCCGGCTCCGCCAGTTCGAGCACGTCGTACACCATGAACTGCCGGTGCTCTACGAGGACATGGGCCTCGGCGCGGAGACCCGGGCGGTGCTCGACGAGTACGTCGTGGAGCTCCAGGACTGGATGGCCGGGATTCTGAACTGGCACCGCGGGTGCCGCCGGTACCGCGATGAGGACCTCAAGCACGGCACCGGCGGCGCTCCGTGGCGGCTCGGCGCCCCGACGGGGTTGGGTACGTCGGCGGCGCGGATCAGCGAGCTGGTCGCGACGCGGTAGCCGGCGGGACCCGCAGGGCGGCCAGGACCGGCAGGTGGTCCGTGGCCGCCCGCAGGTCCGCGTCGCTCACCCCCGGCAGTCCGGCCGGTACGCCGCAGCCGAGGACCTCGATGCCGGGGGTGGTGAGGATGGCGTCGATCCGCTGGTGCGGGTGGCCGGGGACGGAGGTGTACTCGCCGCCCCAGGGCTTGGCCGCCCAGCAGTCCGTGAGCGCGGCGGCGAGGCGGCGGAAGGTGCGGCCGTCGGGCCGGTCGTTGAGGTCGCCGCCCGCGATGGCGTGCTCGGTACCGAGCTCGGCGAGCCGTTCGAGGAGCATGCCGCCCTGCTCGTACCGCTCGTCCGTCTGGAGGCTCAAGTGGCAGCTGAGGACGCCGAGTCGGGCGCCCCCGAACCGTACGACCGCGGTGGCGAAGCCGCGCCGGTGCAGGCCCGGGGTGAGCGGAAGCAGTACGTCCGCGGTCCGCTCCACAGTGGCGCGCAGCGAGCAGAGCAGCGCCGGGCCCGCGGCGGTGGCGCCGCCGGAGAGGATCACGAGCCCGGAGGCGGCGGCGAGCCGGGCGAGCTTCTTGCGCCAGCGGAAGAACCGCGGTGCCTCCTGGATGAGGACCAGGTCGGGGGCGCAGGCGGTGATCACCCTGGCGAGCGCGGCGGTGTCGTCGCGCATCGAGCGGATGTTGTAACTGAGCACCCGGACGACGGCCGAACCGTCGGGTTCCGTACGGGAGTTGGGCAGGTCGGGCAGAGCGGCGGGCTCGACAGGCTGGCTCATGGACGATCACGGTACGGGAAACGGACGGGCCGATCACGGTACGGAAACGCCCGCCGTCTCCCGGGAAGGGAGGCGACGGGCGTCGGCCGTGACAAGGGACCGGAGGATCCGGAAACCAGAGGATCCGGAAACCAGAGGATCCGGGGATCGGAGGATCCGGGGATCGGAGGATCGTTGAGCGATCCCTCCGTCACATGATCGGGTCCGGCTGCCGAGCCAGGTCGGCAGCACCCACCAGCCCCGCCTTGTTGCCCAACTGCGCGGCGACGACCTCGGCCACCGGGCGCCAGTTGCTGCCGACGAGCCAGCGCTTGTACGACTTGCGGATCGGGTCGAGGACCAGCTCGCCCTCGTCCGAGAGGCCGCCGCCGATGATGAACGCGGACGGGTCGAACAGCGAGGCCAGGTCGGCGAGGCCCGCACCGGCCCAGCGGGCCAGCTCGCGGTAGGAGTCGACGGCGACCGGGTCGCCCTGGCGGGCGGCGAGCGAGATGTGCTTGCCCTCGATACCGGCCGGGGTGCCGTCGCCGTAGCTGAGCAGGATCTCGGCGATCTCCGGCGTCGCGTTGGCGCGCTGCCGGGCGTACCGGACGAGGGCGCTGCCCGAGGCGTACTGCTCCCAGCAGCCCTGGCTGCCGCAGCCGCAGAGCAGGCCGTCCGGGACCATCCGGATGTGCCCGAACTCGGCGGCGACGCCGAAGTGGCCGCGGCGCAGCTTGTTGCCGATGATGATGCCGCCGCCGAGGCCGGTGCCGAGCGTGATGCAGATGACGTTGCGGTGGCCCTTGCCGCCGCCGAACTTGTACTCGCCCCAGGCGGCCGCGTTGGCGTCGTTCTCGACCACCACGGGCAGGTTGACGCGCTTTTCGACCTCGTCCTTGAGCGGTTCCTGGCGCCAGTCGATATTGGGCGCGAAGTAGACGGTGGAGCGCTGCCGGTTGACGTATCCGGCGGCGCCGATGCCCACGCCGACGATCTCGCGCCCGGTGCGGGCGCCCTCGACGGCCGCGGCGATCGCGTCCACGATCTCTGCCGATGTGCTGGGAGTCGGCACCTTGTGGGTCGAGAGGATGTGCCCGTCCTCGTCGACCACTCCGGCCGCGATCTTCGTGCCGCCGATGTCGACGCCGATGGTGAGTCCCATGTGTCCCTCAGTTTTCGGTTCGAACCCCGCCAGGGGCAACCGTACCCGAGGCGGGCATCACGCCCTCTCTAGTCGAGATCGATGTGCTCGGTGCCGCCGTGGCCCTCGGGCTTGCGCGGAGGGTCCGGTGGCGAGTCCGGGTCACCGTCCCGGCCCGTGTCCCAGGGCCTGTGCCGGGCCTTGTCGTCTTCCCTGGTCCAGCGGCGCTCGGCGCCGGAGACGGCGGAGCGGTAGGCGGCGAGCAGCTCGGAGCCCGCGGCGGCCAGGTGGTCGAAGACCTCCGGGTTGCGCTCGATCACCGGCTCGACGGCGGCCTTCGCCTGGTTGACGGCCTGGTTGACCAGGTCTCCGACGACGGCACTCTGGGCTGCACCGCCGGGCATCGGCACCTGGATACCGGCGAGCTTGTCGGCGACCGCGTCGACGAGCTTGCGCAGCTCCTCGGCGGCGGAGCCGGTCGGGGTGCCGTACTGGGCCCGGCGGCGGGCCTGTTCGGCGGCCAGGTCCTCGGCGCAGGCCTCCGCCCAGGCGTCGGCGTCGCTCTGCGCCGCGCCGCCCGCTCCGGTGGGGCCGGTCGTCTCGGCGGGGTCGGGCACGGGGCGCTCGGTGTCGCTCATGACGGGCTCCTGCGGACGGTCCGGCGGTATGGCGGTATGGGCGTATACGGCTCGTACGTTTTCGCTGTTCGTAGGCTTTTGGCTGCGAACGTCGTTCGTACGTTTTGGCTGTGTACGTCCTGGCAGTACGTGTGCGTACGTCCTGGCAGTACGTGGCTGCCTACCGTCGACGTTACCCGAACGGTGTTACGCGGTTCACCGGGTCCGGGGCCACAGCTCCGGGTCGGGCACGAACCGTACCCGCAGCGCTCCCTCGCGCAGCCCCGCGCCCGCCACGGTGCAGCGGCGCAGCGCGGACGGCAGGGGCACGATGCGGCGGAACGGGCCCGCGGTGACCACGAGTTCGTCGCCGCGGCGGAGCAGGTCGAGCTCCTCGCGTACGGCGCCGGGCAGCGGAATGTGCCATACGAAGACCCGGCTGCCCCCGTCGTCGGCGAGCCGGTCCTCGACCGGCCAGTCCGGGCGCGCGGCCGGTGCCGCCGGGTCCGGGGCGGGCGCGCCGAGGGCGGCCAGGTCCTCGGGGCCGCGCGGGTCCCGGCCGAGGTGGGCGACCTCGTGCAGTGGGGCGTAGGCCCGGTCGCGCCACTCGGCGAGGGTCTTCTGCTGCTGGGCGGCGAGCCCCGCGAGCCAGGGGTCCGGTGAGTCCTGGGGAAGGACCCGGTTCGCCGCCAGGGCCTCGATGGGCAGGCGGTGCAGGGCGAGCCCCAGGGCGGTGGTGCGGAGGGCGTCGGCTCCGGCGGGGCCGGGCTCGGCGACCAGGCGTACGGCGGTGTGCTCGGCCCGGAGCACGGCGTCGACGGCGGCGAGGTGCTCGTCCCAGCGGCCCGCGGACTCGAACAGCCACCGGGCGGGCATGGGCACCCCGGCGAGCTGGGCCAGGACCGGGCGCAGGGCCCGGGCGGCGCGGCGCTCGGGCGGAAGGAGGCGGCGCAGATAGCGGCGGAGCTGTTCGGGCAGGGCGAGCAGGGCGAGGGCGGAGGTGCTTGCCGGTAGGTCGACGACGAGCAGTTCGGTGGCATCGGGGCCCTGCGCGGCGGCCTCGCGTACGGCCCTGAGCAGGGCGAGCTGCTCGGCGCCCGGCAGCTCGGTGAGCTCTTCGGCCTCCAGGCGGTGGGCGCCGAAGAGGTCGAGGGCGGTGGCGGCACGTTCCTGCAGGGCGAGCAGCTCGTCCCGGAAGTGGGCGGCGCCGTCGACGCGGCGGACGGTCAGGCCGGGCACACCCTCGCTGACGGCGCCGCCGACGTCTGCGGCGGTCAGGAGCAGGGTCCGCTGCCCGGCGCGGGCGGCGGTGACGGCGGTGGCGGCCGCGAGGGTGGTGCGGCCGGCACCGCCGGGGCCGGTGATCAGGAGGGTGCGCATGGGGTGCAACGGTACTCACCACTCCATGGGCGTCCGGGGGCACAGCCCCCAGGCTCAGGCCGTCCCCGACTCCACGCGCTTCTTCAGGCCCGCGAGCGCGCGATCGATGATGACCTTCTCGGCCTTGCGCTTGATCATGCCGAGCATCGGGATCTTGACGTCGACGGTCAGTCGGTACGTGACCTGCGTGCCCTTGTCCGTGGGCGCGAGGGCGTAGGAGCCTTCGAGGTCGCGGAGCATCTGGGACTTGACCAGCTTCCAGCTGACCTCGTTGGCGCTGTTCCAGGTGTACGCGAGGGTCTGGTCGTCCTTGATCGCGCCCGCGTCCATGACGAGGCGGACCTGCTCGGCGCGGCCCTTCTCGTCGGTGGCGAGGACCTCGGCCTCCTTGACCTCGCCGGTCCAGTCCGGGTAGCGCGCGAAGTCGGCGATCACGTCCATGACGTCGGCCGGCGCCGCCTCGATCTCAATGGTCGAGCTCGTGTGTTCCGCCATCGCCGTGGCTCCTCCTACGACTTGCTGCGACTTGCTGCGAATTTCGCGGCTCCTGCCGCGTGCAGGCTATCGCGCCGCCGCAGGTCACCACTCAAGCACCCAGGGCCTACCGGTTCCGGCGAAGTGTCCGACGTTCACGCACTCGGTGGCGCCGATCCGCATCCGGGGCGCCAGCGGCTGGTGGACGTGGCCGAAGAGGGCGTACCGGGGGCGGGTGCGGTGGATGGCGTCAAGCAGGGCGCTGCTGCCGCGCTCGAAGCGGCGGGCCACGGTGTCGTAGACGAGGTCCGGGACATCCGGGGGGATGTGGGTGCACAGGACGTCGACCTCGCCGACGGCCTCGACCTTGGCGGCGTACTCCTCGTCGCTGATCTCGTACGGCGTGCGCATCGGGGATGTGAGGCCGCCGCCGACGAAGCCGAAGACCCGGCCGCCGATCTCGACCCGCTCACCGTCGAGGACGGTGGTGCCGGGTCCCGCGTATTCGCGCCACAGGCGGGGGATGTCGACATTGCCGTAGGTGGCGTACGTCGGGGTGGGGAAGGCCGCGAAGAGCTCGGCGTACTGGCGGCGTACCGCCGATTCGATGGCCGTATCGCGGTCCGTGTCGAGGCCGTCCCAGAGCTTGCGGCCCAGCTCGCGGGCCTCGTCGAAGCGGCGTGCGGTGCGCAGTTCGACGAGCCGGGTGGCGTTCTCGGCGCCGAAGAGGTCCGGGAAGATGCCGCGCGCGTGGTCGGCGTAGTCGAGGAACAGCACGAGGTCGCCGAGGCAGACGACAGCGTCGGCGCCTTCTCCGGCGCGCGCCAGGTCCCGTGCGTTGCCGTGCACATCGCTCACCACATGGACCCGCATAGCCGCTACCGCTCCTGTTTCCCCGCCCGCCACCGGGCGTACTGATCAACGCTGATCAACCCAGCCACCCTAGGACCCGCGGCGCGAGGCCGGTAGAGCCGCTGGACCTGCGGTTACTTTCGAGTCGCCCAAACCGTGGATTACTGTGCGCGAAGGAACGCCGTGACGTGTGACGCAGCAAACATCTGGCCAGGACCCCCTATCGAAAGAGCAGTACCGATGGGTAACGTCCGGGCAGTCCAGTCGTGCTCAGAGCTTTGGCCCCCACCGAAGTGATCTCCCCCCGATCGCTGAGCACCTGCCCGATCTTGGACGCACCGCCGCATCGCACAGCGTCGTGGCGTCGGTGCCCTATGAGGAGCAGCAGTCTTGCGCGAGTTCAGCCTTCCGGCCCTGTACGAGGTCCCAGCGGACGGCAATCTGACCGATATCGTCCGCCGCAATGCCGCGCAGCACCCGGACGTCGCCGTCATCGGCCGCAAGGTGAACGGCAGTTGGCAGGATATGTCGGCCACCGCGTTCCTCGCCGAGGTGCACGCCGCCGCCAAAGGCCTGATCGCCGCCGGGGTCAAGCCGGGCGACCGGGTCGGCCTGATGTCCCGTACCCGCTACGAGTGGACGCTTCTCGACTTCGCGATCTGGAGCGCCGGTGCGGTCACCGTGCCGGTGTACGAGACCAGCTCGCCGGAGCAGGTGCAGTGGATCCTCGGTGACTCGGGCGCGGTGGCCTGCGTGGTCGAGCTCGAGGCGCATGCCGAGGCCGTCGAGGCGGTACGGGACCGGCTTCCGGCGCTCGAGAACGTATGGCGGATCGAGGCGGGCGGCGTCGAGGAGCTGAACCGTCTGGGCGCGGACATCGAGGACGAGACGGTCGAGGAGCGCTCCTCGCTCGCGAAGGCCGACGACCCGGCCACCATCGTCTACACCTCGGGCACCACGGGCCGCCCCAAGGGCTGTGTCCTGACGCACCGTTCGTTCTTCGCGGAGTGCGGCAACATCGTGGAGCGGCTGCGCCCGCTGTTCCGTACCGGCGAGTGCTCGGTCCTGCTCTTCCTGCCGCTCGCGCATGTCTTCGGGCGTCTGGTGCAGATCGCCCCGATGATGGCGCCGATCAAGCTGGGTCACGTACCGGACATCAAGAACCTCACCGATGAACTGGCCTCGTTCCGGCCGACGCTGATCCTCGGTGTGCCGCGGGTCTTCGAGAAGGTCTACAACTCGGCGCGGGCCAAGGCGCAGGCGGACGGCAAGGGCAAGATCTTCGACAAGGCGGCGAACACGGCGATCGCCTACAGCCGCGCCCTGGACAGCGCGGCGGGCCCGTCGTTCGGCCTGAAGCTCCAGCACAAGATGTTCGACCGGCTCGTGTTCAGCAAGCTGCGGGCGGTGCTCGGCGGCCGCGGCGAGTACGCGATCTCCGGTGGCGCCCCGCTGGGCGAGCGCCTGGGCCACTTCTTCCGCGGCATCGGCTTCACGGTCCTCGAGGGCTACGGTCTGACCGAGTCCTGTGCGGCCACCGCGTTCAACCCGTGGGACCGGCAGAAGATCGGCACGGTCGGCCAGCCGCTGCCCGGCTCGGTGATCCGGATCGCCGACGACGGCGAGGTGCTCCTGCACGGCGATCACCTGTTCAAGGAGTACTGGAACAACCCGGGCGCCACCGAGGAGACCCTGTCCGAGGGCTGGTTCCACACCGGCGACCTGGGCACCCTCGATGAGGACGGCTACCTCGCGATCACCGGCCGCAAGAAGGAGATCATCGTCACGGCGGGCGGCAAGAACGTCGCCCCGGCGGTGATCGAGGACCGCATCCGGGCGCACGCGCTCGTCGCCGAGTGCATGGTGGTCGGCGACGGCCGCCCGTTCGTCGGCGCCCTGATCACCCTGGACGACGAGTTCATCGGCCGCTGGGCCGAGGAACACGGCAAGCCCGCCGACTCGACGGCGGCCTCCCTGCGCGACGACCCGGACCTCCTCGCGGCGGTCCAGCGCGCGGTGGACGACGGCAACGCGGCGGTCTCCAAGGCCGAGTCGGTCCGCAAATTCCGCGTCCTGTCGGAGCAGTTCACGGAGGAGTCGGGCCACTTGACGCCTTCGCTGAAGCTGAAGCGGAGTGTGGTGGCGAAGGACTACGCGGACGAGATCGAGGCGTTGTACCAGTAACTCCGCGGAGGGCCGGGGGCTGAGCCCCCGGCCCGTCACAGCAGCGTCTTCAGCCGCTCCGCGAGCAAGTCCCACCGCCACTGCTGCTCGACGAACTCCCGCCCCCGCTCCCCCATCCGCTTCCGCAACTCGGGGTCCTCAAGCAGCGTGACGATCCGCGAGGCGGCCTCCTCCGGGGCACCCCCGCGCACGACCCACCCCGTCTCTCCGTCGAGCACCGCATCCGGCGCTCCGCCCGAATCTCCCGCGACCACGGGCAGCCCCGTGGCGGAGGCCTCCAGGTACACGATGCCGAGCCCCTCCACATCGAGCCCGCCCCGCCGCGTACGGCACGGCATGGCGAACACATCGCCCGCGCCGTAGTGGGCGGGCAGTTCCTCCCACGGCACGGCGCCCGTGAAGCGCACGGAGTCCGCGACGCCGGTCTGCGCCGCCAGCTTGCGCAGGTCGCTCTCGTACGGGCCGCCGCCGACGATCAGCAGGACCGCGTCCGGCACCCGCTCCAGGATCCGTGGCAGCGCCCGGATGAGCGTGTCCTGCCCCTTGCGCGGCACGAGCCGTGAGACGCACACGACCACGGGCCGGTCACTGAGCCCGAGCCGCGCCCGGATCTCGTCACCCCCGGACCCCGGGTGGAAGGTCTTCTCGTCGACGCCGGGCGGCAGTTGGACCATCCGCCCCGCCGCCTCGGCGGTGAGCGCGGCGGCGACCCGGGACCGGGTGTACTCGCCGAGATACGTGATCGTGTCCGTGGACTCCCCGATCCGGCGCAGGAGTTGGCGGGCCGCGGGCAGCTGGGCCCAGCCCGCCTCGTGCCCGTGCGTGGTCGCCACGATCCGCTCCGCCCCGGCCCGGCGCAGCGCGGGCGCCATCAGGCCGAGCGGCGCGGCCGCCCCGAACCAGACCGACGTACAGCCGTGCTCGCGGAGCAGGTCGACGGCGCGGCGGGTGACGCGGGGGGTCGGCAGGAGCATGGTCGTCCGGTCGCGTACGACGGTGAACGGCTGCTCGGCGTCGAAGGCCGCGGTGGCCTCGGCGCCCTCGCGGCCGCGCTTCCAGGTGGAGGCGTAGACGACGAACTGCTCGGAGTCCAGGCGGAGCGCCATGTTGTGCAGGAACGCCTGGATGCCGCCGGGGCGGGGCGGGAAGTCGTTGGTGACGATCAGGGTCTTGTGCATCGCCGTCCGACAGTACCGAACGGCCGTGCCTCACGCCGCGTGGCCGGGGTGCCCGGCATCATGAGCCCGGCACATCACGGCCGTACCCGCAAAAACGCACTGAACGTGACGAGGAGCTCATGACGGGCGCGATCCGGATCCTGGCGGTCTGGACGGTCACCCGGGCCCTGCTTCTGTTGTGCGTGTTCAAGGTGTTCACGGTGCCCGGCCCGGATGTGACCGGCGACGTGGTGGTGATCTACCGGAGCTGGTTCGAGATTCTGCGGCTCGGCACGTTCCCGCTGGACGACGTCACCTGGCAGTACCCGCCGGCCGCGGCGCTCGCCATCCTCTCCCCCGCCCTGCTGCCGTTCCTCGACTACGCGGCCGCTTTCTTCGTTCTGGTTCTCGTCTGCGATGCGGCCGTGCTCGCTCTGCTGTGGCGCGCGGGCAGGGCCTGTCGCCAGACTCCCGTCGTCGCCCGTAGGGCGGCCGCGCCGGGGGCACCTCCCGCTCGAGCGAAGCCGAGAGTGGGGGAGGCTGGTGCGGCGATCGCAAGGCGCCGGAAGGTCCTCGTAGCGGCGCTACGTGGGCCGTCTGGCAACGCGGCGCGGGGGCACCTCCCGCTCGAGCGAAGCCGAGAGCGGGGGAGTGCGTGCCAGCGTCGCGCGGCAGGCGGGAGTCTGGCGACAGGCCCTGACCCCGGCAGGGGGTACGCGGGTGCGTGGGCGTGGGTCGTGGGCGTACCGCTGCTCGGGCCGACGGCGTATGCGCGGTACGACCTGATGGTGACGGCCGTGGCGGTGGCGGCGCTGCTCGCGGGGGCGCGGCACGCGCGGGTCCTCGGGGTGCTCGCCGGGTTCGGGGCGCTGCTCAAGGTGTGGCCGGTGCTGCTGCTCCTCGGCACGCCGGGCGCGCGGGTGACCCGGCAGGCGTGGACGGCGGCGGCCGGGACGGTGTGCGGGGTGCTGCTCGGGTGCGCGGCGGTGATGCCGGGGGCGCTGGCCTTTCTGGACTTCCAGCGTGACCGGGGCACGGAGGTCGAGTCGCTGGGGGCGCTGGTCTTCCATGCGGCGCGGCATCTGGGCTGGCAGGGGCGGATGCAGTTGAACTACGGATCGGTGGAATTCCTCGGCCCGTACGTGCCGTTGGTGAGCACCGTGGCGCGGCGCTGACGGTGGCCGCCTTCGGGTGGCTGGTGGTGTGGCGGCTGCGGGCGCGGAGGTGGGCGCCGAGCACGCTGGCGGACACGGCGTTCGCGGCGGTTCTTCTGTTCACCGTGACGAGCCGGGTGGTGAGCCCGCAGTACCTGCTGTGGCTGGTCGGCCTGGCGGCGATGTGCCTGACGTACGGGGTGCGCGGGATGGGTCTGCCCGCGGGGCTTGTGCTCGCGGCGACGGGGGTGACGTTCCTGGAGTTCCCCCTCTGGTTCTCGCATGTGACGGCGAGCGATCCGCTGGGCGTCGCTCTTCTTCTCGTACGCAACGGCCTGCTGGTCGCCGCCGCGCTGACGGCCTGCGCCCGGCTGTGGCGCCGGTCGGTGACGGAGCCGTGCCGTCCCGCGGCGGTGCCGGCTCAACCGGCCCGCGGCAGGGCGTCGTTGGGCTCCTGACTCCGGTCCGGCGAGCGGAGCGCGCGCCGCAGCAGCAGCCCGGCCGCGGCACTCTGCACCCCCATCGCGAGGCCGAGGGCGCACGCGATCCCGGCGAGCCCGAGGCCGGACAGGGCGTGGGCGAGCGGCAGTTGGACCACGGTGCCGAGCAGGGTGACCCGAAGCAGCGCCCCCGCGCCGCCGCTGCCCTCGAAGACCCCGCCGAGCGCGATGACGCAGGCCGTGAGCAGCAGATACGGTCCGGCGCAGCGCAGGAACAGCGTCCCGTCGGCCGCCACATCGCCGCGTGCCCCGAGGACGCGGAGCAGCCACGGGGCGGCCACCGCGAAGACCGCCGCGGCCGCGGCGCCGAGCACTCCGGCGACGAGGGCGACCTGCCGGGCGATCGGGCCGCGGGCGTCCTGTCCGGTGCCGAGGGTGTGCGCGGTTCCGGCACCGAGGGTGTGCGCGGTGTGGATCGCGGCGGCCTGGCGTACCGCGTAGAAGGCCATCGTGGCCAGGTACATGGCCTTGTACGCGAGCGCGTACGCCGCGACCGCGCTCACCCCGAGCCGCGCCACCACCGCCATCAGGGCGAGCGCCCCCGCCTGCCGCACGGTGAAGTCGACGGACATCGGCAGGCCGGTGCGCAGGGCGCGGCGCAGTGCGGCGGGAGTCGGTCGGGCGGGCGGGGCGGCCAGGGCCGCGCGCATGAGCGGGTTGCGGCGGACGGCCCGTACCCCGCACGCGAGGGTCACGGAGCGGGCCAGGACGGTGGCCGCCGCGGCGCCCGGCACCCCGTACGCGTGGATCAGCAGGGGATCGAGTACGAGGATCAGGCCGTTGGAGAGCAGCGCGAGCCGCATCGGGGTGCGGGTGTCGCCCGCGCCCTTGAGGATCCCGTCGACCAGCTGCTGCGCGAAGAAGACCACCATCCCCGGCATGGAGATCGCGAAGTAGTGGGCCGCCAGGGTGGACGCGGGCCCGCCTCCGCCGAGCACGAGCCGCGCCACCGGCTCCCGCAGCAGGAACCCGCCCGCCGCCACCAGCGGGGCGAGCAGCACGCACAGGGCGAGGCCGCCGCGCACCGCGGAGCGCACCGCCCCGGGGTCCTCGGCGCCGCGCGCGTGCGCGACCAGGACGGTGGTGCCCGAGCCGAACACCAGGGCCACGCCGAGGAGCAGGTTCTCGGTGTTCGTGGCGACCGCGACGGCCGCGATCGCCGGGCCGCCGAGCCGCGCCACCCACACCGTGTTGACGATCCCCGCGGCCACGGAGGCGAGCAGCGAGAAGTACACGGGCCGGGCGAGCGCGACGATCCGCCCGCGATGCGCACGAGGTGTCATGCCGGGTGTCATGCCGGGTGTCATGCCGGAGTCCCCCTTCCAGGAGTACCTCTATTCGAGGTACCACGATGAGAGGTACACTCGCGCACGCGTTCGTACGAGCGCAAGCGGAAATCCCCCCGCGGAGAACCGGAGCCGGTGACGACGATCATGCTCGAGCTACCCATACTGGGCTTCCTCTACGAACAGCCGCTGCACGGCTACGAGTTGAAGGTCCGGATCCAGGCCCTCAGCGGCCATGTCCGGCCGGTGAGCGACGGCGCCCTCTACCCCGCGCTCACCCGCCTCACCAAGGCCGGACGCCTCGAGCAGCACGCCGAGCCCGGCAGCGGCGCCGCGCCGCGCCGGGTCCTGTCGCTCACGGAATCCGGCCGGGACGCGCTCCTGGAGCGGCTGCGGCACCCGAAGGACGTGGAGATCACCGACCAGCAGCGGTTCAACACCCTGCTCGCGTTCCTGCGCCACCTGCCGGACCCCGCCGAGCAGGCGGCCGTGCTGCGCCGCCGTAAGGAGTTCCTGGACCAGGCCGCCAGCTTCTTCCACCGGGACGGCGCCCCGGTGCGGGCCGAGGACGAGCCCGACCCGTTCCGGCGCGGGATGCTGCGGGTGGCCCGGGCCACCAGGAAGGCGGAGCGGGCGTGGCTGACGGAGATGCTGGCCGAGCTCGAGGGGTGAGGCCGAGGGGTGAGGCGAGGGGTGAGGCGAGGGGGCAGAAGCCGGGGAAAGCCGTCAGGCCAGCTCGGCCCGGAGGTACGCCCGCCACTGGGCCGTGAACTCCCCGGGCGTCGTGCCCAGTACGTCCCGCAGCGCCGCGTCGACCGCGCCCGCGCGCCGCTCCCGGGCGCCGACCGCCTCGTAGAACGCGCGCAGCTTCGGCTCGCCCCACCGCTCCGCGATCATCCGGCAGGCCAGCAAGCTGCCCTCGTACGCCCGGGCCAGGCGCCCGGAGTCGCCGCCGAAGCCGAACGCCTTGTCGTCCGGGAGCGCGCCGGGCACCTGGCCGCGGCGCACCGCCTGGTGCAGCTCGGGCGCGGTCTGCGCGGCGGTGCGGCCCGAGCCGCGGTAGCCGACCCAGTCGGCGAAGCCCTCCGAGAGCCAGAGCGGGGTGGCCGCCGAGGTGTACGCGCGGGTGGCCACGTGGGTGGCCTCGTGCGTGAGGACGACCTGCTTGCCGAAGTCGCTGAGTACGTCATACGCCTCGGGGTTGACGATGATCCGGTCCGCGGGCGCCTGCCCGCCGCCGCCCACCTCACCCGTGGTGACCGCCGCGATGCCCTGGTACCCGGCGGCCGGGGCGCCGAGCAGCCCCGCCATCCCGTCGAGCGAGCCCGGCACCAGGACCACCACGCGGCCCGCCCAGGCCCGGCCCCACGCGTCCCGCACCGCCGGAACCGCACGGTCCGCGAGCCCGGCGTAACCGCGCAGCTGGTCCCGGCTCCGGCCGACCCCGAGGACCAGGCTCCGCTCGCCGCGTACCGCCGTCACCTCGCCCTGCTCCCACAGCTGCCGCACCCCCTTGTCGGCGGACCGCTCGTCGGCCACGGACCAGCGCTCGCCGCGGCGTTCGAGCCGGACGGTGCGCTCCACGGTGACCGGGGCACGGTCGTAGCCGTCGAGGCGGTAGCGCAGCTCGACGGAGGCGGTGGCGCCGGACTCGGCCAGGACGAGCCGGGTCAGGCGGTACTCCCAAGAACGCAGCGGCACTTGGGCGAGGTGGCCGAACTCCGTAGCACGCGCGGCCGGACCGCCGGGCGCCGCCGTCGCCTCGTACGCCGCCTCGTCCCGCTCGAGCACGGCCTCGGCCCGCCGCGCGAGCAGCCGCTCCACGGCCACGGTCGCGGAGTCCCCCCGCGCGGGCCCACCGCAGCCGGTGCCGACGAGGAGCACGGCGAGACAGAGCAGCACGGCCGTACGGAGGCGGCGCCGCACGGGAACGCCCGCCCCGGCGCGCCGGGGAGCCCACCGACCTGCCGCACCCACCCGCGTACACCCGTGACCAGCCATCTCTTGAGGGTACGAGGACGCGCGGGGAGGCACGAGAGGCAGACGAGCCCTCGGGAGCGTGGACCGGTGCCGATCCGGTCAGACGCGGGTCACCGCGGAGACCGGCATCATGCCCACCGGGTCGTACCGCACGGGCGCCCCCGGGTAGGGGGCGTGCACCACCTGGCCGTTGCCCATGTACATCCCGATATGGCTGGCGTCGGAGCGGTAGGTGACCAGGTCTCCGGGCTGCGCCTCGTCGAGCGAGACCTGCCGCCCCGCGTACTGCTGCTCCTGCGAGGTGCGCGGCAGGCCGACGCCCGCCTGCCCGTACGCCCACTGCGTCAGGCCCGAACAGTCGAAGCCGTACGGCCCGTTGGCGCCCCACACATACGGCCGCCCGACCGCCTGCCGCACCGCCGCGACCGCCGCCGCGGCCCGCGCCGACGGCGGCATCCCGGAGATCCCGGGCAGCTCGCCGCGGTCCGAACGCGAAGCGCGGTCGAACGCGGCGCGGTCCCGCGCGGACAGCGAGTTGAGCAGCCGCTGGGCCTCGGCGAGCTTCCGCGCCACGGTGCGCTTCTGCCGCGCGACCACGGCCCGGGACCGCTCGAGCTCCCTGAGCATCTCGGTGGCCTTGGCGCGCTGCTGCGCCAGGGTCCGCTGGGCGCGCTGGAGTTCGGAGAGCTCGCCGGCGTGCCGGTGGCTGATCCGGTCGAGCGTGGCGGCCTTCTCGAGATAGCTGTCCGGGTCCGAGGAGAGGATCAGGGCGACCGTGGGGTCGATGCCGCCGGAACGGTACTGGGCCCCGGCCAGCGCACCGAGCGCGCCCCGCATGGTGTTGATGCGTTCCTGGCCGCGGGCGACCGCGTCCTGCACCACGGCGACCTCGCGGCGCAGCGTGTCGGTCCGCTCGTCCGCCTTGTTGTACGCCTCCGTGGCCCGCTCCGCCTCGGCGTAGAGGCGGTCCACCTTGGCCGAGGAGCCTTCGGTGTCGTCCTGCGGGTCGGCGCCCGCGGGGGCGGCGCCGAGCGAGGTCGCGGCGGCGGCCGCGGTGGCCATGGCGGCCGACAGGACGGTGATGCGGGCGCTCCGGTCGAGGCCCGCGAGGGCGGAGTGCGAGGGACGGCGGTGGGACGCCACGGGGGCGGCTCCTTCTTCCGGGGCCAGAACAGCGCGGAAGGTATCACCACGAACCGGCCCCGGCGGCCACGCACAGCACAGCGTCCCGCCATCGACGCAGGTCGACAGCGGGACGCGGGGTCAGCACGCGGGGGCCGAATTCGCCCGTTCGGAGGGCGCGTTGAGCGCCGTACGACAGGGACGTACGAGTGAGACGTACGAGAGAGATGAGCGAGTGAGACGTACCGTGCGAGACGGCGGAACCGCGAGACGTCAGATGCGCACGCCGAACATGTACGGCATGTTGTTGATCGACTCGTAGCGCACCGCGGCGCCCGGCTTGGGGGCGTGCAGGATCTGTCCGCCGCCCGCGTAGAAGCCGACGTGGTGCAGGTCGTCGTAGAAGATGACCAGGTCGCCGGGGCGCAGGTCGCTCTGCGAGGAGATCCTGGTACCGGCGTTCGCCTGGTCCTGGGAGATCCGGGGTATGGAGACCCCGGCCTGCGAGAAGGACCACTGCGTCAGGCCCGAGCAGTCGAAGGAGCTCGGCCCGGTCGCGCCGTACACATACGGCGAACCGATCTTGCTCTTGGCGGCATTGAGTGCCGCGGCGCCGCGGCCCGTGGCGGGCGCGGTGTTGCCGAGGTCGATGCGGTCGGCGGCGTCGCGGCTCGCCCGCTCCTCGGCGGCGGCCATGGCCGCGCGCTCCTTGGCCGTCAGGGTGTTGAGGAGCTTCTGCGCCTCGTTGAGCTTGCCCTGGACCTTCTTCTTCTGCTCGCCCAGCTCCTTGCGGGTGTCGGCGAGGTCCGACAGCTTGTCCTTGGCCTCGGCACGCTGCTGCGCGAGCGCCCGCTGCTTGCCCTGGATCTCCTTCAGGGCGTCGGCCTGCTTGCTCGTCAACTGGTCGAGCGAGGAGGCCTTGTCCAGGTAGCTGTCCGGGTCGGAGGAGAGGAACAGCTGCACGGAGGGGTCGATGCCGCCGGAGCGGTACTGGGCGCTGGCCAGCGAACCGATGCCGTCGCGCAGCTCGTTGAGGTCGGCCTGGCCGCGGGCGACCTTGTCCTGGAGCTCGCTGATCTCTTCCTCGAGCTTGTCCTGTTGCTCCTTGGCGCCGTTGTACTTCTCGGTGGCGTGCTCCGCCTCCTCGTACAGCTTGTCGACCTTCGCCTTGACTTCCTTCTTGCTCGGCTTCGGCTCCGCGTGTGCGGCCTGCGAAGTGAGCGCCACGGCTGCCGCTGCGGTCGCGGTGAGAACGGTCACGCGGGAGCGGCTCGGCTGCTTCGGTCGACGATGGGACGCCACGGGGGCGGCTCCTTCTTCCTCCGACCGCCTACTGGGGACGATAGGCGGGACCCCCGCCGTCATCTCTATTAGATGATCAACAGAGCGAAGGTTCGAGCCCAGACACTAAGTGACACGATTGAGATCCTTCAAATCATCCCGGCAAAATTCTCGGTCGCGACCGCATCCTTTACCTTCAATACACCTGCAGTAATGAGCACTTGACGCAATGTTGCGTGAAGGTCCCGCGAAATCGGGCATTACGCCCAGGAGTTGCCAGGCGTTACAGAAGCCGCCAGGTCCTCTCTTCCGGGTCAGCCCGGCTCCGGACGACGGCGCCCTTCCGGGTGGCCCGAGCGGGCTCTGGTGCGTGCAGCTGCAAGGCGGAGGAGGGAGTCGACGCGGAGCGTCGGCGACCGACGACAACGCCGCAGATGTGCGTGCCAGAGCCCGCGACGCCGGGATGATCCGGAAGAGAGGGCCTAGCCGCGCGAAAGTCGTTTCAGGAGGACCGCGGACGCGACCGGGCGGGCGCCCGCCCGTGCGACCCCGTCGGCCACCTCACGGTCGGTCGAGACCACCGTCACCGGGCGGCCCGGCGGCTCGGCGCGGACCAGCTGCCGGATGAGCTCATCGGCGGTCACGCCCGGCTTGGAGAAGAGGACGCGGACGCCGCGCGGTGGTGCAAGGAGCACCGGCGCCGCCAGCTCCGCCCCGTCGAAGACACAGGTCACCTCGGCGCCGGTCTGCGCCGCGAGCGCGGAGAGCGAGCCGAGCAGCCGGAGCCGCTGCTTCTCCAGGGGCATCGTGGGATAGCCGGTCTTGGTGACGTTGTAGCCGTCCACCACCAGGTGCGCCTGGGGCAGCGCGAGCAATTGATCCAGGATCGCCGGATCGTCCTCGGACAGGGCGCGGGCCGCGATGTCCTTGGGGCTCATCCGGCCCGGTTCGGCCGCGTCGACGGTCTCGGCGGGGCGTACGGACACCGGTGGCAGGGCGAGTTCGCGGCGCAGCCCCTGCGTGGACTCCAGGAGTGTGTCCAGGAGCAGCCGTACCCGCATGTCCTCTATCGAGCGGCCCTCGCGCACCGCTTTGCGGCTCGCCTCCAGGGCCGCTTCGGCCTCGCCGAGCCGGGTCTTGAGGCGGCGTGCCTCGCTGTCGGCGGCGGAGAGCTGCGTCTGGCTCTCGGCGCGTACGGCCTCGGTCTCGGCGGCTGCCTTGCGCAGGGCGGCCTCGCCGCGGCGTACGTCGCTGAGCGCGCTGCGGAGCTTGCGGTGAAGCGATTCGGCTTCCTTCTTCGCCGCGTCCAGGTCGGCGCGGAGCCGCTCGGTCTCGGCCCGGGCGCGCTCGCGGGTCTCGGCCACCTCGCGGCGCAGGCGTTCCAGCTCGGCCCGGGTCTCCTCGTCGGCCCGCTCGGCGTCGGCGCGCTGCGCCTCCTCTCCGGCGGCGGTCACGAGCTTCACCCATCCCGTGTGCCGCAGTACGTAGGCCGCGGCCGCCACATCGAGCGGGTCCGCGGCCGGGGGCGGCGTGCCGGAGTCGAGCGCGGCGGCCAGCTCGGGCTGCGCCTCTCTGAGCCGCTCCCCGATCCGCTGCCGGAAGAGCGGGGCGGACTCCAGGGCGGCCGCCATCGCGTTGCCCGCGAACTTCAGCCGACGGCTCGGTGTGAAGCGGGCGTACTGGCGCAGCTGCGGGGGAAGTTCGGAGACGGTCAGGCCGCCGAAACCGTCCGAGACGAGCGCGATGACCCGACGGCGTACGCCTTCGGGAAGCGGCCGCTCCAGAGTCTCGGCGGTCTCGTCCGCGGAGGTCCCGGCGGTCTCGTCCACGGAGGTCCCGGTGGCGCCGTCCGCCGGGGAAGCCTCGTCGGAGGCCCCACGGGAGGCCCCATCGGAAGCCCCGTTAGAGGCCCCTTTAGAGGCCCCGCCAGAGGCGCCTTTGGCACCTTCCGCGTGGTTCGCGGTGGCGTCGGTGGCGCCCTCTACGGGCGTCGACCCGGTGGCGTCGGCCGCCGCGTGGGCCGGACCGACACCGTCGGCCGCACCGGCCGCCCCGGCGCCGTCGCCCCGCTGGCCTGCCTGCACCATCCGTCACCCCACTCGACACGTGCCGCTCGGGCGGGCCCCTCAGGAGCTCGCGCCCGGCTTTGCCACCAGTTCCACCTGATCCACCGCGTTGCACCAGCGGCAGCGGACCGACTCGATGTTCTCACTGAGCACGTCGCGTTCCTCGACCTTGGGCTCACCGGCCAGGTCGAGGTGGACGTACTCCACCACCTTCGACGAACGGGTCACGTCGAAGCGCGTGAGGTTGCCACAGAGCGTGCAGCGCCACCGGGTGTCGGAGGTCGGGAGCGGAACCGTCATCGCGGCGTACGCCTTTCGTCGATCAGTTTGAGTCGGTCACCTTGAGTCAGTCACTTTTCGTAGGTCAGTGATACTCCCCTACTTCTGGCAACCCTAAGGCTTGCCGTGGGGCCGTGCGGACGGCCGGGAGCCGGGCGGCGAGGCGGTCTATACGCATGCATCCGGTTACGTCATGATCTGTCCATGATCGTTGAGCGGGGTGCGGCGGGAGAGCCGCACAAGGACACGTCCCCGACCGTCTTCCGGGGCGTCGCGTCCCTGCGCGCGCCGCTGCGGCTGGTCACGGGGCGCGGTGCGGTGGTGACGTACGGCGTGATCGTGGTCTGCTGCGCGATCTTCGTGATCTCCCCCGGGTCCGGGCTCAACCCCACCTTCGGCACCGGCGACCAACTGCTCGCCGCCCAGCGCGGTTACTTCGCCCGCTGGGGCGTCATCCCGCAGGCGCTGCTCGACGGGGTGCCGCGGGCCGCGCTCACTCCGGTCACCGCGCTCTTCGTGCACGGCAGCTGGCTGCATCTGCTCGGCAACATGCTGTTCCTCTACGTGTTCGGGGCGATGGTGGAGAAGCGTCTGGGGCATCTCCAGTACGCGTTCTTCTATCTGGGCTGCGGGGCGCTCGCGCTCTTCGTGTTCGCGGCCGCCAATGCCGGCTCCGAGCAGACCCTGGTGGGGGCGTCCGGGGCGATCTCCGCGGTGCTCGGCGCCTTTCTCTATTTCTTCCCCACGGCCCGGGTCACCAGCCTCTTTCCCTTTCTGTTCTTTCTTCCGCTGCGCTTTCCCGCATGGATCGTGCTGCCGTTCTGGGTGGCGCTCCAGTGGCTTGCGGCGGCGCGGGAGACCAGCGGTCCCGGGGTCGCCTACCTGGCTCACCTGGTGGGCTTCTCGCTCGGCTTCCTCTACGCCTGGGGGCTGTGTCTGCGTACGGCTAGAGTGAAGGGCCAAGCGCCGGCGACCGAGGGAGAAAGTCAGCCGTGATCACCGCGATCGTGCTCATCAAGACCAGCGTGGACCGGATCCCGGAGATCGCCGAGGCGATCGCCGCGCTCGACAGCGTCAGCGAGGTCTTCTCGGTGACCGGTACCTACGACCTCATCGCGATGGTGCGGGTGGCCGCCCACGACGATCTGGCGGACGTCATTCCGGGCCGGATCAGCAAGATCGAGGGCGTCGAGGCCACGGACACGCACGTCGCGTTCCGCACGTACTCCCAGCACGACCTCGAGGCGGCGTTCGCGATCGGCCTGGACTCCTAGGGCCCGTCTCCCCGACCTTCGCGGGCCCGCGGCGAGCAGCGACGCCCGGCGCACACGCCCGGCCGGACGGGCCCTCGGTCCGTCCGCTCCCGCGACCTCGCGGCCTCAGGCCCCGCGGCCGGATGAGGACTTCTTCATCTTCGCCTCATCCGGACGCGCGCCCGAGCCGCGCACGCTCGACGTATGGCCTTCTCCCACCGCATGGCGGCACTCGCCGCAGTCGTCGCGATCCCCCTCGGCATCGCGGCGACCAGCTACACACTCACCGACAGCCCCGCGCCCCCGAAGGTGCCGCCCAAGATCGAGCTGGACCCCAGCTCACCCGCCCCCTCGGGCAAGCCCTCGTCCCCCTCACCCACCCCGACGCCCAGCGACGAGGTGGTCTCCCGGCCACCGGTGAGCGACGGGCCCGGCGACGACGACGATGACGACGACGGGGGCAGCCGGAACAGCGGCACGGGCGACGACGGGGGCAGCCGGAACGGCAGCACGGGCGACGACACGAACGACGACGGGAACGACGACCGGAACGACGGGAGCGGGCGCGGTGCGGGAGACCGGGACGACGGCTGAATCCGCGCCCGTGCGCCGGATCTCCGCCCGCGTCCGGATCCTGCTCTGGCTGCTCGGCGTGATGGCCGTGGCGCTCGCCGCGGTCGCCATGACCACCCGTTCCATCCTGGAGCGGGACGTGGACCACCGGATCGCGCGCCTGCTCGCCCAGGAGACCAGCGAGTTCGCCAACCTCGAGGCGCGTGGCGTCGACCCGGAGACCGGCCGCGAGTTCGCCGCCCCGGACCGCCTGCTCCGGGTCTTCCTCGAGCGGCAGTACGCCGACGCCGACGAGGAGCTGATCGGTCTCGTACGACGGGCGGACCGCGACCCCGCCAAGCTGGTGCAGCAGCGCGAGATCCGGACCGCGCTGCCACTGCACCAGGACCCGGCCGCGCGCCGCGCCATCTTCGCCTCGCCCGACGCCACCGGCACCCTGCACCGCCCCGAGGGCGAGATCCGCTGGGCCAAGGTGACGGTGGCGCGGCAGGGCGGCGAGCCGGAGGCGGCGTTCGTCGTCGCCTTCCACCCGGAGACCGAACTGGCCCGGGTGGACGAGGTGTTCCGCATACTGCTCGCCATCTCCGGGGTCGCCCTGGTGATGACCACCGGCATCGGCTGGGTGGTGGCCGGTAGCATCCTGCGGCCCGTACGCCTGGTCCGCACCACCGCCGCCCAGCTCACCGAGCAGGACCTGACCCGGCGCATCCCGGTGCAGGGCCGCGACGACGTGGCCGCGCTCGCCGAGACGTTCAACGCGATGCTGGACCGGCTTGAGCGGGCCTTCGCCGCACAGCGCTACTTCGTCGACGACGCCGGGCACGAGCTCCGTACCCCCATCACCATCGTCCGCGGCCACCTGGAGCTCATGGGCGACGATCCGGCGGAGCGCGAGGAGACCGTCCGCCTCGTCACCGACGAGCTCGACCGGATGAGCCGGATCGTCGAGGACCTGCTCCTGCTCGCCAAGGCCGAGCGCCCCGACTTCGTCACACCAGGACCGGTGCAGCTCGCCGAACTCACCGCGGATGTCTACGTCAAGGCGCGCACCCTGGGCGAGCGTGACTGGAAGCTGACCGAAGTGGCCGAGGGCGAGGCCGAGTTGGACGAGCAGCGGGTCACCCAGGCGATGGTGCAGCTCGCGCAGAACGCCGTGCAGCACACCACGCCCGGCCAGGCCGTCAGCATCGGCTCCCGCATCGAGGGTGCGGCCGTCGAGTTGTACGTCGCCGACTCGGGGCCCGGTGTGCCACCGCAGGACGCCGAGGTGATCTTCGACCGGTTCCGGCGCGGCACCGCCCGGCGCGGCGCGCGCGGCAGCGGCGCCGGGCTCGGCCTGTCCATCGTGCGGGCGATCGCCGAGGGCCACCGGGGCGGCGGCGTGCGGCTGCGCGAAACGCCTGGCGGCGGCGCCACCTTCGTACTCGATCTGCCTCTGGAGGAGGCCAAGTGAACCGGATTCTGATCGTCGAGGACGAGGAACGCATCGCCTCCTTCATCGAGAAGGGGCTGCGCGCCAACGGCTTCACGACCACCGTCGTAGCCGACGGCGACGCCGCACACGACTACGCGCTGACCGGCGGCTTCGACCTGGTCATCCTGGACATCGGCCTGCCGGGCCGGGACGGCTTCACAGTCCTGCGGCAGCTGCGCGAGGCCCGGGTGACCGTCCCGGTGATCGTGCTCACGGCGCGGGACTCGGTGCGGGACACCGTGGCCGGGCTCGAAGGCGGCGCCGACGACTGGATGACGAAGCCGTTCCGCTTCGAGGAGCTGCTCGCCCGGGTCCGGCTCCGACTGCGCACCGCGGCCCGCGCGCCCGAGGTGACGGTGCTGCGCAGCGGCGAGCTCAGCCTGGACCTGCGCACCCGCAGGGCCCGCTCGGGCGACCGGACGGTGGATCTGACGGCCCGCGAATTCGTGCTCCTGGAACTCTTCCTGCGCCACCCCGGGCAGGTGCTCGCGCGCGAGCAGATCCTCTCCCATGTCTGGGGATACGACTTCGACCCCGGCTCCAACATCGTCGACGTCTACGTCCGCGCGCTGCGCAAGAAGCTGGGCGCGGAGCGGGTGGAGACGGTGCGCGGGATGGGGTACCGGCTGCCCGGTCCGTAAGCCGCCGCAGCGCCGTCCGGTCGCGCCCCGCGCCCTGCGCCCCGCGCCCCCGGGTGAAGTACCCGTCCCGGTGAGGTTCCTTGTCCCGGTGAAGTTCCCTTCATTTACGGCTCATCAGGGACTCACAGCAGGTTCGAAAACTGTCTTACGTGACAGTGAACTTCCGGCAAGCGGCAACGTGGTGCGCGGCCCTGACCCTCTGCGGACTGCTGCTCGTCCCCACCAACTTCCCCGGCCTGACCGGCGAGGCCCGCCTCACCCTCGCCGTGTTCGCGCTCGCGACCTGCGCGTGGATCGCCACCCCGATCGATGACACGTACATCGCGCTCGGCGCCGGACTCGCCCTCACCGCGACCGGAGTGATCAGCAGCGAGACCCTCTTCGGCACCCTGGGCGACGCGACGGTGTGGCTGCTGATCTGCGCCTTCGTGCTCGCGGCCGCCGTGGCGCGCACGGGGCTCGCGGGCCGGGCGGCGGCGTTCCTGGTCAGCGGGGCGCGCAGCGTACGGCAGTTGACGCATCTGACCACCGCGGCGCTGGTGGTGACGGCCTTCGCGGTGCCCGCCACCTCCGGGCGCGCCGCCCTCGCGCTGCCCGTCTTCCTGGCGCTCGCCAAGGTCCTCGCCGACCGCAAGCGACTGGTCGTGATGCTGGCGCTGCTGTTTCCCACCGTGATCCTGCTGTCCGCGGTCGCGACCCTGATCGGCGCTGGCGCCCATCTGATCACCGTGTCGGTGCTCTGGGAGGCGACGGGACAGCGGATCGGCTTCACGCAGTGGCTGCTCCTCGGCCTGCCGCTCGCCGTCGCGTCCTCCCATCTGGCCGCCGAGGTCGTCCTGTTGACGACGACGCGGCGCGCGGACCGGCGCGGTCCGGTACGCATCAGCGCCGGGGACCTCCAGGAGCACAGCGACACGGCGGTCACCGGCCCGCTGAACGCGGCGGAGTCCCGCTGCGCACTCCTCCTCACCACCGTCGTCGCGCTGTGGTGCAGTGAGCCGCTGCACCAAGTCCCGCCCGCCGTCGTCGCGTTGATCGGCGCGGTCATCGCGGCGTCCCCCGCGCTCGGCACCGTACGCCTCAAGGACGCCCTCAAGACGGTGCCCTGGTCGCTGCTGCTCTTCATGGCCGCGACGATGGCGATGGGCGTGGCGCTCGCCGACTCGGGCGCGGCGCGGTGGCTGGTCTCGGGCCTGCCCGTGGACCTGCCGCCCGGACTGTTCCTCGGCGCCGTGATCGTGCTCAGCACGGCCGCGCACCTCGTCCTGCAGTCCCGCTCGGCCCGCTCGTCGGTCCTGGTCCCGCTGGTCGTGGTGGCGGCGGTCGGCGCGGGCGTCAACCCGGTCGCGGCCGCGCTCGCGTCGACGGCCGCCGCGGGCTTCTGCCACACCCTGCCCGCGTCCGCGAAGCCCGTGACGCTCTTCGCCGAGATCCCCGGCACCCCCACCTACACCCCGCGCGACCTGCTGCGCCTCTCCACCGTCCTGGCCCCACTGACCGCCGCGCTCGTACTGCTCTTCGCGCTCGCGGTGTGGCCGCTGCTCGGCGTGCCCGTCCTTCGCCCCTGACGCCCCTGACCCCGGGAGTTACCGCCATGCTGACCCGTTTCGCCGTCGCCCCCGCCGGCTTCAAGGAGTCCCTGTCCGCCCGCGCCGCCGCCGAGGCCATCGCGGCCGGGGTGCGCCGCGTCGTCCCGCACGCCGAGGTCGACCTCATCCCCCTGGTGGACGGCGGCGAGGGCACCGCCGCCGCGCTCGCCTCGGCCACCGGCGGCCGCCTGGTCGCGCTGCCCGCCACGGGCCCCGTGGGCGAACCGGTCGGCACCCACTTCGCGCTGCTCGACGCCGAGACCGCCGTGGTGGAGATGGCCGCCGTCGCGGGCCTGTCCCTGGTCCCGCGCACCCTGCGCGACCCGGGCGCCACCACCACGTACGGCGTCGGCGAGCTGATCCGCGCCGCGCTCGACACGGGCGTACGCCGCATCCTCGTCGGCTGCGGAGACTCCGGTACGTCGGACGGGGGCGCCGGCGCGCTACAGGCCCTCGGCGCCCGCCTGCTCACCGCGAAGGGATACGAACTCCCGTGCGGCGGACGGGCGTTGACCCGCCTCGACCGGATCGACCCGAGCGGCCTCGACCCGCGCCTGAAGGACGTGGAGCTGCAGGTCGTCTGCAACCCGTTCAACGTCCTGTGCGGCGCGCGCGGCGTGGCTCGGGTCTTCGGCCCGCAGAAGGGCGCGACCCCGGCGCAGGTGGAGGAGCTCTCGGCGGCCCTGGACCACTGGGCATACGTACTCGAACGCGACCTCGGCTGCTCGGCCGACCTACGCCATGGCCCCGGCACGGGCGCCTCCGGCGGCCTAGGCGCGGGCCTGGCCGCCCTGGGCGCCCAACTGCTCCCCCGCTACAGCCTCTTCGACGGACTACTCGCCCCCCTCGACCTGGACGCCCGTCTGGCCCGCGCCGACCTGGTCGTCACCGCCGAGGGCGCCCTCGACCACCAGACGCCGCGCGGCAAGGTCCCGGCCGAGGTGGCCCGCCGCGCCAAGCTCCACGGCCGCCCGGTCCTCGCCCTCGCGGGCACGATCGGCGAGGGCGCGCATCAGGTCCACGCCACCGGGGTGGACGCATACAGTGCGATCCTGCCCGCCCCGGTCACGCTGCCCGAAGCGCTGGGCCGGGGCGGCGAGTTCCTGACGGACGCGACGGAACGGGCCTTGCGGATGGTGCTGTTGGGCGCCAATCTCGCCGCTTAGCCATCAGCCCGTCCGGCGTTTGAGGAGCGGGGGTCCGGGGGCGGAGCCCCCGTAGCTCCGCAGGATTTCGGGAAGGGGCGGGTAGGGGAAACCCCCACCCACGAGCCGCACCCCGCCCCCCTCACACCCCCGCCGTGTCCGGCACGCACCGCCCGTCCTCGGTCCGGTAGGACCACCGCGCACCATCCCGCACCAGCTCCCGCACCGCCCGCACAAACCGCTCCACGTGCTCATCCGGCGTACCCGCCCCAAAGCTCACCCGGATCGCGTTCAGCGACTTCTCCCCGGGCGCGGCCTCCGGCGACCCGCACTCGCCCTGCTCCTGCGGGTCGCTGCCGAGCAGCGTGCGCACCAGCGGGTGGGCGCAGAACAGGCCGTCCCGCACCCCGATCCCGTACTCGGCGGAGAGCGCGGCCGCGAAGTGCGAGCTGTTCCATCCGTCCACGACGAACGAGATGACCCCGACCCGGGGAGCGTCGTCGCCGAACAGCGAGAGCACCCTCACCTCCGGCACCTCGGCGAGCCCGGCCCGCACCCGCGCGATCAGCTCCTGCTCGCGTGCCACCAGCGAGTCGAACCCGGCCTCGGTGAGCGCCTTGCAGGCGGAAGCGATGGCGTACGCGCCGATGACGTTCGGCGAACCGGCCTCGTGGCGCGCGGGGGTGGTCTGCCACTCCACGTCCACGCCGCCGTCCGCACGCCGCGCGACCGCACGAGAGGCGCCGCCGCCCGCGAGGTACGGCTCGGCCTCCTGAAGCCAGTCGGCCCGCCCGGCGAGCACACCGGAGCCGAACGGGGCGTACAGCTTGTGCCCGGAGAAGGCGACCCAGTCGACGTCCAACTCGCTGAGGGACACCGGGTGGTGCGGCGCGAGCTGCGCGGCGTCGAGCACGATCCGCGCGCCGTGGGCGTGCGCGGCGGCGGCGAGCTCCCGCACCGGCCACAGCTCCCCGGTCACGTTCGAGGCACCGGTGACGCACACCAGCGCGGGGCCGTACGGGGTGCGGTCGGCGAGCGCCCGTTCCAGGGTGGCGACGGCCTCGTCGGGCGTACGCGGGGCGTTGAGGTACGTCACCCGGGCGTCGCGCCACGGAAGCAGCGAAGCGTGGTGCTCGGTCTCGAAGACGAACACCTGGCAGTCGGCGGGAAGGGCGGCGGCCAGCAGATTCAGCGAATCAGTCGTGGACCGCGTGAACACGACCTGGTCGCCGGTGCGGCAGCCGAGGAACTCCTCGACGGTCCGGCGTGCGTTCTCGAACAGGTCGGTCGACAGCTGCGAGAGGTAGCCCGCCCCGCGGTGCACGCTGCCGTAGTACGGCGCGTACGCGGCCACGTCGTCCCACACGCGTTGAAGCGCCGGCGCGCTGGCCGCGTAGTCGAGCGCGGCGTAGGTGACTTCGCCGCCGGTCACGAGCGGCACGGTGACGTCCCGGCCGAGCACGGCGAGCTGAGCGGGACAGGCGGGGTCGACGGAAGCGACGTCGGCGGAAGCGGCGACGGCCTCCGTGACGGTGGCGTCAGTGGCGGTGGCAGCGGCAGTAGCGGTGGCGGTGGCGGCATTCAGGTACGCGGACATAACGGCATCTCCCGGCAAAACGCGGCGAATCAAGCAAAGGGGAACCCGCACTCCACGTACGGGCGAAAAACCTCGACGCACCACCACGTGCTACACGAACGAGCGGACGAACGGACGAACGGACAATCCGGACTCAACCCGCGCGTAGCGAAAGGAACTTGATGCGGAGGTATGCGGAAAAGGGGCCGTAGCCCTATCGCATTCGCTTGCTCACGAGACTGCTCCCTTGAGGACCAGGACCCCAGGGTGTGCAGGGGTCCGCGCTTGCCACAGACCTCGCTGCCTGCGGCCTGGTCTTCACCCGGGGCACCCCGCCACGGACGGAGGGTTGCCGGACAGCGGGCCGGGGCCTCAGTCGCTGTCACTCATGACCTGGGAAGCATCTTGCCAGAAGATCTTTGCGGCGCAAGGCGCGGTCCGCATTCCGGACTGCGTCTTGCGTCACATTCGGCGTGCGGTGCCGTTCACCGCCGACTGGCCGCCACCCAGCGCTCAAGGACCCCCTTGGCCGCGCCCGAGTCGATCGACTCGGCGGCCCGGTCCATCGCGCCCCGGATCTGCTCGGTCAGCGGCTTCCCGGTCGGCTCCAGGGCGACGAGTGCGGCCGCCGCGTTCAGCACGACGGCGTCCCGCACCGGACCGGTCTCGCCGTCGAGCAGCCGCAGCGCCACATCGGCGTTGTACGTGGCGTCCGCGCCGCGCAGCGCCTCCACCGGCACCAGGTCGAGGCCGACGTCCCGCGGGTCGAAGCTCTCCTCGGTCACCTTGCCGTCCCGGACCACCCACACCCGTGAGGTGGCCGTCGTCGTCAGCTCGTCGAGCCCGTCGTCGCCGCGGAACACCAGGGACGAGTTGCCGCGCTCGGCGAGGACACCGGCGACGATGGGCGCCATCCGGGGGTCCGCGACGCCGACCGCCTGTGCCTTCACCTTCGCCGGGTTGGTCAGCGGGCCGAGTACATTGAAGGTCGTACGGATGCCCAACTGGCCGCGCGCCGCGGCCACATGACGCAGCGCCGGGTGGAACTTCACCGCGAAGCAGAAGGTGATCCCGGCCTCCTCGGCCACCTCGGCCACCCGCGGCAGCGCCAGCTCCAGATTGACGCCGAGCTTCTCCAGGACGTCCGAGGCACCCGACGCCGAGGACGCCGCCCGGTTGCCGTGCTTGACGACCTTCGCACCCGTACCGGCGATGACGATCGCCGCCATGGTGGAGATGTTGACGGTCTTCGCGCCGTCGCCGCCCGTACCGACGATGTCGACCGAGGGGCCCGGCACGTCGATCACATGCGCGTGCTCGTACATCGCCCGGACGAGACCGGTGATCTCGTCGACGGTCTCCCCCTTGGCCCGCAACGCCACCGCGAACCCGGCGATCTGCGCGTCGGTCGCCTGGCCGCGCATGATCAGGTCCATCGCCCAGGCGGTGTCGTCGGCGCTCAGGTCGCGGCCCTCGAGCAGGCCGTTCAGGAGGGCGGGCCAGGAACGGCCCGCCGCGGTGTCGCCTCCAGCGGGGTGCACAGCGCTCATGGTCGCTCCTGGTGGTCGTGTCGCCGTACGGCTGGGAAGTCGGATACCTCAGAGACCCAGCGGTACGGCATACGGAAAGAATCTGTGGCTCAGCCTAGCCAAGCCGCAGGACGGCAAAGAGCCCCGTCCGACGAATGGGACGGGGCTCAGAGCCGTGGCGATCAGCCGCTGAGGGCCGGGATCAGTGGTGGCCGTGGCCGCTGGTGATCTCCTTGTACTCCTCCACGGTGGGCTTGGGGATCTGGTTGTCCTCCCCGAAGTAGCCCTTGGAGAGCTTGGCCCGCAGCTTCTGCGTGGCCTTCACCTTGCGCTCGACGCCGTTCTCGTCGACCGTCGGGCCGATCTCGACCGGCTGATACTGCTCGTGCTGGGTGAGCGCGTGCAGGTTCTCCTGGTTGAGCGGCTCGTGCACCTCGATGAACTCACCGTGCGGCAGCCGCTTGATGATGCCGGACTCGCGGCCGTGCAGCACCTTCTCCCGGTCGCGCCGCTGCAGACCCAGGCAGATCCGCTTGGTCGCGATGAAGGCGATGATCGGGCCGACGATGAAGAAGATCCGCACGAACCAGGTGATCGAGTTGATCGACAGGTTGAAGCTGGTCGCCCAGAGGTCGTTACCGCCACCGACGAGCATGACCATGTACGCGGTGATCCAGGCGACGCCGAACGCGGTCCGGGTCGGGGCGTTGCGCGGGCGGTCCAGGATGTGGTGCTCACGCTTGTCCCCGGTGATCCAGGACTCGATGAACGGGTAGACCGCGAGCGCGACGAGCACCACGGGGAAGATCACCAGCGGGATGAACACACCCAGGACGAGCGTGTGGCCCCAGAGGTTGATCTCCCAGCCCGGCATGAAGCGGATCAGACCCTCGGCGAAGCCCATGTACCAGTCGGGCTGGGCGCCGGTGGACACCTGGTCGGGCCGGTACGGGCCGAGGGCCCAGACCGGGTTGATCGCAGTGATCGCCGAGATGACGGCGATGACACCGAAGACCAGGAAGAAGAACCCGCCCGCCTTGGCCATGTAGACCGGGAGCAGCGGCATGCCGACGACGTTCTTGTTGGTCTTTCCGGCACCCGGGAACTGCGTGTGCTTGTGGTAGAAGACCAGGATCAGGTGCGCCACCACGAGGCCGAGCATGATGCCCGGCAGCAGCAGGATGTGGATCGAGTAGAAGCGGGCGATGAAGTCGTCGCCCGGGAACTCGCCGCCGAACAGGAACATCGAGATGTACGTGCCGATGACCGGCACGGACAGGATCGCGCCCTGCACGAAGCGGACACCGGTGCCGGAGAGCAGGTCGTCCGGGAGCGAGTAACCGGTGAAGCCGGTGAACATGCCGAGGACGAACAGCAGGAAGCCGAACAGCCAGTTGATCTCGCGCGGCTTGCGGAAGGCGCCGGTGAAGAAGACGCGCATCATGTGCACGAACATCGCCGCGAGGAAGATCAGCGCCGCCCAGTGGTGGATCTGCCGGATCAGCAGACCACCGCGGACGTCGAAGGAGATGTCGAGCGTCGACTTGAACGCCTCCGACATCAGCTGACCCTGCATCGGGACGTACGTGCCCGAGTACTCCACCTCGTTCATCGACGGGTGGAAGAACAGCGTCAGGTACACACCCGTGAGGATGATGATGATGAAGCTGTAGAGCGCGACCTCACCCAGCATGAACGACCAGTGGTCGGGGAAGATCTTGCGCATGTTGGCCTTGGCCATCGAGTAGATGCCCAGTCGGCCATCGGCCCAATCGGCGACGCGCTCGCCCGCCGGAGCCTTCCTGTTCTTGTCGTTGGTGCTCATCCGCGCTCCCAGAAGGCAGGGCCGACGGGCTCTTCGAAGTCGCCGAGCGCTTCGAGGTAGCCCTCCTCGTTCACGCCGATGCGCAGCTGCGGCAGGGCGTGACCGGCCGGGCCGAAGATCACTCGGGCACCGTCGGTGAGGTCGAAGGTGGACTGGTGGCACGGGCACAGGACGTGGTGGGTCTGCTGCTCGTACAGCGAGATCGGGCAGCCCACGTGGGTGCAGATCTTCGAGTACGCCACGACGCCCTCGTGCGACCACTCGAGCTCGCGCTTGTCCTTGATGTCCTCCGGCTGGAGCCGGACGATCATCAGGGCCGCCTTGGCGATCTCCGTCTGGAAGTCGTGGTCGTGCTCCGTCATGCCCTCGGGCATGGCGAAGGTCAGCGAACCGACGGCGACGTCCTCGGGGCGCAGCGGCTCGTTCGTGTTCATGTTCACGAGCATCTTGCCCTTGGACCAGGCGGTGTGCCGCAGCTTGTCCTCGGGCAGCGGGCCCAGGTCACGCAGGAGTACGACGCCGGAGAGCGGCACCATGGCGAGCGCGCCGAACATCGTGTTGCGGATCAGCTTGCGCCGACCGAGCGCGGAGTCCTTGGCACCGGCCGCGAAGTCCTCCATGACCTTGGCCTTGACCTCGGGGGTGGCCTCGATCGGGTGGCGCTCCTGGGCGGTCTCCACGTCCGACATCAGGGTGCGGGCCCAGTGGACCGCGCCCGCGCCGATGCAGAACAGCGCGATGCCGAGGGTCAGACCCAAGGCGAAGTTCAGCGCGCTGATGTGCCCGATCGGCCAGGCGTAAATGATCTTGTCGACCGGGAGCGTCACGAAGGCGGCGATGAACGCGACCGTCGACAGCATCGAGAGCGTGAACAGCAGGGCGACCGTGCGCTCGGACCGCTTGGCGGCCCGCTCGTCGATGTCCTGGATGCGGTGCTCGTGCGGCGGCAGCCCCGGGTCCGCGAACGGGTCGTCCGCGGGCTTCTCGAGGGTCGCCGTGTGGTCCTGCCCGGTGGTCGGCAGGTTCTCTTCGGGAATGTCTTGGCTACTCATGACTTCTTGGCCTTTGCGGTCCGAGCGGCTACCCAGACGGCGACGGCGATCAGCCCGCCGAGACCGAAGACCCAAGCGAACAGGCCCTCCGTGACCGGGCCGAGGCCACCGAGCTCCATACCGCCGGGCGACGGGGTCTTGTCGCTGTTGACCGCGTCGAGGTACGCGATGATGTCCTTCTTCTCCTTCTCCGGCATCGTCGAGTCGGGGAAGGACGGCATGTTCTGCGGGCCCGTCTGCATGGCCTCGTAGATGTGCTTCGGATCGACGTCCTCGAGGCTCGGCGCGTACTTGCCGTGGGTCAGCGCGCCGCCCTTACCGGTGAAGTTGTGGCACTGGGCGCAGTTGTTGCGGAACAGGTTGCCGCCGTTGCCGATGTCGGCGCCTGCGGGGCTGTACTGCTCCTTGGTCGGGACCGCGGGACCGGCGCCGAGCGACGAGATGTACGCCGCGAGCTGGTCGATCTCGTCCTGCTTGTAGATGTTCTTCTTCTTCGGCACCTGGGCGCCGGGCTGCTGGGCCGGCATCCGGCCGGTGCCGACCTGGAAGTCCACGGCCGCCGCGCCCACGCCCACCAGGCTCGGGCCATCGGTGGTTCCCTGACCGCCGGTGCCGTGGCAGCTGGCGCAGCCCACTGCGTAGAGCTTCTTGCCCTCTTCAATGGCGAGGGACTGGGAGGTTTCTTCGGCCTGCGCCTTGTCCGCGGGCGCGAACGCGGCGTACAGCCCCCCGGTGGCCGCCAGCGCGAGGAGTAGGACGACGACCGCCGCCAGCGGATGGCGTCGTCGTGCGGAGAGCTTTTTCACGGATTACCCCGGTGTCAGGATCTTCTGCGTCGATGCTTCTGGAAAATATGGGCCGTCGTCGCGGCACCGAGTTACTTGATCATGTAGATCGTGGCGAAGAGGCCGATCCAGACGACATCGACGAAGTGCCAGTAGTAGGACACGACGATGGCGGAGGTTGCCTGCTCGTGGGTGAACCTCTTGGCCGCGTACGTCCTGCCGAGAACCAGCAGGAAGGCGATGAGACCGCCCGTCACATGCAGACCGTGGAACCCGGTCGTCAGGTAGAACACCGAGCCGTACGGGTCGGACGAGAGGGAGAGCCCCTCGTGCTTGACCAGCTCGGTGTACTCGAAGACCTGACCGCCGATGAAGATCGCGCCCATGATGAAGGTCACGATGAACCACGACCGGAGCTTCTTCACGTCACCGCGCTCAGCGGCGAAAACGCCGAGCTGGCAGGTGAGCGAGGAGAGCACCAGGATCGTGGTGTTCGTGGCCGAGAACGGGAAGTTCAGGGCCGAGGCCATTTCCTTCCAGTGTTCGGCACCCGTCACCGAACGCAGGGTGAAGTACATCGCGAAGAGGGCCGCGAAGAACATCAGCTCGGAACTCAGCCAGATGATGGTTCCGACGCTGGTGAGGTTCGGCCGATTGACCGACGGGTGCGCGTGCCCGGTATCTACTGTCGTTGCTGTCGCCACGACCGACATTATGTCGGTCGCTTATCCCGCCCTCACTCCGGGGGGTGCTGTTCGGTGTGTTCGTGCACTGTGTCCAGCCCGGATGGCCCATCCGGAGCCTGTCCATACCGCTGTTGACGAGGTGTTGGACGGAGTAGCATCCCGCGCATCGGTTACTGATCGAGCGCCGCCGAAGATGCCGGAGGAGACATGCAGTCGACCGCCAGGGTCCTGGTCTACAGCGACAACGCCAACACCCGCCAACAGGTGCTGCTCGCGTCCGGACGCCGGCCGGCCGCGGATGTGCCACCGGTGGAGTTCATCGAGTGCGCGACCCCCGACGCCGTGTTCCGGCAGCTGGACCGGGGCGGCATCGACGTCTGTGTCCTGGACGGCGAGGCCGTGCCCGCGGGCGGCATGGGCGTCTGCCGCCAGCTCAAGGACGAGATCTTCCAGTCCCCGCCGGTGCTGCTGCTCATGGGCCGCCCGCAGGACGCCTGGCTGGCCACCTGGAGCCGCGCGGACGCCGCGGTGACGCTGCCGGTGGAGCCGGTCGAGTTCGCCGACTCGCTGGCCGCGCTGCTGCGCAAGCGCCTCGCCGTACGGGCGTAGCCCCGGGTTTTCACGCGGAGCACCGGGACGACGTCACACCCGGGGGCGGAGCCGGGCCGAGTCGACCGGGGTCTGGTTCTCCCGGGTGCCGGCGTGCAGGACGCTGCCCTCGCGCCATTCCTTCCAGTCCATGTTCCAGTCGCCGAGGCCGTTGCCGAACGTCGGCATCTTCTCGCCGTAGCTGTTGACGGTCTTGACGATGTCGCCCTGGCGCACGGTCTTGTAGAACCAGGCGGCGTTGCCGGGGCTCATACCCACGCAGCCGTGGCTGGTGTTGGCGTACCCCTGGGAGCCGACGGACCAGGGCGCGGCGTGCACGTACTCGCCGGTGTCGGTGAGCCGGGTCGCGTGGTACACCATTTTGTCGTAGAAGTCCGCGGAGCCGATGCTGGCGCTGGTCATCCGGACCGCGTACGACTTGTCCAGGACCACCTTGATGCCGTTCCGGGTCTCGTAGCCGGGTTTGCCGGTGGTGACCGGGATCGAGTTGATCGCCTTGCCGTTGCGGTAGACCGTCATCTGGTGCGCGCCGGCGTCCACCAGGGCCTCCAGGCGGTCGCCGGTCTTGAAGCGCAGCGACTTGGTCGCGGTGCCGCGCAGGCTGTCGCTGACCCTGATGCCGTCGAGGTGTGAGGTGACCTCGACGGTGGCGTGCGTGGGCCAGTACTCCGCGGGCCGGTAGTGCAGCGTCTTGCTGTCCATCCAGTGCCAGGAGCCCTCGGTCGCGGGCTGCGAGCGGACCTTCAGGGCGCGTTCGACGACGGTGCGCGCCTTTTTGTCCTTGACCGCCTTGCTGAGCTTGGCGATGACGGGCTGTCCGACCCCGTACGTGCCCGCCTCCGGGCCGAACTCGACCTTCAGGGCCTTCTGTTTGGGCACTTCGGTGTCGAAGCCGATGAGCTTGCTTCCGGGAGCCCCGTCCTCGTCCTCCGTCTTGACCTTCACCTCGTAGTGCACCCCGGCCGCGAGCGGTGTGGTGCTGTGCCAGCGGGTGCCGTCGGCGGACAACTCTCCCGCGACGTAACGGCCCCGGCTGTCGGTGGCGGTGACGTCGGTGATGCGCCCCTTGCCACCCTGTGCGGTCACTTCGAGAGGTTTCTCCGGATCCGCCTTCTGCGAACCGGTGGGGCCGTTGAAGGAGATCTGGTCGGCCGCGTCGTACGGCTGCGCCGAGAGCGGGTGGCCGCCGGAGCTGCAGGCCGTGGCGCCCGCGGTGAGGGCGACCACCAGCGTGGTGCAGCTCAGCACCATGCGGATTCGCGGTGAGTGACTCATGTGACTCATACATCACACAGTAGGAAGCATCGTCAGCGGCAGCGCGTGTAGTTGGGCCGTACGAGTGGTACCCGCTACGACAAAAGAGGGGCCTCGACACTCCGTGACGGAGTGTCGAGGCCCCTCTTGGTACTGCGTGTGTTACTGGTTCTGGTTTTCGCCGCGGTAGTACTCGTACACCCAGCCCCACAGGCCGAGCAGGATCAGCGGGGTGGCGAAGTACAGCAGCCACCAGCCGAAGATGACGCCCAGGAAGGCGAGCGCGCCACCGATGCCCAGACCGAGCGGCATCCAGCTGTGCGGGCTGAAGAAGCCCACCTCGCCGGCCTCGTCCGCGACATCGGCCTCCTTGTTGTCCTGCGCCATGGCGTCGACCCGCCGGGCCGTGAAGGCCAGGTAGTAGCCGATCATCAGGCAGAGAGCGAAGGTCAGGAAGAGCGCCGTCGTACCGGCCGGCTCCTTCGACCACACGCCATAGACGATCGCCATGACGAGGACGAAGACGCTCAGCCAGATGAACATCTTGCCTTGGATCTTCACTTGCCGGCCTCCTTGCTGCCGCCCACGCTGACGCTCGCACCGTGCCCGGCGTGCTCAAGCTCGTCGAGCGCCGAGATCTCCGGGTGGTGCAGGTCGAAGGCCGGGGATTCCGAGCGGATCCGCGGCAGCGTGACGAAGTTGTGCCGCGGCGGCGGGCACGAGGTGGCCCACTCCAGGGAGCGGCCGTAGCCCCACGGGTCGTCGACCTCGATCTTCTTGCCGTACTTCGACGTCTTCCAGACGTTGTAGAAGAACGGCAGGATCGACAGGCCGAGGACGAACGAGGCGATCGTCGAGATCGTGTTCAGGGCAGTGAAGCCGTCGGCCGCGAGGTAGTCCGCGTAACGACGCGGCATGCCCTCGGCTCCGAGCCAGTGCTGCACCAGGAACGTGCCGTGGAAGCCGATGAACAGCGTCCAGAACGTGATCTTGCCGAGCCGCTCGTCGAGCATCTTGCCGGTGAACTTCGGCCACCAGAAGTGGAATCCGGCGAACATCGCGAAGACCACGGTGCCGAAGACGACGTAGTGGAAGTGCGCGACCACGAAGTACGAGTCCGAGACGTGGAAGTCCATCGGCGGCGACGCCAGGATGACGCCGGTCAGACCACCGAAGGTGAAGGTGACCAGGAAGCCGATCGTCCAGAGCATCGGTGTCTCGAAGGACAACGAGCCCTTCCACATCGTTCCGATCCAGTTGAAGAACTTCACGCCTGTTGGCACGGCGATCAGGAACGTCATGAAGGAGAAGAACGGAAGCAGTACGCCACCGGTGACGTACATGTGGTGCGCCCACACGGTCACGGACAGACCGGCGATCGCGATGGTCGCGCCGATCAGGCCGATGTAGCCGAACATCGGCTTACGCGAGAAGACCGGGATGACCTCGGAGACGATGCCGAAGAACGGCAGCGCGATGATGTACACCTCTGGGTGGCCGAAGAACCAGAAGAGGTGCTGCCAGAGCAGCGCTCCACCGTTGGCCGCGTCGAAGATGTGGGCACCGAACTTGCGGTCCGCCTCCAGGGCGAACAGCGCGGCCGCGAGCACCGGGAAGGCGAGCAGGACCAGGACACCGGTCAGCAGCACGTTCCAGGTGAAGATCGGCATCCGGAACATCGTCATGCCGGGCGCGCGCATGCAGATGATGGTCGTGATGAAGTTGACCGAACCGAGGATCGTGCCGAAGCCGGAGAAGGCCAGACCCATGATCCACATGTCGGCGCCGATGCCCGGCGAGCGGACCGCGTCCGACAGCGGCGAGTAGGCGAACCAGCCGAAGTCGGCCGCGCCCTGCGGCGTCAGGAAGCCGGCCACCGCGATCAGCGAGCCGAACAGGTAGAGCCAGTAGGCGAACATGTTCAGCCGCGGGAACGCCACATCAGGGGCGCCGATCTGCAGCGGCATGATCCAGTTCGCGAAACCGGCGAACAGCGGCGTCGCGAACATCAGCAGCATGATCGTGCCGTGCATCGTGAACGCCTGGTTGAACTGCTCGTTCGACATGATCTGCGTGCCGGGGCGAGCGAGTTCGGCGCGCATGAAGAGCGCCATCAGGCCGCCGACGCAGAAGAACGCGAACGACGTGACCAGGTAGAGCGTGCCGATCGTCTTGTGGTCGGTGGTCGTCAGCCACTTCACCACGACATTGCCGGGCTGCCTGCGTCGTACCGGAAGCTCGTCCTCGTACGGTTCAGCATGTGCGGCACCTGCCGCCCCGGCACCCTGGGGTTCGTTGAGGATGCTCACAGTTGGTTCTTCTCCGCATTCCTGGCCGGGTCCGTCTGCTCAATGCCGGACGGGATGTAGCCGGTCTGCCCCTTCTCGGCCAGCTCCTTGAGGTGCTGTTGGTAGCGCTCCGGGGAGACCACCTTCACGTTGAACAGCATCCGGGAGTGGTCGACGCCGCAGAGCTCGGCGCACTTGCCCATGAAGGTGCCCTCCTTGTTGGGAGTCACCTCAAAGACGTTGGTGTGGCCCGGGATGACGTCCTGCTTCATCAGGAACGGCACCACCCAGAACGAGTGGATGACGTCGCGCGAAGTCAGGACGAAGCGGACCTTCTCGCCCTTCGGCAGCCACAGGGTCGGACCCGGGTTGTTGTTCTGCGGGTTCCGGGTGCCGGGCGTACCGACCTCGAAGACACCGCCGGCGTTCTCCGGGAAGTCCTTCTTGAACTTGTCCGGGATCGCCGCCAGGTCCTCGCTGGTCTTGGCGTCGTCCTTGTCGGAACCGGGGACGTTCTCGATGTAGTTGAAGCCCCAGCTCCACTGGAAGCCCACCACGTTGACGGTGTGCTTCGGCTTGTCGGAGAGCGCGAGAAGCTTCGACTCGTCACGGGCCGTGAAGTAGAAGAGCACCGAGACGATGATGAGCGGGACCACGGTGTACAGCGCCTCGATGGGCATGTTGTACCGGGTCTGCGGGGGAACCTCGACCTTGGTGCGGCTGCGCCGGTGGAAGAAAGCACTCCACAGGATCAGGCCCCACACAAGGACGCCCACCGCGAGCGCGGCCGCCCAGGAGCCCTGCCAGAGGGAGAGGATCCGCGGAGCCTCTTCCGTGGTCGGCGTTGGCATGCCAAGGCGGGGGAAGTCTTTGTATGTGCAACCGGTTGCGGTTGCCAGGACCAGGCCCGCAGTCAGCACCTGCGGCAGCTTCCGCCGCATCGGGCGCCGCGACGAGCGGTCGGAGCCGTTGGGACTCACGTAGCGCCTTCCCGAGAGTCTCGCCCGCTCGGCCGGGCTCGGCCGGTGATGCTGGTCGGGCTCCGGACCCTGTACGGGCAGGGGTTTGGATGTTTATGCGGACCAAACCCTACTGGACGCTATTTGGGGCTGCGCGGGGAGGGTGCCCAACGCGCCGCGCGGCACCCCGAAGGGGTGGCCCGCCCATGGAATGCCCCTGCTGAGCGGGCATCTGACGGCCCTTCCAGGGAGTGCCGCGCAGCAGCCCGCCCGGCGTCTTCGAGGACCCCGCGACGCAGCGCGTTGCCGAGCCCCGTACGAGGGTACGCATCCGTGATCCGTACGACGTACCGTGACCGCGTGCCGTACTTCGATGCCGCGTCCTCCGCTCCGCTGCACCCGGTCGCCCGGCAGGCCCTGCTCGCCGCGCTCGACGAGGGGTGGGCCGACCCCGCGCGCCTCTACCGCGAGGGGCGGCGGGCCCGGCTGCTGCTCGACGCCGCCCGCGAGACCGCCGCCGAGGCCGTGGGCTGCCGCCCGGACGAGCTGGTGTTCACCTCCTCCGGTACCCGCGCGGTGCACTCCGGGATGGCCGGGGCGCTCGCCGGGCGCCGTCGTGTCGGGCGGCATCTGCTCGTCTCGGCCGTCGAGCACTCCTCGGTGCTGCACGCGGCGGCCGTCCATGAGGAACAGGGCGGCTCGGTCACCGAAGTGCCGGTGTCCCGCACGGGCGAGGTGTCGGCGGCGGCGTACGCGGAGGCGCTGCGCGAGGACACCGCGCTCGCCTGTCTCCAGTCCGCCAACCATGAGGTCGGCACCGAGCAGCCGGTCGCCGAGGTGGCCGCGGCGTGCCGGGCGGCCGGCGTGCCGCTCCTCGTGGACGCGGCGCAGTCGCTGCCGTGGGGGCAGGTGGCGGGCGACTGGTCGCTACTCACCGCGAGTGCCCACAAATGGGGCGGACCCTCGGGTGTCGGACTTCTGGTCGTACGTAAAGGAGTGCGGTTCTCCGCTCAAGGGCCCCGGGACGAGCGGGAGTCGGGGCGGGCCGCCGGGTACGAGAACATTCCGGCCATCGTGGCGGCCGCGGCGTCACTGCGGGCGGTGCACGCCGAGGCGGCCCAGGAGGCGGCGCGGCTGCGCGAGTTGACGGACCGGATCCGGGCCCGGGTGCCGGAGCTCGTGCCGGACACCGAGGTGGTGGGCGACCCGGAGCGGTGCCTTCCGCACCTGGTCACCTTCTCCTGTCTCTATGTCGACGGGGAGGCGCTCCTGCACGAGCTGGACCGGGAGGGCTTCTCGGTCTCCTCCGGCTCCTCCTGTACGAGCTCGACGCTGACGCCCAGCCATGTACTGAAGGCCATGCGCGTACTGACCGAAGGCAACGTTCGGATCTCGCTGCCGACGGGCACGGATGCCGCGGACGTGGACCGCTTCCTGGCGGTGCTGCCGGGCGCGGTCGCGGGCGTCCGCGAGAAGCTCGGCGCCCCGACGGAGGCCGCGCCGGTCGCCGGGGACGGCTCGCTCGTCCTGGACGTGCTCGGCAGGCGGTGCCCGATCCCGGTGATCGAGCTGGCCAAGCGGATCGGCGATGTGCCGGTGGGCGGCACCGTGACGGTCCTGTCGGACGACGGGGCGGCCGGGCTCGACATCCGGGCCTGGTGCCATATGCGCGGACAGGAGTACGTACGCGAGGACCCGGCGGACCGGGGCAGCGCCCATGTGGTCCGCCGGGTCTCGTAAACCAAGCCCGTCCGGTCTTCTACGACTCTTCTACGACTAGGCCAGGTGCTCCCGCACCTCGGTGGCCGCCTCGTGGCCGTACGCCTTGGTGAAGCGGTCCATGAAGTGGGCGCGGCGGAGTGTGTACTCCTGGGTGCCCAGGGTCTCGATGACCAGGGTGGCGAGCATGCAGCCGACCTGGGCGGCGCGCTCCAGGCTGACGCCCCAGGACAGGCCGGTCAGGAAGCCCGCGCGGAAGGCGTCGCCGACGCCGGTCGGGTCGACCTTGGCCTCCTCCTCGGGTACGCCGACCTCGATCGGGTCCATGTCGGTGGCCTCGATGCGGACGCCGCGGGAGCCGAGGGTGGTGACCCGGTGGCCGACGCGGGAGAGGATCTCCTCGTCGCTCCAGCCGGTCTTGGACTCGATCAGGCCCTTCTCGTACTCGTTGGAGAACAGGTACGTGGCCCCGTCGAGCAGGGTGCGGATCTCTTCGCCGTCCATGCGGGCGATCTGCTGCGAGAAGTCCGCGGCGAACGGGATCTTCCGGGAGCGGCACTCCTCGGTGTGCCGGAGCATCGCCTCCGGGTCGTCGGCGCCGATCAGGACCAGGTCGAGGCCGCCGACCCGCTCGGCGACGGACTGCAGCTCGATCAGTCGGGCCTCGCTCATGGCGCCGGTGTAGAAGGAGCCGATCTGGTTGTGGTCGGCGTCCGTGGTGCAGACGAAGCGGGCGGTGTGCTGCACCTCGGAGATCCGTACCGAGTTGGTGTCGACGCCGTGGCGGTCCAGCCAGGCGCGGTACTCCTCGAAGTCGGAGCCGGCGGCGCCGACCAGGATCGGGTGGCCGCCGAGCTGGCCCATGCCGAAGCAGATGTTCGGGCCGACGCCTCCCCTGCGTACGTCGAGGTTGTCCACCAAGAAGGACAGCGAGACCGTGTGCAGCTGTTCCGCGACCAGCTGGTCGGCGAAACGGCCGGGGAAGGTCATGAGGTGGTCGGTGGCGATGGAGCCGGTGACTGCGATACGCACGGCGTATGTCTCCTGCGGGAAGGCAGCGGGGAGATTGACACCTCACGCTATCGGGTGCGCGCAACAGCGCCGAACCATTGAAACTACCCAATAGTAGCCCTTTTTCTCCGGTACGAGACGTGCCTACGGTGCGCATATGTCGAAGCACACCGCCGTGCCGGAGCCCGAGTTCACCCTGAAGCAACTCCAGGGGGACAGCGCCCGGATGGTGCCCCACTGGACCGCCGCAAGGACCACCTCCCCGCTGCCTGCTCCACCGCCCGTCCCGGCCGCGCTGATCCACGGGGTGGAGGTGCCCACCTCCTCGGCACGCCTGCTCGACGCGATGTCCGACTACGGCGACTAGGGTTTCGCTTGAGCCGAGCCCCGTCTTGAGCTGAGCTCCGTCTCGGTCGAGCGCCGCCGGTCGAAGGGGCGCGGGAACCATGCGTTCCCCCGCTCCGTCCCATCGTTGACCTCGTACGACGAAGGAGCGATGCGGTGAGTGGCGAGGAGACACACGAGGGCGGCGCGCAGCGGCGACGGCCGGGCCTGGTCGCCGGGGCGGTCGCGGCCGCGGTGCTGCTCGCCGGGGGCGGCGGCACCTATCTCGCGGTGAACGCCGCGGGCGACGGCGATACCACGCGGGCCGGGGAACCGGTCGAGAACGGCGGTGACGGGACGCCTCCCCCGCTGACGCTCGACGACGGCTCGAGCGGTTCGGGTGCGGGCGACGGGAGCAATGGCGACGGTTCGCCGGGCATCGCGCCCGGGGAGCCGGATCCGAGCGGGGCCCGGTACCGGGCGGAGGGTGAGCTTCCGGACGGTCCCGACTCGGCGCCGGTGTACCGGCCGCGCGGTGAGATCTCGGCCGCGCGGGTGGCCGAGCTCGCCGAGGCGTTCGGGCTGTCCGGGAAGGCGCGGACCGAGGGCACGTCGTGGGCCGTGGGCCGGTTGGGCGACGGTCCCGTGCTGCGAGTCGGCAAGGAGGCGCCCGGCACCTGGAGCTTCCAGGCGTACACCCCGGGCACGGACAACTGCCCCAGGAACAAGCCCTGCCAGAGCGGTTCCATCGGGCTCGACGGAACGGGCCCGGTGAGCGAGCAGGCCGCGAAGGCCGCCGCCGCGCCGGTGCTCAAGGCGCTCGGGCAGGACGACGCGAAGGTCGACGCCTCGCGGACGCAGGGCGCCGTGCGCGTGGTGAACGCCGACCCGAAGGTGGGCGGACTGCCGACGCACGACTGGGCGACCAGGCTCCAGGTCGGCTCCGACGGCCAACTGGTCGGCGGCAACGGGCACTTGGCGGAGCCGGTCAAGGGCGCGACCTATCCGGTGCTCGGCGCGAAGGAGACGCTCGACCTTCTGAACAAGTCCCGCGGGCAGGACTCCGGGGCGGCCGTGGTGCCGGTGCGCGGCGCGGTGTTCGGGCTCGCGGTCGAGTACGAGAAGGGGCGGCCGGTCCTGGTGCCGTCCTGGCTGTTCGAGACCCGGCCGACGGGCCCGCAGGGGCCCACCACGGTCGCACATCCGGCGGTGGACCCGGCCCTTGTGACCGAGCCGAGCGAGCGGCCGACCCCCTCGCCGACGAGCCCGCCCGATGACGGGGCGACCGACGGGCGGGACGTGAAAATCGAGTCGTACAGCGTGGCCGGGCGGACGCTGACGCTGCGCTTCTGGGGCGGGGTGTGCCACACGTACGAGGCGTCCGCGAAGGAGACCGCGGACCGGGTCGAGGTCCGGGTGACCGAGCGGCCGCTCAAGAAGGAGCAGGTGTGCGTGGCCATCGCCAAGGAGCTGACGGCGACGGTGACCCTGGAGAAGCCGCTCGGGGACCGGGCGGTGTACGGGACGAACGGTGCGGTGCTGACCCGCGAGTGAGCTTCGGCATACCGGGCGAGAGCCCGCGTACGACGACGGCGCCCCCTCTGTGTGAGGGGGCGCCGTTGTCGTACGACTGGAACAGCCTGATAGAGCTGCCGGTCAGCTGAAGGAGTCGCCGCAGGCGCAGGAACCGGTGGCGTTGGGGTTGTCGATGGTGAAGCCCTGCTTCTCGATGGTGTCGACGAAGTCGATCGAGGCGCCGCCGAGGTACGGGGCGCTCATCCGGTCCGTGACGACCTTGACGCCGTCGAAGTCCTTGACGACGTCGCCGTCGAGCGAGCGCTCGTCGAAGAAGAGCTGGTAACGCAGGCCGGAGCAACCCCCGGGCTGGACGGCGACGCGCAGGGCCAGGTCGTCGCGGCCTTCCTGGTCGAGCAGAGCCTTGACCTTGGCCGCGGCGGCGTCGCTCAAGATGATGCCGTCGCTGACGGTGGTGGTCTCGTCCGATACGGACATCTACATCTCTCCCGGGTTGTTCGGACTGCTTGCCGACGATTGCAACCGTCGGGGCCGCGGATTCATTCCGGGCCTGGCGCGCTGTTTCTGCCTGTCTCCTCATGCTCGCACACCGCGGCGGCGACCGGTGCGGGCCGGTATCGCCGACCTGGGCAAGTCGCCGGACCGGCTAGGGGGAATGCGTCACAACGACACTATGGCCATCGTCAAACTGACGTGAAGCAGTTATGATAGATCGCGTCAATTCGACGAAAAGCATGCCCGGACAGCGGGTGTGCCCGCCGGAAGTAGAAAGGGTGCGTGCCGTGACCACCGCCCAGGATCTGGATGTTCAGCCGACGCCGCTTGCGCTCCTGCTGCTCGGCCGCGAGGCCGACCCGAAGAGCGAGCGCGGAGTGGAGTGCCCCGGCGACCTGCCCTCGCCGTCCGACCCGGACCTCGTGGAGCGGGCCCGCGCGGCCAAGGAGAAGCTCGGGGACAAGGTCTTCGTGCTCGGCCACCACTACCAGCGCGACGAGGTCATCCAGTTCGCGGACGTCACCGGGGACTCCTTCAAGCTGGCCCGTGACGCGGCCGCGCGCCCCGAGGCGGAGTACATCGTGTTCTGCGGTGTGCACTTCATGGCCGAGTCGGCCGACATCCTGACCTCGGACGACCAGAAGGTGATCCTGCCGGACCTGGCCGCCGGGTGCTCCATGGCCGACATGGCCACGGCCGAGCAGGTCGCGGAGTGCTGGGACGTGCTGACCGAGGCGGGCATCGCGGAAGAGGTCGTTCCGGTCTCGTACATGAACTCCTCGGCCGACATCAAGGCGTTCACGGGCAAGCACGGCGGCACGATCTGTACGTCCTCGAACGCGAAGCGGGCCCTGGACTGGGCCTTCGAGCAGGGCAGCAAGGTGTTGTTCCTGCCGGACCAGCACCTCGGCCGGAACACCGCCGTACGCGACATGGGCATGACCCTCGACGACTGCGTCGTCTACAACCCGCACAAGCCGAACGGCGGCCTCACCACCGAGGAGCTGCGCGCCGCGAAGATGATCCTGTGGCGCGGGCACTGCTCGGTGCACGGCCGCTTCTCGCTCGACTCGGTGAACGAGGTGCGCGAGCGCATACCCGGCGTGAACGTCCTCGTCCACCCCGAGTGCAAGCACGAGGTCGTCGCGGCCGCGGACTATGTCGGCTCGACGGAGCACATCATCAAGACCCTGGAGGCGGCCCCGGCCGGGTCCAAGTGGGCCATCGGTACGGAGCTCAATCTCGTACGACGGCTCGCGAACCGTTTCGCGGACGAGGACAAGGAGATCGTCTTCCTCGACCGGACGGTGTGCTTCTGCTCGACCATGAACCGGATCGACCTGCCGCACCTGGTGTGGGCCCTGGAGTCACTCGCCGAGGGCAATACGGTCAACCGGATCGAGGTCGACCGCGAGACGGAGAGCTTCGCGAAGCTGGCGCTCGAGCGGATGCTGGCGCTGCCGTAACGGTGCTTGCGCTGCCGTAAAGCCGTAATTCCAGTTGCCGGACGAGCTGGAAATGTTGGGGGCGCTCCCACGAGGGAGCGCCCCCAATTGGCGTCAGACCTTGGCCGGTTCCGGCTCCCCGGACTGGTCCGGAGTCACCGGAGTGTCCGGCTCGGGCTGCTGCTGCGGGACGCCCGCCTTCCTCGCCCGCTTCGCCGCGCGCTTCTTCGCTCGGCGCTCCTTGCGGAGCTCGATCATCGCGTAGAGCGTCGGGACCAGGAGCAGGGTGAGGAGGGTCGAGGAGACCAGGCCGCCGATCACCACCACGGCGAGCGGCTGGGCGATGAAGCCGCCCTCGCCCGTGACGCCGAGCGCCATCGGGGTCAGTGCGCAGATCGTCGCCAGGGCCGTCATCAGGATCGGGCGGAGCCGGTGGCGGCCGCCCTCGATGACCGCTTCGACCGTGCCGTAGCCCTTGGCCCGGTACTGGTTGATCAGGTCGATCAGGACGATCGCGTTGGTGACCACGATGCCGATCAGCATCAGCATGCCGATCATCGCCGGGACGCCCATCGGGGTGTCCGTCGCCACCAGGAGGCCCAGGGCGCCCGTTGCCGCGAACGGGATCGACACCAGCAGGATCAGGGGCTGCACGAGCGAACGGAACGTCGCCACCAGGAGCATGAAGACGATCGCGATCGCCGCGAGCATCGCCAGGCCGAGGGACGCGAACGCCTCGTCCTGGTCCTCGGAGACGCCGCCGATGGAGACGCCGGCGCCGTCGGGCAGGTCCTTCTCGATCTCGTTGAGCTTGGTCTGGAGCGCCGCGCTGACCGCGCCCGTGTTGTCGCCGGTCGGGCGGGCCGTGATCGTGGCCGCGCGGGAGCCGTCGATGCGGGTCATGGAGACCGGGCCGTCGACCAGTTCCACGTCCGCGATCCGGCCGAGCTCGACCGGGCCCAGCTTCAGGTTCTTCAGGTCGTCGAGGGTCTGCGCGGGCTGCTTGGACCGTACGACGATGTCGCGCTCGGCGTCGTCGAGGACCGCCTTGCCGCTCGGGGTGCCGCGGACCGCCTGGGTGACGGCCTGGCCGAGGGTGGCGTCGGTGAAACCGGCCGCGGCCGCCTTCTCGTTGGCCTTGACCGAGATCCGCGGGACGGACTCGGAGAGGTCGCTCTGTACGTCCGTGACGTCGTCGAGTTCCGCGACACCGGCGCGCACCTGCTCCGCGGCCTTCTTCAGTACGTCGGCGTCGGCGGCCTTGACCACCACGCTGAGGTCCTGGTTGGCGAAGCCGTCACCGGCCGCGATGCGGGTGTCGCCGATGCCGTCGAGGTCCTTCAACCCCGCCTCGATGCGGTCGCGGGTGTTCTCGTACGACGCGTCGTCGGCCAGGGTCACCTGGTACGAAGCCTGGTTGGTGTCCGTACCGCCGCCGAAGGCCGCCATGAACCCGGACGAACCGATCGTGACCTGGTAGTCCTTGACGCCGTCGGCGTCCGCGAGGACTCCCTCGACCTTCTTCGCCGCCTTGTCGGTGGCCGCGAGGCTGGTGCCGGGCGCCAACTCCTGCTTGATGGAGAGGACTTCCTGCTCGCCCTGGTCGAAGAAGTTGGTCTTCAGCATCGGGGCGAGGCCGAACGTGCCGACCAGGATCACGAGCGCCAGGACCACGCTGGTGAAACGGCGCCGGGTCGCGAAGCGCAACACCGGGACGTACAGGCGCTGGAGCCAGCTGCGCGCCTCCTTCTCCTCCGCCTGGCGGCGGGCCTCCTCCGGGTCGAGGCCACGGGTCTTCTTGGGGGCGCGCAGGAACCAGTACGACAGCACCGGCACGACCGTCAGGGACACGAGCAGGGAGGCGAGCAGGGCCGCCGACACCGTCAGCGAGAACGAGCCGAACAGCTCGCCCACCATGCCCCCGACCAGGCCGATCGGCAGGAAGACGGCGACCGTGGTGAAGGTCGAGGACGTGACCGCTCCGGCCACCTCCTTGACCGCGCCGATGATGGCCTCCTTGCGCTCCTCGCCGTACCCGAGATGGCGCTTGATGTTCTCCAGGACCACGATCGAGTCGTCCACGACCCGGCCGATCGCGATGGTGAGCGCGCCGAGCGTGAGCATGTTGAGCGACAGGTCGCGGCTCCACAGCACGAGCAGCGCCAGTACGACGGAGAGCGGGATGGAGACCGCGGTCACCAGGGTCGAGCGCAGCGATGCCAGGAAGACCAGGATCACGACGACCGCGAAGAGCAGGCCGAGGGCGCCCTCGGTGGTGAGGCCGTCGATGGACTTGGAGACGGCCGGGCCCTGGTCGGAGACCACGGTCAGCTCGGCGTTCGCACCCAGGTCCTTGCGGAGCTGCGGCAGTTCGTCCTTGACCGCGTCCGAGATCGCGACGGCCGAGCCGTCCTTGTCCATGGTGACCGTGACGGCCAGGCTGGGCTCGCCATTGGTGCGGGTCAGGGACTCGGCCCTGGCCTCCTTCTGCGCCACGTCGGCGACGGAGCCGAGCCGTACCGGCTTGGCCGCCACGTTGCCGCCCTCGGCACCTGAGGCCCCCGCACCGCCGGGCGCGGCCTGCGGCGTGACCATCAGGTCCTCGATCTGCTTCAGCGAGGTGAATCCGCCACCGACCTGGACCGTGCGGTTCCGGCCGTCCTCGTCGAAGGACCCGGCGGGCACCGAGGCGCCGCCCGACTGCAGCGCCTGGCCGAGATCGGCCGCGGTCAGCCCGGCCTTGGCGAGCTTCGCCTCGTCCGGGGTGATCCGCACCTGTAGGTCACGGACGCCGTCGACGGTGACCCGGCCGACGCCGTCGATGTCCTGGAGGACCGGTACGACGGTGCGGTCCAGGCGGTCGGCGAGCGCCTGCTGGTCCATGCCGTCGGCGGAGGCGGCGAGCACCACGGTCGGTATGTCGTCCGTGGAACCGGCCACCACCTGCGGGTCGACGTCCTGCGGGAGCTGGGCGCGGGCCCGGTTCACCGCCTGCTGTACGTCGGCGACCAGCTGCTTGGAGTCGGCGTCGCCGTAGTCGAACTGCGCCATGACGAGGGCGTTGCCCTCGCTCGCCGTGGCGGTGATGCCGGTGATGCCCTCGACGGACTCGATGCTCGATTCGAGCGGCTCGACGACCTGCTTCTCGACCACATCCGGCGACGCGCCCTGGTACGGGGCGACGACGGACACCATCGGCAGCTCGATGGAGGGCAGCAACTGCTGCTTGAGCTGCGGGATCGCGAGTGCGCCGAAGGCCAGCGCGACGATCGATATCAGCCCGATCAGGGCCCGTTGGGCAAGGCTGAATCTGGACAGCCAGGACATGGGTGAGGGTCTCTCTTCTGTGGCGTACGCGGACCGACTTCAACCCTCTGGCATGGTCACGGCCGAATTCCTCGCTCGCAGGTGCCTTTCCGGGCACGGCTCCTACTGCGGGCGCAGTACGGCATTTCCGGGCACGGTCCACCCATGGATGTAAGGGGCGAGTACGTCCGGGTGTGCGTCCCCGGGCCGGTGAGGCGTACGTCCCCGAGGCTGGTGAGGCGTACGTCCCCGGGGCCGGTGAAGAGGGACGGTCAGTCGCCGCGCGGGCGGACGAGCCCCGACTCGTAGGCGGTGACGACGAGTTGGGCACGATCGCGGGCGCCCAGCTTCGCCATGGCCCGGTTCACATGGGTCTTGACGGTGAGCGGGCTGACGGAGAGCTTCTCGGCGATCTCGTCGTTGGAGAGGCCACCGGCGACCTGGACGAGCACCTCGCGCTCGCGGCCGGTGAGCGCGGCGAGCCGCTCGGCCCGCTCGGCGCTCTCCCCGTTGCCGTCGTCTCCGTCTGCGTCCCCCGAACCACCGCCCTGCGCAAGGAAGGTGGCGATCAGGCCCTTCGTGGCGGCGGGCGAGAGCAGCGCCTCGCCCGCGGCGGCGACCCGGATGGCGTTGAGCAGTTCCTCCGGCTCGGAGCCCTTGCCGAGAAACCCGCAGGCTCCGGCGCGCAGCGACTGCACCACGTACTCGTCCACCTCGAAGGTGGTCAGCATCACCACGTGCACCTGGTCGAGTTCGGGGTCGGCGCTGATCAGGCGGGTGGCGGCGAGGCCGTCGGTCCCCGGCATCCGGATGTCCATGAGGACGACGTCGGCGCGCTCCGCCTTGGCGAGCCGGACGGCCTCGGCACCGTCGGACGCCTCGCCGACGACCTCCATGTCCGGCTCGGAGTCCACCAGAACCTTGAAGGCGCTGCGCAGCAGGGCCTGGTCGTCGGCGAGCAGCACCCGGATCGTCATGCGGTCTCCCCCGTGCCTGTGCCTGTGCTTGCGCCGCCCGGGCCCCGGCCCGAACTGTCGACCGGCAGGATCGCATGCACCCGGAAGCCGCCGCCGTACCGGGGACCCGCGGTGCAGCTGCCGCCGAGCGCGCCCACCCGCTCACGCATGCCGAGCAGGCCGTGGCCACCGCTGGGGGTGGGCTCCGCTTGAGCCGGGGCCGGGGCGTCTGTCGAGGCTGAGGCGTCTGTCGGGGCCGGGGCGCTTGTCGGGGCCGGGGCCGGGGCCTGGGCTGAGGTTGGGGCGCTCCCCGGCGCTCCCTGCGTACGGTCCGTGGCGCCGTCGTCGAGGACGGTGATCTCGACGTTCGGGCCGACCCTGATGACGCTCACCTCGGCCCGCGCCCCGGCGCCCGCGTGCTTGCGCACATTGGTCAGGGCCTCCTGGATGATGCGGTACGCCGCCAGGTCCACGGCCGCGGGCAACGCACTGCCCTCGTCGGCGCGGGCCACCTGCACGGGCAGCCCCGCGTGCCGGAAGGTGCCGAGCAGGTCATCGAGCCGGGCCAGGCCCGGGGCGGGCTCGGTCGGCGCCTCCGGGTCGCCGGTCTGGCGCAGCAGGCCGACCGTGGCGCGCAGTTCGTTCAGGGCCGACCGGCTGGCCTCGCGGACGTGCGCCAGGGCCTCCTTGGCCTGGTCGGGCCGCTTGTCCATGACGTGCGACGCGACCCCGGCCTGGACGTTGACCAGGGCGATGTGGTGGGCGACCACGTCGTGCAGATCGCGGGCGATGCGCAGCCGCTCCTCGGCCACCCGGCGCCGGGCCTCCTCCTCGCGGGTGCGTTCGGCGCGCTCGGCCCGCTCCCGGATGGCGGCGACGAAGGCACGGCGACTGCGGACCGCGTCCCCGGCGGCGCTGGCCATGCCGGTCCAGGCGAAGACGCCGAGGTTTTCCTGGGCGTACCAGGGCAGCGGGCCGGAGAGCATCGCGGCGGCCGTGAGCACGGTCATGGTGAGCAGGCCGACCCGCCAGGTGGTGGGCCGGTCGGTGTGCGAGGCGACGGTGAACAGCGCGATGACGGCGCACATCGTGACCGGGGCGCGGGGCTCGCCGGAGGTCAGCTCGACCAGGGCGACGGCACCGGTGGCGGCGAGCACGCGCATGGGGGCGCGGCGCCGGAACACGAGCGCCGCGGCGCCGAGCAGCATCATGGCGACGCCGGTGCGGTCGGGGGTCCGCCCGAAGTAGGGGCCGTGCGGGCTGTACGGCTCGATGAAAGAGCCGGCGATCATGCACGCGAGGACGACCAGGGCGAGGGTGGCGTCGAAGGCCAGGGGGTGGGCCTTCAGCCAGGCCCTCGCGCGGACGAGAGAGTTCACGGCTGGAACGGTACCCGGCCGGTTTTACGGCGTGCCGCCGTACCGCTCCACGTGACGGTGCCCGGCACCGGGGCAGCCCCGCCTCAGCCCGGAATCAACCCGTCATCGCTCAGCAGCTCCCGGACCTCCTCCAAGGTCGCGTCCGGGGCCGGAAGGATCAGTTCTGACGGCTCCAGGGAGTCGTCCGGGAGCGGGGTGCCCAGCTCCCGGACCTTGTCCAGGAGCGCGCTCAAGGTGGTGCGGAAGCCCGGCCCGTCGCCGTTCTCCATCTCCTCGAGCAATTCGTCGTCCAGTTTGTTCAGTTCGGCGAAGTGGCTGTCGGCCAGCTTCACCTGCCCCTCCCCCATGATCCGTACGATCATGACGCTCTCCCATCGGGCCTGTCGGGCTCCTGCTCGCGGCGGCTCACTGCTGCTGACAGCAGTCTCCTGCGCGCAGCGGGCTACTGCTTGTCGAACCGCGGGGTGTCCTGCTGCTCCTTGGCCTGATTGCCGTTCTCGGCCTCGCCCGGGGCTCCGCCCTCGAGGGCCTGCTGCGAACCGTTGGTGCCGCCCGCCAGCTCGGCCTTCATGCGCTGGAGCTCCAGCTCCACGTCCGTACCGCCGGAGATCCGGTCGAGCTCGGCCTGGAGGTCGTCCTTGGACGTGCCGGACTGGTCGTCGAGGGCACCGGACGCGAGCAGCTCGTCGATGGCACCGGCCCGCGCCTGAAGCTGGGCCGTCTTGTCCTCGGCCCGCTGGACGGCCATGCCGACGTCGCCCATCTCCTCGGAGATGCCGGAGAACGCCTCGCCGATCCGGGTCTGGGCCTGGGCGGCGGTGTACGTCGCCTTGATCGTCTCCTTCTTCGTACGGAAGGCGTCGACCTTGGCCTGGAGCCGCTGGGAGGCCAGAGTCAGCTTCTCCTCCTCACCCTGCAGCGTCTCGTGCTGGGTCTGCAGGTCCGTGACCTGCTGTTGCAGCGCGGCGCGGCGGGAGAGAGCCTCGCGGGCCAAGTCCTCGCGGCCGAGCGCGAGCGCCTTGCGGCCCTGTTCCTCCAGCTTCGTGGACTGCTGCTGCAACTGGTTGAGCTGAAGCTCGAGGCGCTTGCGGCTGGTGGCCACGTCGGCGACACCGCGGCGCACCTTCTGCAGCAGCTCCAGCTGCTTCTGGTACGAGTAGTCGAGGGTCTCGCGCGGGTCCTCGGCCCGGTCAAGGGCCTTGTTCGCCTTCGCGCGGAAGAGCATCCCCATACGCTTCATGACACCGCTCATGGGCTTCGCGCGCCCCCTTCTGACGGACTACAGCTCCAGCTACTGCGACAGAACCCAGCGTACGGGCCCTGACTCCATTACCGCACTGTCCGAGCGCGGATGCGCTCCTCCCCAAGGACGACTGGCCGCCCGCGGGCTCCGGCGCAAGGAGGAGAAAGAAGGAGAAGCGAGCGGCTCAGGTCGGCGAAAGCCGGCGAAAAGGGCTGGTGGAGGCGGTTGCTCCGGCCGCCGTTGCGAGATCGTTCCCCGCCGCTCTGTGAGCCGGGCCCTCGACCCCGTACCCTTGGGCTTTGTGTTCCGTAGCCGTGCCAAGGAAGAGAAGGCCCAGGCCGACAAGGCCCCGGTGACCGACTCCAAGCAGACCCGTGACCCGCAGGCGCCGAAGGGCCGCCCCACGCCGAAGCGTGCCGTGGCCCAGACGCAGCGCCGCAGCGTCGCCCATACGCCGACCAACCGCAAGGAGGCGGCCAAGCGACAGCGTGAGGCCCGCCGCGCCGCCCTCGCCAAGCAGCGCGAGGCCCTGGCCAGCGGCGACGAGCGGTACCTCCCGGTGCGCGACAAGGGCAAGGTGCGCCGCTTCGCCCGTGACTTCGTCGACTCGCGGTTCTGCATCGCCGAGTACTTCCTGCCGATGGCCGTGGTCATCCTCGTCCTCAGCATGCTCAGGAACCCGCAGCTGCAGAACATCGCGCTGCTGCTGTGGCTGTTCGTGATCGTCGCGATCGTGGTCGACTCCATCGGCATCGCCATCCGCCTGAAGAAGCAGCTCCGCGAGCGCTTCCCGGACGAGCCCAAGCGCGGCGCCGTCGCCTACGCCCTGATGCGCACCCTCCAGATGCGCCGCCTCCGCCTCCCCAAGCCGCAGGTCAAGCGCGGGGAACGGCCCTGAGCGCTGCGGGCAACGGGGGTACTGAAGGCACCAGGCGCTCCGGCGGTTTCTCCGGTGGCGCGGGCGCCTGGCTCCACGGCCTCGGCGGGCTGCGCAATGTCGTACGCCAGGAGCTGGTGGCCCGCCAGCTGGACGAGCAGATCGCGGTCCGTTTCCCGGTGGGGCAGCGCCTCCGCGTGCTCGACGTGGGCACCGGCCAGGGCACCCAGGCGCTCCGCCTGGCCCGCGCCGGGCACAAGGTGACCGGCCTGGAGAAGGACCCGGAGATGCTGGCCGCGGCGCGCACCGCGCTCGCCGCGGAGCCCGAGGGCATCCGCGCCCGGGTACGCCTGATGGAGGGCGACGGCAGCGCGACCGGCGCGCACTTCCTGCCCGGGTCCTTCGACGTGGTGCTCTGCCACGGCGTCCTGATGTACATCGAGGACCGGGACGCGATGCTTGCCGGTCTGGCCCGGATGCTGGCACCCGGCGGGCTGCTCTCGCTGCTCGTACGGAACGGGGACGCGCTCGCCCTACGCCCCGGTCTCGCGGGCGACTGGTCCGGGGCGCTCACCGCCTTCGACACGGACACGTACACCAATCGCCTGGGCCTCACGGTCCGCGCCGACCGTCTGGCCGACCTGACGGCGACCCTGGCCGGGATCGGCGCCCCGCTGCACGCCTGGTACGGCGTCCGGGTCCTCACGGACACCGCGGCGGACGACACCCCGCCCCCGCCGGACCCGGAACTCACGGCCCTGCTCGCCGCCGAGGAACGCGCCGGGCGCACGGATCCCTACCGGAGGGTGGCGGCTTTGCTGCACCTCTGCGGGGTGCGGGGCTGATCTCTGGGGGCTGCGCCCCCGATCGGATGCCTACCGCGGGCCCCGGCCCCTCCGCCGCGGTGATACTCCGGACATGAAGCGAACTCCCGCCACCCGGCTGCTGCTCCCGCTGGCCGCGGCCCTCTGCTCGGCGGCACTGGTCGGCGGCTGTTCCGCCGGGCCGCCGACGAAGCAGCCGCCGTCCGCGGTCGCTCAGCAGGCGGCGCCCGTGCGGGACGCCGAGGAGCTTGAGGACGACTACCAGCAGGTGATCAGGGACGTGCTGCCCTCGGTCGTGCAGATCGACGCGGCCCGCGGCCTGGGCTCCGGGATCGTCTACGACGACCAGGGCCATATCGTCACCAACGCCCATGTCGTCGGCGAGGAGAGGGCCTTCAAGGTCACCTCCGCCACCGGCGAAGAGGTGCTCTCCGCGCGGCTGGTGTCGAGCTACCCGCAGCAGGACCTCGCGGTGATCAAGCTGGACGACCCGCCGGACGGCCTGCGCGCGGTGAAGTTCGGGGACTCGACGAAGGTCGAGGTGGGCCAACTGGTGCTCGCCATGGGCTCGCCGCTCGGCCTGTCCTCCAGCGTGACGCAGGGCATCGTCTCGGCGACCGGGCGGACCGTCAGCGAGCGCCGCGCCGGCGGCGGCACCGGCGCGACCCTCGCCAACATGGTGCAGACCTCGGCCGCCATCAACCCGGGCAACAGCGGCGGCGCGCTCGTGAACCTGGACGGCGAGGTCATCGGCATCCCCACGCTCGCGGCCACCGACCCGAACCTGGGCGGCAGCGCGGCACCCGGCATCGGCTTCGCGATCCCCGCCTCGATGGTCAGAACGATCGCGGACCAGATCGTCGAGCGGGGCCGGGTCACCGACTCGGGACGCGCGGCGCTCGAGATCACCGTCCGTACGGTGCTCGGCGACGACTTCCGCCCGGCCGGGGTCACCGTCGTCGAGGTCAAGCGGGACGGCGCGGCCGCCAAGGCGGGCCTGCGCCCCGGCGACGTCATCACGCGCGTGGGCGACGCCCGGATCACCACGACCACGTCCCTGGCGGAGGCGCTGGCCGCGCTGAAGCCGGGACAGCGGGTCGAGGTGACGTACACGAGGGACGGACGGGAGCGGACCGCGGACGTCACGCTGGGCGAGATTTAGCGGGGCGCCTCTTGCGGGGTGCGGGCGCCTCTTCCGGGACACGCGTCCGTACCGTCGGCCCGGTGACCGTCACCCGGGGGCTGCGCCCCCGGACCCCGCTCCATCGCGCTGCACGCGCTCGTCCTCAAACGCCGGACGGGCTGATAGGTCTCAGTCCTCCGCGGGCTCCTCCGGATGCAGGCTCATCGGGCCGTAGACCTTCGTACCGTCCTCGAAGAGGGTGACCTGGTCGACGCCGCCCTCGGCCAGGTCCTTCCACACCTCCCCGATCCAGGACTCGGCGTCCCCCTGCGTGGTGAACTCCTCGGGCTGCACCGCGGGTTCGGTCTCCGAGCCGTCGGACTTCTCGAACCGCCATGTCCACGCCGCCATGTCCGCCTCCCAAGATCCGGATGGTGGGTGCAGCCTATCCGGACGCGCAAGACCCGTACCGACGCGGCAGGATCATCCCCGTGGAACTGACACTGCTCGGCACCGGCGCCCCGGCCGGACTGCCCCGACCCGACTGCCCGTGCGCGTCCTGTGCGAGTGCGCTCGGGGACGCCGCCCGCGCCCCGACCGCCCTCCTGGTGGACGGCGCGCTGCTGCTCGACCTCACCCCCGGCGCCGCGTTCGCCGCCGCCCGCGCGGGACAGACCCTGAGCGGCGTACGCCAGGTGCTGCTCTCGCACCCGCACGACGGGCCCGCCGTCGAACACCCGGCGGGACTGCCCCGGGCCGGGCGGGTGCCGGACGGGCGTGAGCTGGCGCTGCTCGACGGGCACCGGGTGCGGGCGGTGGCCCTGGACTCGCCCGGTACGGGGTACGAGGTCGTCGGGCCGGACGGCGAGCGGCTGCTGTACCTGCCGCCCGACGGCGCCCCCGCGGGTCTGGAACCGGCCGCGCATCCGTACGACATGGTGGTCGCCGACATCTTCGGGCGGCCGGACGCGCTCGCGCGGCTGCGGGCGGCCGGTGCGGTCACCGCCACCACCGACGTACTCGCCGTCCATCTCGACCACGATGTGCCGCCCGGCCCCGAACTGCACCGCAGGCTCGCGGCCGCGGGCGCCCGCGCGGTCCCGGACGGCACGACGCTGCTCGTCGGCGAGTACCACGCGGTGCCCGACCTGCCGCGGCGCACCCTGGTGCTCGGCGGCGCGCGTTCCGGCAAATCCGTCGAGGCCGAGCGGCGCCTGGAGACCTTTCCCGAGGTCGTGTACGTCGCCACCGGCGGGATGCGCGAGGGCGACCCCGAGTGGGCCGACCGGGTGGGCGCGCACCGCGAGCGGCGGCCCTCGGCCTGGTACACCGAGGAGACCTGCGACCTCATCCCGCTGCTCGCCGGGACCGGCCCGCCGCTCCTCATCGACTGCCTGTCGCTCTGGCTCACCGACGCCATGGACCGGGTCGACGCCTGGGACGACGCCACCTGGGCGGCGGGCGGCGAACGGGAGCTGCGCGACCGGGTGACCCGACTGACCGAGGCGCTGCGGAAGACCCGGCGCACCGTCGTGGCGGTCTCCAACGAGGTGGGCTCCGGGGTCGTGCCCGCGACCGCCGCGGGCCGCCGCTTCCGCGACGAACTGGGCCGCCTGAACGCCTCGTTCGCCGAGGAGTGCGAACACGTGGTGTTGGTGGTGGCGGGTCAGGCGCTGCGGCTGCGCGGCTGACGGCCACGGCCGGGACAGCACGCCAGAGGGGCCCGGGGACGATTCCCCAGGCCCCTCTGCTCCCGGCTCCTCTGCTCCCGGCTCCTCGGTCCTTAGTCCTTAGTCCTTAGTCATCAGACCTCAGTCCTCAGTCCTCGGCTCAGGTGGCGGATGCCGACGCCGTGAGGATGACCTCGTCGATGTCCTGTTCGCCCCAGGCCAGTTCCCGCAGGAGCGCGAGCGCGCCTTCCTCGGGGTCGATCAGGCCGATGCCGCGGCGCACGTACTCGCGGGCGAGCTCCGGGCCGATCATGCCGCCGTGCGCCCCGACCGGAGCCCACGGGCCCCAGTGCACCGTGAGGGTGCGGCTGCCGGTGGCCGTGCGCCAGCGGCGGCCGAGGCGGGCCAGGGCGTCGTTGGCGGCGGCGTGGTCGGCCTGGCCGCGGCTGCCGTCGACGGCCGCGATGGAGCCGTACAGGACGGTCAGTCGCGGGAGTTGGGGCAGCCGGTGGAGCGTGGCGAGCAGCGTGCGGGCGCCGTCCACCTTGGTGCCGTAGACCCGGTCGAAGGACGCCTGGTCCTTCTCGGCGAGCAGCCGGTCGTCGAGCACCCCGGCGGCGTGTACGACCCCGTCGATCCGGCCGTACGTCGCGTACGTCTCCTTGACCGCCTGCTGCACGCCCTCCGGGTCCCGCAGGTCGACCGCCCGGTATCCGGCCTGGCCGCCCACGTCGTGCACCTCGGCGAGCGTGGCGGCGACCTCGCGGCGGGCCAGGATGCGGCGCGCCTCGTACTCGATCCCGAAGGGGCTCGGGCCGCCGCGGGCGGCGAGCGCGGCGCGCAGCGCGGCCTCGTCGGTGATGTCGGCGAACTCGTCGTATCCGCCGGGGACATCGTCGAGCGGTGTACGGCCGAGCAGTTCGACCCGGCAGCGCGCGGCGCGGGCGAGCGCGACGGCGAAGTGTGGGGTGATGCCGCGCGCGCCGCCCGCGAGCAGCACCACCGACTCGGGCCCGAGCCCGAGCACCGCGGCCTCGGCGACGCCGTTGGTGTTGCCGTTGCCGCTACCGGCGGGCCCGTCCCCGGACGTCACGAGCAGTCCGAGCGGCTGCTCGTGCGGCACGAGGGTGAACCGGCCGCCGCCACTGCGCAGCACCACGGGCTCACGGTCGGGTGCGATCAGCTCCGCGACGAGGTCCTCGGCCTGCTCGGCGGCGGTACGGTCCGGGTCGAGCTCGACCGAACGGGCGAGGACGTCGGGGTACTCGCGGGCCACGGTGCGGAAGAACCCGTCGAGGCCACCGGAGTCCCCGGCGTAGCGGGGGCAAAGCAGCCGACTCGTCCCCTGCCGCAGCAGCGCCTGGAACGCGCCGAACCCGGCGGGCAGCAACGGCTGTTCGGCCCCGGCCACGGCACCGAGGTGCAGCACCCCGTCGACGGGCCCGGAGCCGCCCTGCCCCACCTGGTCGACCTCGCCCCGGCTCGCGATCGCGCCGAGGGTGGTGAGCCGGGTGACCAGGGCCTGCGCGAGCGGCGTCCCTTCCCCGATGATCAGGAACCGCTTCCCGCGCAGCTCGTGCGCTCCGGCCGCGCGGGGTGCGGGGGCGGGGTCGAGGGCGATGCGGCGCAGGAGGTAGCGCTGGGGGGCGCGGCCGGTGATGGGGGGCTCGGGGGTGGGAGTGCCGGGCGCGGGGGCGGGGGTGGGAGTGACGGTGGCGGCGGAGGCGGGCGCGTGGTCCGGCTGCGGCTGCGGCTCGGGCTCGGGCTCGGGTGCGGACTCGAACCTCGGCTCGGGGGCGGGGGCGGGGGCGGGGTCGGGCAAGGCTTCGGGCTCCGGGGCTGGGGCCGGAGCCGGAGCCGCAGCCGGGGCCGGGGTCGGAGTCGGGGCCGGTTTCAGGTCCAGGTCGAGGTGCGGCTGCGGCTGCGGCTGCGGCTGCGCGAGGGACTCGGCGCCCGGGTCGACGGTGCGCTCCGGCTCGGGCTCGGGTTCCCGTACGAGTTCGGGTTCAGGCAGGAGGTCGGGTTCAGGGATGAGGTCCGGCTCGGTGACGAGTTCCGGATCCGGTTCCAGGTCGGGTTCGGGTCCGGGCTCGGTGACGAGTTCGGGGTCGGGCGCGAGTTCAGGCTCGGTCTCGGTCTCGGGCTCGGGCTCGGGTTCGCGCTCGCGCCCGCGCTCGGGCCCGTGGGTGAACTCCCGGTCCTCAGGGGTGTGTTCGGCCGTCAGCGGTACGTGTTCGGAGACGAGCTCGGCCTCCGGGAACAGCTCGTCCGGGAGCGACGACGCGGCCTCCCGCACGGCGTCGGGCGTCAGGGCATCCCGCTCCACCCCGGCCGGGGCCGGTGCGGCCCCCGAGGCGAAGTACCCGAGCAGTACGTCCCGCTGGGCGGCCAGCGTCTCCCGGCTGTTGCGCAGGAACTCCCGTAGCAGGGCTTCCTGACGGTCCCGTTCGTCCCAGTGGCCCCGGTCATCCCAGTGGACCAGGTCGTCACTGTGATCTCTGTCGTCCCTGGCGTCCCTGGCGTCGCTGTCGTCCATTGTCGTCTCCCATGTCCGCGAGAGGCCGGTCGAGAAGCCCGGCGAGTGGCCGGTCAAGAGGCCCGTGCTGCGCCGGTCGGGCCGGTGTGCCCCTGGCAGGGGCTCGCCGTCCGCCGTTCGTACGAGACGGCCGTCGACCGTCAGGGCGGGCCGTGCGGGCGGAGCGGCCGCGTCCGCGAGGATCGCGTCGCGCCCGGCGAAGAGCCGCCCGGCCGACACCGGGAGGCCGGCCGCGGCGAGCCGGGCCAGGGACTCCAGGTGGCCGCGGAGCCCGGCGTCGGGGCGCGGCTCGAACGGCACCGCCAGGTGCGGCCGGTCGCCGAGGATCTCCCCGACGAGCTCGGTGAGCACGGTGCCGGGCCCGGCCTCGACGAAGACCCGGGCCCCGGCGGCGTACATCGACTCGATCTGGTCGACGAAGCGGACCGGGGCGCCGAGCTGCTCGGCGAGGTGCACCCGCACCTCGACGGGGTCCTCGGGGTAGCGGGCCCCGGTGAGGTTGGCCCACACCGGGAACTCGGGGCCGCGCACCGTGTACGCCGACAGGACCCCGGCGAACCGCGGCACCGCCCTGGCGGCCAGGGGGCTGTGCAGCGCGCAGGGGGCGGACAGCGCGCGGGTGTCGTACCCGGCGCTTTGGAGCGCCGAGACGGCCTCGGGGACGGCGTCCGTGGGGCACGCAACGACGGTCTCCGTGGGCGCGTTGTGATGCGCGACCACGACCCGGTCGGCGAGGCCCTTCTCCACCAGGACCCGGGTGACCTCGTCGGTGTAGGCGGCGACGGCGACCATGGTGCCGGGGTCCTGGCCGTGCGCGCCGGTCGCGGTGAGGATCGCCTCGGCCCGCTCGCGGCTGAGCTCGCCGAGCGCGTCCGGTTCGAGGGCGCCTGCCGCGCAGAGGGCGACGAGTTCGCCGTACGAATGGCCCGCGGCCATGTGGGGACGTACGCCGACCGCGGTGAGGGTGTCGTACGCGGCCAGGCCGACCGCCCCGAGCGCGGCCTGGGCACGACGGGTGTCCGCGAGCCGGGTGTGCTGTGCGGCGCGCTCGGCGTCGTCGAACGCGGCGGGCGGATACAGGGCGGCGGCCGGGGCGTGCCGCAGATGACGGCCGAGCTCCGGGAAGGCCGTGAACAGTCCGGCGAACATGCCGACCCGCTGGCTCCCTTGCCCCGGGAAGAGGAACGCGACCTTGCCGTGCGCGACGGTTCCGGGGGCTCCGGTGCCCCCGGGGGCAGTGTCGGCGGGGTCGGCCGCGGGAGTCTCCGGGCTCGCAGGAGCCGCCGGGTACACGCCGTCCCTCGCTTTACCGTCCAGCAAGTCCCGTAGCAGCAGAGGCAGTTCGGTGACGGATTCCGCGACCACCGCCCCGACCAGTGGCTCCGCCTCGGCCGCTGTCACGCAGTCCGCCCGCCGTGCCGCGGTCCGTGCCAGGTCCCTCAGGCGGCAGGCGCCGCCCACCGCGAGGTCGGCGATCTCCTCGACGGCGGCCCGGCTGCGGAAGATGAACAGTTCGGCGGGCCACACGTCGAGCCCCTGGCGCGGCGGCACCCCGTCCGCGTACGCCCGGAGCACCGCATGGACGCAGGGGCCGTTGGGCCCGAACGCGCTCACCCCGGCGACGCGCCGCGCTGCGGGCTCGGCCCACGGCAGCGCCTCGCGGTGGCAGGCGAAGGGGCTTTCGGGGCCGGGCCGTGCGGGGTCGGGGGCGTCGATGTGGCGCGTGGGCGGGCGTACCCCGGTGTGCAGGGCGAGCACGGTCCTGACCAGGCCCGCGAGTCCGGCGGCGGACTCGGCGTGCCCGCTCCCGGGCGGCCGGACCGAGCCGATGACGCAGCCGCCGGGTGCGGCGCCCGCTTCCTCGAACAGCGCGGTGAGCGTGGTGAGTTCGGCGTCGCCGTCGTCGTCGACCGCGGTGCCCGCGCCGTGGGCCTCGATCAGACCGACCTCGGCGGGCGACACTCCGGCCTGCGCGTAGGCGCGTTCGAGGGCGGCCCGGTGTCCCTCAAGGCGGGCCTTCGTGCGGGCCTCGGAGCGGGGCTGGGAACGGGGCTCGGGGCGGGGCTCCTCCCGGCCGTCTCCGCCGTCGCCATCGCCCGCGCTGCCGACGCCCTTGATCACGGCGTAGATCCGGTCGTCGTCCCGCTTCGCGTCCGCAAGGCGCTTGAGCACCAGGCACGCGACGGTCTCACCGGGCACGGTGCCCTCGGCGGCGGTACGGGAGTCCGTGCCGTCGGGGCGCAGCTCGGCCGCGCCGCACAGGGCCACGTCGGCGGTGCGGCTCGTGAGCTCCTTGCAGGCGAGGTCGACGGCGGTGAGTGCGGAGGCGCGGTCCGCGTCGACCGTGTAGTGCGCGCCACCGAGGCCGAACCCCTCGGCGATCCGCCCGCAGACGGCGTTGCCGCTGCCGGGCCCGCCGACGCCCTCGCCGCCCCCGGACCCGGCGCCGAAGACGACGCAGGTGCGCTCGCGCGGGAAGTCCCGGCGCTCGAACCCTGCGTCGGCGAGCGCCCGCCGCGCCGCTTCCAGAGCGAGGAGTTGTACGGGTTCGAGGGCGGCCACGGACGCGGACGGAAGGCCGTGGGCGTCCGGGTGGAAGGGGATCGGCGGCAGAAGGCCACGGCGGCCGACGGCGGGACCATCAGACACACCGGCCTCGGCCTCGGCACCAACACCGGCACCAGCACCGGCACCGGCACCGGCACCAGTGACGACATCGGCCCCGGCAAGCACCCGAGCCCAGTAAGAAGGCAGGTCAGCGGTCTCCGGGAACATCCCCGCCATGCCGACCACGGCGACGTCGAGCGGCTCGGGGACAGCAGCGTCCGCCGCGGTCGCCGTCGCGCCCTCCGGCTCGGAGTCCCCCGCGCAGACGGCGAGTTGGACGGCGCGTTGTTCGTAGAGGGCGGCGGCCCGTTCGCTGACGGCGTGGTGCAGTTCCGCGACGGTGGTGACGGCGTCGCGGAGCACCGCGGCCTCCCCGGCCACGAACATCCCGGCGACGGTCTGCCGTTCCTCGTCGACGTCGATGAGCTCGCCACCGACCCGCTCGATGCCCTTGCCCGCGATGCGCAGGTGCTCCGCGGTGAGCTGTTCCAGCTCCTGCCGGGCCTGCCGCTCCGGTACCCCCTGGGCCCACAGCTCGTCCTTGAGCTGCTCGTACGTCTCGCTGAAGGCGCTGGGGACGCAGCGGGTGGCGTGGCCGGGGGCGGTGCGCAGGAGCGTGGTGGACTCGGCGTCGAGGACCGCGCGTTGGAACGCCGGGCGGATGGCGCCGCTGCCGACGGCCTCCTCGGTGAAGAGGTACGCGGTGCCCATCAGCACGCCGACGGCGGCGCCGTGGGCGCTGAGCCGGGCGGCGAGCGCGGCGACCATGGTGGCGGACCGCTCGTCGTGGATGCCCCCGGCGAACAGCACCTGGACGTCCTGCGGGTCGATCGGGGCGCTGTCCTCGGCCACGGACCCGCCCTCACCCGCCCCGTCCAGAAAGCCCTCGAGAACGTCGAGTTGGGCCTCCCACAGGGGGAAGCTGTTGCGCGGCCCGACCGGCCCTCCGCCCTCGGCGCCCTGGAACACGAAGCGCCGTACCCCGGCAGCGAGGAACCGCTCCAGCTGGGCGGGGGTGGACACGTGCACGAAGGTGCGGATGCCGTCCGCCTCCAGGGCGGCGGCCTCCTGGGCGGCGGCCTGCGCGGGGCGGCCGCCGGGGACGATGGCGTGGCTGGGGCGCAGGGCGCGGACGGCGTCCAGTTGGACGTCGCGGACCTCGTCCGGCGCGGAACCGAGGAGGCCGACGCCCCAAGGGCGGTCGCCGAGCGCGGACTTGGTCTGCTCCAGGAGGACGCGGGTGTGCTCGGGCCCGGCGGGGTCGAGCGCCACGAAGGGCAGCCCGCCGCCGTTCGCGACGTCGACGGCGAACTGGGTCCGGTCGCTGACCTGCGACATCGGCCCCTGCGCGACCGGCAGCGCGGTGCCGAGCGCCCGGCACATCGCGGAGCCGCCGCGCAGCGTGGCGCCGTCGGCGGCCACGGCCCGGTCGATGCCCTCGTGCACGGCGCCCACGGCCCGCGCCACGCTGCCGTACCGGTCGGCGAACCGAGCGGCGAGGAAGGCGTCCTGGCCGAGGGGCAGCAGGGTGTCGCGCAGCGCGGCGGGGACGTCCGGGCCGCGCCGGTCGAGCACGCGCATCGGCGCTCCGCCGTGGCGGCTGTCGACGACCACGGTCCGCACACCGTCGGGGGCGCGCAGCAGGCCCTCGGTCTCGGGCGCCACGCCGGCCTCGTCGAGCAGTGCGAGCTGGACGTCGAGGACCACGCCCCGCGCGCCCGCGAGCACGGCGGCCGCGGCGGTGCGCGGCCCGATGGCGCCCCAGGCCCATACGGGCAGGTCGTCGCCGACGGTCTCGAGGACCCGCTGAAGCAGGACGAAGAGGGAGAGCCTGCCGCAGGGCCCGCCGCACTCGCTGCCGCGCACCACGATTCCGGACGCGCCGTCCCGTACCGCCGCCTCCGCGTCATCGGCGTCGCGCACCTCGGCGAGTACCAGCGGGTCGACGCCCGCATAGGCCGCGGCGCCCCGGATCTCGTCGATGGGCCAGAGCGTGTCCGGGGCGAGCATGACGGTGTGCGGACCGGGACGGGCCCCCGGGTCCTCGGGCGCCTGCGCCCACAGGTCGGCGGGGCGGAGCGCGCAGTCGGCGGGTACGCGGACGCCGAAGGCGGCAGCGTCATCGCCGCCGCCGCAGGCGGTGCCGGGGACCCACTGGCGGACGAGCGTCAGGGCCTCGCGGGCGGCGCGGGCGCCGGGGCCGAGGTCGAGGACGCCGAGTCCGCCGGCCCGGCAGACAGCGGCGGTGAGACGGGGATCCGGAGCGCCGAACGGGCTGACGCCGATGACGGTGTGCGTCACGGGAGAGGTCTCCTCTGTGCGGGCGAGGCGGGCGAGGCGGAGGGGCGAGCTGTCGGGGTGCCGGGGTGTTCGGGGTGTGCAGAGGGACCGAGGGCGACCCCGAGCGGGGTGAGCGCTACGGATGCCCCGCATTCCGCGCAGTACGACAATCCGACACATTCAATACAAAACGGAAGTTAAGCCATCGTCAGCTCCCGTGCAATGACGCTCCGGATCCCGTGCATCGCATGGCGTAACCCACCACCGCCACCCACTGACGCACCGTCAAGGACCGGCCGCCAGGTCCTGTCGTCGGACTCCCGTCGTCGCCCGGAGGCAGGCGGGAGCCCGACGACACGCCTGGGCCTCCCGGTACTGTTCGACGAATGAGCTCGCTGAATCTCGACGACTTCTCCGACCTGATCGAGCGCCCCGACGGCGGGGTGCGCCGCGATGCCGAAGAGCGCAGGGAGCGGCTCGCCGTGCCGTCCGGTGCGCTCGGGCGGCTCGACGAACTCGGTGAGTGGCTCGCGGCCGCGCAGTCCTCGGTGCCGGTGCGGCCGGTGGAGCGGCCGCGCGTGGTGCTGTTCGCGGGCGACCACGGGGTGGCGGAGCTCGGCGTCTCGGCGCGGCCCGCGGGCGGCGCGCACGCGCTGGTGCGGGCGACGCTCGCCGGGGAGAGCCCGGTCGCCGTGCTCGCCCGGCACGGCGGGGTGCCGGTGCGCGTGGTCGATCTGGCCCTGGACTGCGATCCGGACGAGCTCCCCGCCGAGGTCGTACGCCACCGGGTGCGGCGCGGCTCAGGACGGATCGACATCGAGGACGCGCTCACCGCCGAGGAGGCCGAGCAGGCGTTCCGCGCGGGCATGGCGGTCGCCGACGAGGAGGCCGACGCGGGCACGGACCTGGTGGTCCTCGGCGACCTCAGCGTCGGCGGCACGACCGCCGCGGCCACGCTGATCGCGGCGCTCTGCGGCACCGACGCGTCGGTGGTGACCGGGCGCGGCGGGCGGCCCATCGACGACCTGGCCTGGATGCGCAAGTGCGCGGCGGTACGGGACGCGCTGCGCCGGGCCCGGCCGGTCCTCGGCGACCAGCTCGAGCTCCTTCGCACCGTGGGCGGCGCGGATCTCGCCGCGGCCACGGGCTTTCTGCTGCAGAGCGCGGTGCGCCGTACGCCCGTGATCCTCGACGGCGTGGTCTCGGCGGCCTGCGCCCTGGTCGCCCAGCGGGTCGCCTTCCGGGCGCCGGACTGGTGGCTGGCCGGGCAGGCCAGCGGCGAGCCCGCCCAGACCAAGGCCCTCGACCGGCTCGCCCTCGACCCGCTGCTCGACCATGGCGTGACGGCGGGCGAAGGTACGGGGGCGATGCTCGCGCTGCCGCTGGTACGGGCGGCTGCCGCGCTCGCCGCGGAGCTGCCGGAGGCGAAGTAGACCCCGTCCCCCGATCAGCACCGTCGCCCCGGTCACCGGATCTGGGGGCTGCGCCGCGCTGCGCCCCCAGACCTCCGCTGTCGCGCAGGGGGTACCTCCCTGCGCGAGCGAAGCCGAGAACTCGGAAGCCGAGAACTTGGCCGAGAACTTGGGGGGAGCGCTCGTCCTCAAACGCCGGACGGGCTGATTTGTCCCCATATGATCCCCTGTCATGGGAGAGCCCGGAGCCGGCAGGAACGGCAGTGAGCCCGGCCACCGCGGAGCCGCCGCGCGCGCGGCGGCTTTCAGCGTCGGGTCTCTCCTGGGCGGTCGTACGGAGTTCCGCGCCAAGGGCGACCGCGCCAATCCGAGGCTCGCCGCAGCCGTCGGCGCGGGCGGGCTGCTCGTCGGCTCGCTGCTCGCCGCGCTGCTCGTCACCGTCACCAACCACGCGCCGGACGGCCACCGTTCGACCTTCGCGGCGCGCTGGAGCTACGGGATCATGCGGCTTGTCTCGCCCGCCCCGGACGCGGAGGGCTCCCGGGTGGACGGCATCGCGACCGCGGGGTGGGTGGACGTCGCCATCAACGTCCTGAGTTCGCTGCTACTGCTCGCCGCGCTGTACGCGGCGTTCCGCTCCCGTAAGGCCGTCGATCCGCTCACCGCGGACGACGCGGCGCGGCTGCGCGTACTCCTCGAACGGCAAGGCGAGCGCGACTCGCTCGGCTACTTCGCGCCGCGCCGCGAGAAGAGCGTCGTCTGGCCGCCGACCGGCAACGCCGCCGTCGCCTACCGCGTGATGGGCGCGAGTGCGGCGGGCGGCACGGTCTACGCGCGGCACGGTCTCGACGCCCTGGAGCTGGGGGACGAAGCGATCGTGGACGCGGGCGAGTTCACGCTCGAAGGGCGGGCGATGCGGACCGTGCGGCAGGCCCGCCACCGGGTCGCGCGGGCCGGGTACGCGGTGGGCATCCGGCGCCACGCGGACATCCCGACCGACGAGCTCGCGGAGCTGCTGCGGCGCGCCGACGAGATCGGGATCACTCGGGTTTCGCTCAACTTCGCGATGTTCAGGTCGGTCTTCGAACGTGGCTCGCGGCTCGGCGCGGGCCCCGTGCTCCGGCTCTGGCGCGCGCTGCTCGGCTTTGCCTCCCGCTGGTGGCAGTTCGAGTCGCTGTACCGCGCCAACGCCAAGTACCGGCCCATCCGGGAACCACGGTTCCTGCTCTTCGAGAAGAGCGGTGACCTGCCGCGCATCGGGATCGCGTCCGCACGGGCCGAGGGGTTCCTCGAACTCCCCGGCCTGCCTTGGCGGCCCAGCCGCCGCTCGCACCTGGAGCCCGGCGGACCGCACCCGACGTCCGGCGGACCGCACCTCGAGCCCCGCCGACCACACCTGGAGTCACAGCGATGAGCGAGTCAGCGAGCAGCGAGCCGGAGATGAGCGGATCGAGCGAGTCACGGCGATGAGCACCCGGACACGCCTGACGCGACTGGCCGTGAAGGAGTGGGGGCGGCTTGTCGCCGCGGTGCTCGCCGGTCTGGCCGAGCGCCGGTGGCGGGCGATCCCGCTGACCATCGGCGCCGTCTGCCTGACCGCGCTCTTCCAGTACGTGCAGAACCAGGAGGGCAGCTACCGGTTCGTCCAGAACATCGGCGCCGTACGGGCCGAGGACCCGCTCTGGCTCGCGCTGCTCCGCACCCCGCTCTCGCTCTTCGTACCGGCGCTCGATCTGCCGGTGTGGGGGGCGCTCGCGCAGATTCTGATCGTCTTCGGGATCGCCGAGATCTGCCTGGGCCGGTGGCGCACCCTCGCGCTCGCGTACGCCGCCACGCTCGCCGGGACGCTGTACGCGCGCGTCGGGATCGCGCTCGGCTCCGACCATCCGTTGGGGCTGCCCGCGTCGGACGCGCAGGTCGTGGACACCGGTCCGTCGGCGGCGGTGGTCGGGCTCGCGGTGTACGTGGCCTTGCGGTACCGGGCCTGGTTCACGGCGTTCCTGGTGGTCGCGGCGATGGTGGCCGAGGTGGTGGTCAAGGACAATCTCGCGGGGCGCGAGCACCTGGCGGCGATCGGCGCGATCCTCGTGCTGTGCGCCGTGGAGGCGCTGCGTCAGCGGCGCGGCCCGGGGCGCGGATCCGGATCGGGACGACCGGCGATGAAGTCCTGGAAGCGGCGGCTCGGGCCCGCCCAGCGCCGGTCGTGATGGAAGGCGCGCAGGCCCGCCTTGGCCCGCGCGTGCGGCCGGTTCTTGTAGAAGAGCTTCGCCCAGGGCGAGCCGGGCCGGGCGAGCCGCACCGCACCGAACAGCGCCACGAACGGCACCAGGACCCCGATCAGGGCCACCCGCGGTTTGCCCTTGCCGAGCGCGACCAGGGCGAGGAAGAAGTTCAGGGCGGTGTTCATCACCACCACGGCGCGGTTGTGCCGCTCCTCCGTGGTCAGTTCGTTCACGCCGAACGGTAGGAAGCCGCCGAGCACCAGGGCCACCACGGCCGCCGTGAGCACCACGAGCTCCACGCTCTTGCGGCCCGCCTCGGTCCAGTAGACGTCGTCGAGGTGCAGGATCAGCGCGAACTCGTCGAGCACCAGGCCCGCGCCGAGCCCGAAGATCACCGCGGAGACCGACGAGCCGACGTTGTGCCGCCCGGAGGCCACCGATCCGAACCCACCGATGATCGTCAGGACGATCCCGGGCACCACGTGGTGGATGTGCAACTCCCCCGTCCTGACGTTGCGGAACGGGCCGCGGCCCGCCCGGATCATCCGCGTGATCACCCGCGTCACCAGGAACGACAGCACGAACGCGAGCAGCGCGAGCAGCAGCGGCAACTTCCCCGGCTCGACGATGCTCCGTTCCCACCAGGAACCCATACCAACTGCTCCCCTTTTGCGCGTTATGCGCCATTTAACGCGCAACGGGGCCGGATAGCCTGCCGCGATGACAGCGATGCCAGCGAAGAACTCACTCGACGGCCTCCGCTTCGCCTTCGGCACGCTCACGGTGCTACCGGTCCGGGTCACCCGCTGGGACCGCGAGGCCGCCCGCTCCGGGATGCTCTGCGCCCCGCTCGCCGGGCTCGTCGTCGGCCTGTGCGCGGCGCTGCCCGGCGCCGTCCTGCTGCTGCTCGGCGCGGGCCCGCTGCTCGCCGCCGTGGCGAGCGCCGCCGTTCCTGCCGTGCTCACCCGTGGCCTGCACCTGGACGGGCTCGCCGACACGGCCGACGGGCTCGGCAGCGGCAAGCCAGCGGCGGACGCGCTCCAGATCATGAAGCGCTCCGACATCGGCCCGTTCGGCGTCATCACACTGCTCTTCGTGCTGCTCGCCCAAGTGGCGGTGCTCGTCCAGGCGTACGCGCACGGCTGGGCGCACGGCGCGTACGCGGCCGCCGTCGCGGCGGTCGCCGCACGCTGCGCCCTCACCCTCGCCGCCCGCGCCCCGGTTCCGGCCGCCCGGCCGGAGGGCCTGGGCGCCGCGGTCGCGGGGACGGTGCCGGTGCGGGCGGCGCTGCTCGTGCTCGGCGGCGTGGCGGTGCTCGCGGCCGCGGTGGGCGGCGGCTTCTCGGCGTACGAGGCGATACGGGGCGGGCTCGCGGTGCTCGCGGGCGCCGGGGCGGCCGAACTGATGCTGCGTCACTGCATACGCCGCTTCGGCGGGGTGACAGGGGATGTCTTCGGCGCGCTGGCGGAGACGGCGGCTACGGCCGCGCTGGTCGTGCTCACCCTCGGTGGGTAGCCCGTGGCGCGTAGGCTCACAGAGGATGGCCTTCCCACCCATCGGCCAATGACAACGGAAGAGAGAAATCACCACCGTGACTGCTCTGACTCTTAAGCCCGCCGCCGCAGCCGGGCAGCGCGCCGACGCGATCGTCGTGGGTGTCGCGAAGGGCACCAAGGGGCCGGTCCTCGCGCCGGGCGCCGAGCTCGTGAACGAGGCCTTCGACGGCCGGCTCGCCGCGATCCTGGAGACCCTCGGGGCCTCCGGCGGCGAGGGCGAGGCGACCAAGCTGCCCGCCGCTCCCGGCCTCAAGGCCCCGGTCGTGCTCGCGGTCGGACTGGGCGCGGTTCCGGAGAAGAACCAGGCGTACGGCGCGGAGGAGCTGCGCCGCGCGGCGGGCGTCGCCGCCCGCACCCTGGCCGGTACGAAGAAGGCCGCCTTCGCGCTGCCGGTCGAGGACGCCGAGGCCGCCCAGGCGATCGCGGAGGGCGCCGCCCTGGGCGCGTACTCCTTCGACGTGTACAAGAACAACGGCGGGACCGGCAGCGACGAAGCCAAGTCCGGCAAGGACGCCAAGTCCGGCAAGAACGGCGGCAAGGCGCCGCTCGGTGAGGCCGCGGTCCTCGCCGCCAAGCCGCGCGACAAGGCCCTGAAGGCCGCCGTCGAGCGGGCCGCCGCGGTCGCCGAAGAGGTCAACCGCGCCCGCGACCTGATCAACACCCCGCCGAACGACCTCAACCCGGAGGCGTTCGCCGCCGTCGCCACGGCCGCGGCCAAGGAGCACGGCATCAAGGTGCAGGTGCTCGACGAGAAGGCGCTCGCCAAGGGCGGGTACGGCGGCATCGTCGGCGTCGGTGTGGGCTCCGCCGCCGCGCCCCGCCTGGTGAAGCTCACGTACACGTCGCCGAAGGCCAAGAAGCACCTGGCGTTCGTCGGCAAGGGCATCACGTACGACTCGGGCGGCATCTCGCTCAAGCCGGCCGGCCACAACGAGACCATGAAGTGCGACATGAGCGGCGCCGCCGCCGTGTTCGCGGCCGTGGTCGCCGCCGCCCGCCTGGGCCTGGAGGTCAACCTCACCGGCTGGCTCGCGCTCGCCGAGAACATGCCGTCCGGCTCCGCGACCCGCCCCGGCGACGTCCTGCGGATGTACGGCGGCAAGACCGTCGAGGTGCTCAACACCGACGCCGAGGGCCGCCTCGTCCTGGCCGACGCGATCACCAAGGCCTCCGAGGAGACCCCGGACGCGATCGTCGACGTGGCCACGCTGACCGGCGCCATGATGCTGGCGCTCGGCGGCCGCACCTTCGGGATCATGGCCAACGACGACGCATTCCGCACCTCGCTGCACGAGATCGCCGAGGAGGCCGGCGAGCCCGCGTGGCCGATGCCGCTGCCCGCGTACCTGCTCAAGGGCATGGACTCGCAGGTCGCGGACATCGCCAACATGGGCGAGCGGATGGGCGGCGGCCTGGTCGCCGGTCTGTTCCTGAAGGAGTTCGTGGGCGAGGGCATCACCTGGGCGCACCTGGACATCGCGGGCCCGGCGTTCAACGAGTCCGCGCCCTTCGGCTACACCCCCAAGGGCGGCACCGGATCCGCGGTCCGCACCCTGGTGCGGCTCGCCGAGCGCACGGCCGCGGGCGACCTCGGCTGAGCGTCGCACCCCCCAGGGAGAGGGCGGGCAAACCGCCCTCTCCCTGGGGGTATGCGGGTTTCCAAGTTGACGAAATCCGTAGGCCACACGCAGCACCGGCCGAACAACACAACGAGGCGTCCGTCTCAGACACCGGCCCGGCGTCCCGTCCGCCATCGACAAGTGCGAAGATGGGTTCTCGGCAGGACAGGGCCCCCACCACAGGGCCGAAGGTACAAGCGGCCGAACACCAGCCGCCGCGCCGTCGAGGATGACCGGCGCCCGGCGCACATGCATGGAGGACGTGACGTGGCGAACGACGCCAGCACCGTTTTCGACCTAGTGATCCTCGGCGGCGGCAGTGGCGGCTATGCCGCGGCCCTGCGCGGAGCTCAGCTGGGCCTGGACGTCGCCCTGATCGAGAAGAACAAGCTCGGCGGCACCTGCCTGCACAACGGATGCATCCCCACGAAGGCACTGCTGCACGCCGGCGAGATCGCCGACCAGGCGCGCGAGAGCGAGCAGTTCGGCGTCAAGGCCACCTTCGAGGGCATCGACATGGGCGCCGTCCACAAGTACAAGGACGACGTGATCTCCGGCCTCTACAAGGGCCTGCAGGGCCTGGTGGCCTCTCGCAAGGTGACGATGATCGAGGGCGAGGGCCGTCTGTCGTCCCCGACCTCCGTGGACGTGAACGGCCAGCGCGTCCAGGGCCGCCACATCCTGCTCGCGACCGGCTCCGTGCCGAAGTCGCTGCCCGGCCTGGAGATCGACGGCAACCGCATCATCTCCTCGGACCACGCGCTGACCCTGGACCGCGTGCCGCAGTCCGCGATCGTCCTGGGCGGCGGCGTCATCGGCGTCGAGTTCGCCTCGGCGTGGAAGTCCTTCGGCGCCGACGTCACGGTGATCGAGGGCCTCAAGCACCTCGTCCCGGTCGAGGACGAGAACAGCTCCAAGATCCTGGAGCGCGCGTTCCGCAAGCGCGGGATCAAGTTCAACCTCGGCACCTTCTTCGAGAAGGCCGAGTACACCGAGAACGGCGTACGGGTGACCCTCGCCGACGGCAAGACCTTCGAGGCCGAGGTCCTCCTGGTCGCCATCGGCCGCGGCCCGGTCTCACAGGGCCTGGGCTACGAGGAGCAGGGCGTCGCCATGGAGCGCGGCCACGTGCTCGTCGACGAGTACATGCAGACCAACGTGCCGACCATCTCGGCCGTCGGTGACCTCGTTCCGACCCTTCAGCTCGCGCACGTCGGCTTCGCCGAGGGCATCCTGGTGGCGGAGCGTCTGGCCGGTCTGAAGACCGTTCCGATCGACTACGACGGCGTGCCGCGGGTGACGTACTGCCACCCCGAGGTCGCCTCCGTCGGCATCACCGAGGCCAAGGCCAAGGAGATCTACGGCGCGGACAAGGTCGTCGCTCTGAAGTACAACCTGGCGGGCAACGGCAAGAGCAAGATCCTGAAGACCGCGGGCGAGATCAAGCTCGTCCAGGTCAAGGACGGCGCTGTCGTCGGTGTCCACATGGTCGGTGACCGCATGGGCGAGCAGATCGGCGAGGCGCAGCTCATCTACAACTGGGAGGCGCTGCCCGCCGAGGTCGCGCAGCTCGTCCACGCGCACCCGACGCAGAACGAGGCGCTCGGCGAGGCCCACCTTGCCCTGGCGGGCAAGCCGCTGCACTCCCACGACTGACGCTCCCTCGCAGGGCCGACGCACCCCCATCCGTACGTAGTTCGTTAGGAGCAACCGAAACCATGTCGGTTTCCGTAACCCTGCCGGCGCTCGGCGAGAGCGTGACCGAAGGCACCGTCACCCGCTGGCTCAAGGCCGAGGGTGAGCGCGTCGAGGCCGACGAGCCGCTGCTCGAGGTCTCGACCGACAAGGTCGACACCGAGATCCCGGCCCCCGCCGCCGGTGTCCTCGCGTCCATCAAGGTCGCCGAGGACGAGACCGTGGAGGTCGGCGCCGAGCTGGCCATCATCGACGATGGCTCCGGCGCCGCGGCGGCCGCCCCCGCCCCGGCCGCCGCGGCCGCCGAAGCCCCCGCTGCCGAGCCTGCCCCGGCGCCCGCCGCCGAGGCTCCCGCTGCCGCAGCCCCCGCTGCCGCAGCCCCCGCTGCCGCCCCCGCCGCCGCTCCGGCCGCCGCCCCCGCCGGTGGTGCCGAAGGCACCGACGTGACGCTGCCCGCCCTGGGCGAGTCCGTCACCGAAGGCACCGTCACGCGCTGGCTGAAGGAGGTCGGCGAGGAGGTCGCCGAGGACGAGCCGCTGCTCGAGGTCTCGACCGACAAGGTCGACACCGAGATCCCGGCCCCCGTCGCCGGTGTCCTCCTGGAGATCGTGGTCGGCGAGGACGAGTCCGCCGAGGTCGGCGCCAAGCTCGCCGTCATCGGCGCCAAGGGTGCGGCTCCGGCCGCTGCCCCGGCCGAGGCTCCGGCCGCCCCGGCGCCCGCCGCCGAGGCCCCGGCCGCGCCTGCCGCTCCGGCCGCGCCCGCTGCCCCGGCCGCCCCGGCCCCGGCCGCTCCGGCTCCGGCCCCCGCCACTCCGGCCCCGGCTGCCGCTGCGCCCGCCGCTCCGGCTGCCCCGGCCGCCCCGGCCCCGGCCCCGGCTGCCGCTCCGGCCGCCCCGGCTCCGACGCCCACCGCCCCGGTGGACGAGGGCGCCTACGTCACCCCGCTGGTCCGCAAGCTGGCCAGCGAGAGCGGCGTGGACCTCTCGACCGTCAAGGGCACCGGCGTAGGCGGTCGCATCCGCAAGCAGGACGTCATCGCCGCCGCCGAGGCCGCCAAGGCCGCGGCTCCGGCCGCCGCCCCCGCCGCCGCTGCGCCCGCCACCGCGCCCTCGACGGGTCCGACCCTCGAGGTGTCCCCGCTGCGCGGCCAGACCGTCAAGATGACCCGCATGCGCAAGGTCATCGGCGACAACATGATGAAGGCCCTGCACGGCCAGGCTCAGCTGTCCAGCGTCATCGAGGTGGACATCACCAAGCTGATGAAGCTGCGCAACCGCGCCAAGGACGGCTTCGCCGCCCGCGAGGGCGTCAAGCTCTCCCCGATGCCGTTCTTCGTCAAGGCCGCGGCCCAGGCGCTGAAGGCCCACCCGGTCGTCAACGCCCGGATCAACGAGGACGAGGGCACCATCACGTACTTCGACTCGGAGAACATCGGCATCGCCGTGGACTCCGAGAAGGGTCTGATGACGCCGGTCATCAAGGGCGCGGGCGACCTGAACATCGCCGGTATCGCCAAGGCCACCGCCGACCTGGCGGGCAAGGTCCGCACCAGCAAGATCAGCCCGGACGAGATGTCCGGCGCGACCTTCACCATCTCCAACACCGGCTCGCGCGGCGCGCTGTTCGACACGATCATCGTGCCGCCGAACCAGGTGGGCATCCTCGGTATCGGTGCCACCGTGAAGCGCCCGGCCGTGATCGAGACGGAGGAGGGCACGGTCATCGGTGTCCGCGACATGGTCTACCTGACCCTGTCCTACGACCACCGTCTGGTGGACGGCGCCGACGCCGCCCGCTACCTGACCACGGTCAAGGCCATCCTGGAGGCCGGTGAGTTCGAGACCGAGCTCGGTCTGTAACACACCGGAACAGCACCGAGGCCCCGTCGGGACACCCGTCCCGGCGGGGCCTTCGCGTGTGCGGACGTCACTCCGCCGTGGGCTGGCAGTTCCCCGACTTGTCGGTGTTCGGCTCGCTGCCGGTGGGCCAGGCGATGCCGAGGAACTTGGTACGGCGCCGCTCCCTGGCCTCCTTGGTGTCGCTCGGATCCAGCTGTACGACGGCCACCGCCTTGTCGTACGGATTGCCGGAGGCGTCCAGGCAGATCCAGCCGCTCGCGCCGCGCACCATGCTCTGCCCCTGCAACCGGTCCCAGTCGTCCCTGATCTGGTCGGTGGTCGGCAGCTCCTCGTCGTCGAGGAGGTCGTCCACGTCCATCCGCTCCCGGATGCCCTGGATCGCCGTCCAGGCCGCGTCGTACGCCACGTACATCCGCGAGTCGATGAGGTCGACCGGGCCGATGGACCCCACCGACTTCGGGCGCGACGGACCGGCGAGCTCCACCAGATTGTCGACGTCCGCGCGGGAACCGCCCACCTTCGGCGCGTCCTTGGTGCGCCACGCGTCCTGGTGGGCGTTGGAGGTGTACCGCACCGTGATGCCCTTGCGGCCGCGGCTGCGATCCCCCTTGATCGCGTCCCAGTCCAGCTTCTCGGTGTCGTAGAGCGTGGACGCGCCCGAGCCGCTGACCAGCGTGAAGTGCCGGGTCGGGCAGGTGCGCTTGCCGAGCGCCGTGATGAACTGCTGGAGCTGCACCACCCGTCCGGCGAAGTAGATCGTGTCGATCTCCGGGTCCGCGGCGCAGATCTGGTTCGCGAAGTCCTCGAACTCGCCGCCGAGCACGCCGTCCTCGTCCGAGCCCCTGGACTTGTAGGTCTTCTCCGGGTGCGGTGACTGTTTGAGCAGCGAGCGGAAGGCCCCGCGCAGGCTGTCCACGTAGTCGTCGCCCTCCACCGTGTCCGTGATGAGCACGGCATTCCGCAGGCTCAGCTTCTCGTCGTCGCGCAGCCCCTTGTCGAACTCGACCAGGGCCTTGGCCTGTTCGGAGTTGGTCGGCGCCACCCTGGCCAGGCCCGGGAAGGTCGGCTCGCCGGTGCGCGGGTTGGCCATCGAGTCGGCGGTCGACGGGCCGAGCACCACGGGAAGCCGGTGCTCGACGGTGAGGTCCTTCAGGGCCTCGTAGGTCTCCTTGACGCTGAGGTCGAGCCCGAAGGCCACCCGGAAGTTGTCCTTCGACTTCGCGAGCTCGGCGAGGCGCCGGTGGACCGTGGCCCAACTCCGCCGGTCCGAGCCGATGTTGGCGAAGACGAGCCGGATCCTCGGCGGCTTCTGGGCCTCCTCCTGGTTGGCCCGGTACTGCGCCAGATAGGCGCCCTGCACCTCGTGCAGGATCTCCTTCTGCCGCCGCACGTTCGGGTCCGTCATCGGGATCTCCAGGGCGATGGTCGCGTGCGGCCCCTGCTCCGCGTACGCGTTCTGCTCCTGGATCCGCCGCGAGACCTCGGCCAGACCGTCGGGGAAATGCTTCGGGTCGCGCCGGAACTCCTCGGCGCTCGAAGTGACACCCACGCACTCACCCCGTACGTCCTCCAGACCGGCGGCGCACTCGGGCGGGTTCAGAATGCCGCCGAGCCACCGGATCAGGACATACAGCCCCACCCCGGCCACCACCACGACCAGGCCGAGCGTCACCGGCCCGACCTTGTTCCTGACCTGGCCATCCACAGCGCTGCTCACTGCTCCCCCTCCCTGGACTCCCCGGCCCGCGCCACCGCGACCCGCAGCATCCACCGGTCCTGCGAGCCCTGTCCGCGCGTGGGCCGCCACTCCCGCAGCCGCTGCTCCAGGGTGTCGAGCCGCCCCGGCGTGCCCCCTGCCCCTTCCGGCGCCGCGCGGCTGCCGACGGCGATGACGACCGGGCGCGTCATGGTCTTGTACCGCCGCCCGTCCAACGGGTCGAACACCCGCTGGTACGCGCCCCGGAAGGCCCTCAGAAGCGCCCTTCCCGACGGGGTGTCCGCGCCCGGGAGCAGCACGAGCGGCAGCAGATCGCGGTTGAGGCGGCGGAAGGTGTTGTAGTACGCGTCCAGGTCGGCGAGGAGCGCGGCCGCGAGCAGCGACTCGACGCTCCGGTCCCGGTGGTCCCGGCCCGCCGTGACCAGGTTGAACATGTCGTCGAGCACGGCGCCGCGGGGCCGGTGCAGCCAGCGCGGCGGCGAGTCGACGACCCGGCCCCACCAGCGGATGGCCGCGCGGTGCCGGTTGCCCGGCAGCACGTGGTAGCCGAGCGCGAGACCGAGGGCGGCGATGCCGCCCGGCACGCCGAGGTTCGCCAGCGGGTCCAGGATGTTGCCCGGCACCTCGGTCCGGCTCTCCTGCACCTGGCGTACGGTCCTGAGGCCGCGCGCGATGGTCGCCAGCTCCTTGACGTTCTCGCGCTGCGCCCACTGGTAGACGAGGATGCCCAGGGTGAACCGGGGAAACCGGATCCGCGGCCGGTTGCCCAGATAGCCGCCGAGCCCGCGGGAGCGGGTGGACAGATACCAGAGGCAGTCGACGACGCTCGCCCGCAGCCGCTCCTTCTCGCGCTCCGTGGCCGAACCGAGCGGCAGCCGTGGGTGGTTGACCGGGACCGTGCGGTCGTACCGCAGATGGATCCGGTTGAGCAGCCGCTCCGCGGCGGCCGGTTCCACGCCGAGCAGTTCGATCATCGGTGGCCCGCCGCGGCGCCGCAGCTGCGCGCCGAGGAGGGCCCGTCGCGCCCGCCGGTCCTGCAGCAGCAGCTCGGGCACGAGGTAGTTCACCAGCGGCTCATACCCGTTCACTCCGTCCCCCGATCGGTCCCGGTACCGGTGGACGCCGAATATACGAACGCCAAGTGACCTGCGCCACAGGATAGTTGGGGTTCCTGCGCCGGAGGAGCAACTGGCATATTCCCCGCCGCCCGGTTCCCGCGGCGCCCGGGCACCGCGGCATGGGAGCCCTACGTGACCGATGACTCACCATGGGGCAGGGCCCGGGCCGGGGGCAGCGCGTATCGTCATGGCATCGCACCTGCATAAGGAGCCATTACCGATGAGTCCGAGCCCCGGGCCGGCCGTGAGCGCGCCCGTCGTCCAATCGCTTCGCGACCAGATCCGCGAGCACATCGTGGAGGGGATCGTCAGCGGCCGCTGGAAGCCGGGCGAGCGCATCGTGGAACGCCGGATCGCGGTGGAGCTGGAGGTCAGCCAGACCCCGGTGCGGGAGGCGCTGCGGGAGCTGGAGTCGCTGCGACTCATCGAGTCGGCGCCCAACAAGGGCGTACGCGTACGCAATCTGACCGCCGCCGACCTGGAGGAGAGCTACCCGGTACGGGCCGGCCTGGAGCAGATCGCCGCGGAGCTGGCCGCGGACAAGCTCGCGGAGGACTGCTCGGCGCTCGAACCGCATGTGGCGGCGCTGTACGAGGCCGACCGGACCTCGGACGGGACGGCGCAGGTGCGGCACACCGTGGACTTCCACCGGGAGCTGGTGCGGGCGGCCGGGAACTCGGTGCTCCTGCACACCTGGGAGGGCCTGGGCATCGAGGTGTTCACGGCGCTCTCGATCCGGTGGCTGGGGACGCGGCAGCAGTCGTACGCGGAGGAGCACGAGGAGCTCGTCCAAGCGTTCCGGCGCCGGGATCCGCGGATCGGCGAGCTGGTGAAGGAGCATGTGCTCGGGTGCGCGCCTCGGGCGTGAGGTTCGCCGGTCCGGCGGCGAGCGGCCACGGCCCCGTGGTTCGCTCACTTGTGCCCTGACCAGCCCAAACGGGCGTCCGCTTTCGCCTCATATGGGCGGCACCCTGTGCCCGGAAGCCCGGCACCGGGTGCCGATTTCTTCAGGTGGCGCAATTTCTCCCCCTCCCCCTTTGATCGATCATCGATCAGCGGCTTACAGTCGACGGCGGGCTGCACCCAGCCCGCCGCCCTGTCCTGCCAGATAGGGCCATCTCCACCCCTCTCCCGCTCACGGCGGGGGACCCTGTCCGGAAGGCGTCGATCATGACCGACCCCGTAGGCAAGCTTCCGAGCCAGCTCGACCAGCTGCCGGACCGCGACCCGGAGGAGACCGCCGAGTGGGCGGCCTCCCTGGACGCCGTGAGCGAGCACGCCGGAACGCACCGCGCCGAGTACCTGATGCGCCGTACGCTCCACCACGCCGAGCAGGCGGGCCTCGCCCTGCCGAAGCTGCTCGAGACCGACTACGTCAACACCATCCCGACCGCGGCCGAGCCTTCCATCAGCGAGGCAGGCGGCGACGAGGAGATGGAGCGGAAGATCACCGCGTGGAACCGCTGGAACGCGGCCGCGATGGTGACCCGGGGCTCCAAGTACGGCGTCGGCGGCCACATCGCCACCTTCGCCTCCGCCGCCTGGCTCTACGAGACCGGCTTCAACCACTTCTTCCGCGGCAAGGAGGACGACGGCTCCGGCGACCAGCTCTACATCCAGGGCCACGCCTCGCCCGGTATCTACGCCCGCGCCTTCCTGGACGGCCGCCTCACCGAGGAACACCTCGACAACTTCCGCCGCGAGTCCGGTGGCAACGGGCTGCCGTCCTACCCGCACCCGCGCCGCCTGCCGTGGCTGTGGGAGTTCCCGACCGTCTCCATGGGCCTCGGCCCGCTGTCGGCGATCTACCAGGCCCGGTTCAACCGGTACCTGACCCACCGCGGCATCAAGGACGTCTCCAACTCCCACGTGTGGGCGTTCCTCGGCGACGGCGAGATGGACGAGCCCGAGTCGACGGCGGCCCTCGCGCTCGCCTCGCGTGAGGAGCTCGACAACCTCACCTTCGTCATCAACTGCAACCTCCAGCGGCTCGACGGCCCGGTGCGCGCCAACTTCAAGATCGTGCAGGAGCTGGAGGCCCAGTTCCGCGGCGCCGGCTGGAACGTCATCAAGACCCTGTGGGGCAACGCCTGGGACGAGCTCTTCCAGCTCGACACCTCCGGCGCCCTGGTCCGCCGCATCCGCGAGGTGCCGGACGCGCAGATCCAGACGTACCAGACGCGTGACGCCGCCTACATCCGCGAGCACTTCTTCGCGGGCGAGCCCGCCCTGGTCGAGCTGGGCAAGCTGGTCAGCGATGACAAGATCATCGAGTGCTTCCAGCTGTCCCGCGGCGGCCACGAGCCGCGCAAGGTGTACGCCGCGTACAAGGCCGCCGTGGAGCACAAGGGCGCCCCGACGGTGATCCTGGCGCAGACGGTCAAGGGCTTCACGCTGGGTGAGGGCTTCGCGTCCAAGAACGCGAACCACCAGATGAAGAAGCTCACCGAGGACGAGTTCAAGAACATGCGGGACCTTCTTGAACTGCCCATCCCGGACAGCCAGTTCGTCGACGGCGTGGTGCCCTACGGCCACCCGGGCGCCGACTCCGCCGAGGTCCGCTACCTCCAGGAGCGCCGCGCCGCCCTCGGTGGCCCGGCCCCGGCCCGCCGGATGCACGCGGTCGAGGCGCTGCCCGCCCCGGCCGACAAGGCGTTCGCCTCCTTCGACAAGGGCTCCGGCTCCCAGTCGGTCGCGACGACGATGGCGTTCGTCCGCCTGGTCAAGGACCTGATGCGGGACAAGACCTCCGGCAAGCGCTGGGTGCCGATCGTCCCGGACGAGGCCCGCACCTTCGGCATGGAGTCGCTGTTCCCGTCGCTCGGCATCTACTCGCCCAAGGGCCAGACGTACGAGCCGGTCGACCGCGACCAGCTGATGTACTACCGCGAGGCCAAGGAAGGCCAGATCCTCAACGAGGGCATCACCGAGGCCGGTTCGATGGCGGACTTCATCGCCGCCGCGTCGTCGTACGCCACGCACGGCGAGACGATGATCCCCTTCTACATCTTCTACTCGATGTTCGGCTGGCAGCGGACCGCCGACCAGATGTGGCAGCTCGGCGACCAGCTCGGCCGCGGCTTCCTCATCGGCGCCACCGCCGGTCGTACCACCCTGACCGGTGAGGGTCTGCAGCACGCCGACGGCCACTCGCCGGTGATCGCCGCGACCAACCCGGCGGCCCTGACGTACGACCCGGCCTTCGCGTACGAGGTCGCCGCGATCGTCAAGGACGGTCTGCGCCGGATGTACGGCGAGACCGCGGCGGACGAGGACCCGAACGTCTTCTACTACCTGACGGTCTACAACGAGCCGATGCCGCAGCCGGCCAAGCCCGAGGGCGTGGACGAGGGCATCGTGCGCGGCCTGTACCGCTTCAACACCGCCGAGTCCGCGGGCCTTTCGGTCCCCGGCGACGCCGCCCGCACCCAGCTGATGTCCTCCGGCACCGCGATCCACTGGGCGCTCAAGGCGCAGCGGCTGCTCGCCGAGGAGTGGGGCGTGGCCGCCGACGTGTGGTCCGCGACCTCGTGGTCCGAGCTGCGCCGGGACGGCCTGGAGGCGGACGCCGCGCTGCTTCGGGGCAAGGAGCGTACGCCGTACGTCCGTAAGGCGCTCGAGGGCGTCACGGGCCCGGTGCTCGCGGTCAGCGACTACATGCGCCAGGTGCCGGACCAGATCGCGCAGTGGGTGGAGCAGGACTACACCTCGCTGGGCGCGGACGGCTTCGGCCTCTCCGACACGCGGGACGCGGCGCGCCGCCACTTCGGGGTGGACGCCGAATCGATCGTCGTCGCGGCGCTCGCCCAGCTCGCGCGGCGCGGTGAGGTCAAGCGCGAGACGGTCAAGGAGGCCGCCGAGCGCTACGGCCTGGCCTGACCGGCCCTTGCTCATCGGTCGTCGAAAGCACGGTGCCCCGCCCGGATCTGCTCCGGGCGGGGCACCGCCGTAGGTACGGGCAGGTTCAGGACTCCTGCGCGGGTGGCACCTCGTCGGGGTGGCCGCGCAGCTTGAGGATGGCGGCGATCAGACCGCCCCACACGATCAGCAGGGACACCACCATCATCAGGATGGCTCCGGTCGACATCAGCTCTTCCTCTCGTCGGGCGCGTTCAGGGAGTCCTCGTCGAGGCCGGGTTCCGTCTGCCAGCCGCGCCAGGGGATCAGCGAGATGAGCACGCCGATGACGAGGGCGCCGATGGCGACGCTCCAGCCGCTGGCGAGCAGGAAGTCGGTGGAGTAGCCCGCGTAGTTCTCGTCGAACTCCTGGCGCATCGCGTCGACGAGCATCCAGCCGAGGCCGAGCGGCGTGATGATGCCGAGGCAGATCTTCCACCAGTGCCCGAGCCTGACCGCGGAGGTCGCGTCGGCGTCCCGCTGCAGCACGCCGAGCTTGCGCAGCAGCCAGGCCACCGTCACGACGCTGACGAGGGCGGCGAGGGCGATGCCGTACTGGTTGATGAAGTGGTCGGCGGAGTCCAGGAGATAGAGCCCGCCGTCCGTCGGGTAGAGCGCGAGCGAGAGCACCGCGACCGCGCCGCCGACACCGAACACGGAGACCGTACGGGAGAGTCCGGTGCGGTCCTGCACCGCCGAGACGATCACCTGCACGATGCTGATCAGCGACGAGAGCCCGGCGATCACGAGGGAGCCGAAGAACAGGACGCCGAAGAACCCGCCGGCCGGCATCTGCGAGATGATCGTCGGGAAGGCGATGAAGGCGAGGCCCAGACCGCCCTCGACGTCCCCGATCTGGCCGCCGGTCTGCACGGCCATGAAGCCGAGCGTGGCGAACACGCCGATGCCCGCGAGGAGTTCGAAGGAGCTGTTGGCGAAGCCCGCCACCAGCGCGGACCCGGACAGGTCGGAGCGGCGCCGCAGATACGAGGCGTAGGTGACCATGATGCCGAAGCCGACGGAGAGCGAGAAGAAGATCTGCCCGTAGGCCGCGACCCAGACACGGCCGTCCTCCAGGGCGCCCCAGTCGGGCGCGAAGAAGGCGTCGAGGCCGACGCTCGCGCCTTCGAGGGTGAGCGCCCGGACCACCAGGACACCGAAGAAGACGATGAGCAGCGGAATGAAGATCTTGTTCGCCGCCTCGATGCCGCGCCGCACCCCGAAGGCCAGGATGATCAGGGTCACGACCCAGATGGCGAGCAGCGGCCAGAACACCCCGCTCACATAGGACTGGATGCCGCCGGGCGCGTCGGCGACCTGCAGAAAGTCGTTGAGCAGGAACTCGTCGGGCTTGTCGCCCCACTGCTGTCCGACGGAGAAGCCGACGTAGCGCACCGCCCAGGACAGAATGACGGCGTAATAGGTGGCGATCACCAGGGAGATGATGACCTGCCACCAGCCGATCGCCTCGGCGGGGCGGGCCAGGCGCCGGAAGGCGGCCGGGGGCGAACTGCGGAAACGGCGGCCGATCGAATACTCCATGATCAGGAGCGGCAGACCGGCGGTGAGCAGAGCGATCAGATACGGCAGGAGGAAGGCGCCGCCGCCGTTCTCGTACGCGACAGCGGGAAAGCGCCAGATGTTGCCGAGGCCGATGGCCGAGCCGATCGCCGCCATCAGGAATCCGGCGCGTGTTCCCCACTGCTCGCGGGGTTGATTGGCCATGCTGTGGGTCCCCTTGCGTGTCATGTGAGCGATTTGCCCGAACGGTAGCCAGCCCGGGGCCGTTCTCCGCTCGGGCCCGCTGGGGAGCGCGGCACAATGCACCCATGCGCGCTGCCCCGCGCAGCAGGATGCTCCTTACAGCCGGTTCACCGGTAGCCCGTGACGTCGGCCGGTCTGCCCGCCGTCTGCACCTCGGTCCAGTAGCGCCAGGAGTCCGGCTGGGAGCCGTCCACGTCCGTTATGCCGTACTCCTTGGCGAGGCCGCCGCTGGACAGCGACTGCCCGTTGAACCGGTGCACGTCCGGGTCGGCGGCGAGCGCGGCGAGCCCCCGGCCCACGTAGGTCGGCGTCTCGGAGATCGCGAAGTGCGGCTCGATGGCGCAGCCGTCGCGCCAGTTCTCCTCGGTCACCCCGAAGTGGTCGAGCATCGCCTCGGACCGCAGCCAGCCGGGCGTGAGGCAGACCGCCGTGCAGCCGTACTCCGCGAGTTCCCCGGCCAGGCCCCGGGCCATGCGCAGCGGGGCGGCCTTGGCCAGGTCGTAGTAGAAGGGCTCGCGGTAGCGGCTGTTGGACTCCTCGGTCCCGTCGGTGACCTCGGCGAGCAGGCCACCGCGGTGCCGTACGAGCAGCGGGAGCGCGATCGAGCTGGTGACGATGTGCGACTCGACGCCGAGCCGGAGCGCCCTGAGGCCCTTGTCCAGGTCGTGCTCCCACATCTTCTTGCCCCACTCGACGACGCCGTCCCCGCCCCAGATGTCGTTGACGAGGATGTCCAGACGGCCCTGCTCGCGGTCGATCCGGTCGACCAGGGACCGCACCTGGTCCGGTTCGAGGTGATCGGTCGGCACGGCGATCCCGGTGCCTCCCGCGGCGTCGATGAGTTCGGCGGTCTCCTCGATGGTCTCCCCCACCCGTCTCTTGTCCGCCCGCCCGACCTCGCTGAGGTGCGTACGCGTGGTCCGTCCCGTCGCGTACACGGTGGCCCCGGCCCGGCCGAGCTCCACGGCCATGGCCCGCCCGGCGCCTCGGGTAGCACCGGCGACGAGGGCGACGCGGCCGCTCAACGGCTTGCCGGAGCCGTCGCGAGGGCCGGTGGTGGGGCCGGTGGCGGTGGTGGCGGCGGTGTTGTCGGCGGCGGCGCGCCTTGTGTCTCGCTCATTCATGGGACGAGCGTGCCACCCGGTACTGACATGTGCCGTCCGGAGTCCGGAAACTGCCGTACGGACATCCCGGAATCTGCCGTCCGGTCATCACCCAGGGGAGCCGGTTAACAAGACCGGGTAACAAGAGCGGCACTCCGGGTGCGTCGCCCTCTCCCAGGGCCGATGCTGGACCCGTGATGGACGAGATGGAGTTCTGGGAGATCGTGGACAGCACCCGCGAGGCCGCCGAGGGCGACCCCGAGGACCAGGCCGACCTGCTCGTGGAGCGGCTCCTCCAGCTCGACCCGGACTCCGTTCTGGACTTCGCCCGGCACTTCGAGTCCCGCTACAACCGCGCGTACCGCTGGGACCTGTGGGGCGCCGCGAGTGTGCTGCTCGACGGCGTCAGCGACGACGCGTTCGACTACTTCCGGTGCTGGCTCATCGGCCAGGGCCGGGAGGTCTTCGAGGGCGCGGTGCACGATCCGGACGCGCTCGCCGAGTTGCTCGACGACTTCGACGAGGAGGTCGACGGGGACGGCGAGGAGCTGGGCTACGCGGCGGACGAGGCGTACGAGCAGCTCACCGGCACGGTCGCCCCGGACCTGGGCATCGAACCCGCCCCGCCCGAACCCGAGGGCACCCCCCTCGACTTCGAGAACGAGACCGCCCTGGCCCGGGCCTACCCGAAGCTGTGGGACCGGTTCGGGCCGGAGTAACGTGCCTGCACGGGCCACTGGCGCGTGTCTTACGGATCACGATCTGTGCCGTCGGCCCGGCTGCCGACTGTGTCGATATGCGGCTGACGCCGCGTGAGGGGGCTGCGCCCCAGCGCCCCCGATCGGCCCTGAACGGGCCTGAACGGGCCTGAACGGGCCTCGTCCTCAACCGCCGGACGGGCTGAGTTGATGCCCCGCCGCCCGCACGGCATCTGTCGGACGAAGACCCGTAAGACACCCCCTACGCTTCCCTCCATGTCCTCCGCCCCCGCCCTCCCCCACATACGCCCCGCCCGCCTCACCGACGACGCCGCACTCGCCCGGCTCGACCGGGACGTCTGGTCCACGCTGCATGCCGTACAGCCGCGGCCCGGCCCGGACGAGCCGTTCTTCGACGAGCGGCACGGGCCCGAGGACTATCTGGTCGCCGAGTCCGACGGACGGCTCGCCGGGTACATCCGGCTCGTGCCGCCCACACCGCTCGCCGCCAACGCGCACGTACGGCAGATCCAGGGGCTCGCCGTCGCCGCCGAGGCGCGCGGCCGGGGCGTCGGCCGGGCCCTGCTCCGCGCGGCCTGCGCCGCGGCCCGGCGGCAGGGGGCGATCCGGCTGACCCTGCGGGTGCTCGGGCACAACACCCCGGCCCGCAAGCTGTACGAGGCGGAGGGCTTCGAGATCGAGGGCGTACTGCCGGGAGAGTTCCTGCTCGACGGCGCGTACGTGGACGACGTGCTGATGGGACGGGCTCTGCGGTGACGTACGGGTGACGTGCTGAGGGGGTGCGAGCACCGTGAGGATCCGGCGTACGCCGGGCTCCGTGGGACAGGATGGGGCTCATGGATGCCACGCAGCGTTCCCGCGTAGCCATCGCCGGTGCCTCCGGCCTCATCGGCTCGGCCCTGGCCCGCTCCCTGATCGCCGACGGGCACCAGGTCGTCCGCCTGGTGCGGCGCCCGGCCCGGGCCGCGGACGAGGTCGAGTGGTCCCCGAAGCGGCGGTACGTCGACACGGCCGGGCTCGCCGGGTGCACCGCCGTGGTCAACCTGGCCGGGGCGGGCATCGGCGACCACCGCTGGACGGCCGCGTACAAGCGCGAACTCCGGGACAGCCGGGTGCTCGGCACCGCCACGCTCGCGAAGGCGGTCGCGGACCTGGACGAGCCGCCGGAGGTCATGCTCTGCGGCAGCGCGATCGGCTATTACGGCGACACCGGCGACCGCGAGGTGGACGAGCGTTCTCCGGCGGGCGAAGGGTTTCTGCCGTCGCTGTGCGTGGCGTGGGAGGAGGCCGCGGGCCCGGCGGTTCAGGCCGGGGTGCGCACCGCGTTCGCCCGGTCCGGCCTGGTCGTGGCGCGCGGCGGCGGGGCCTGGGGGCGGCTGTTCCCGCTGTTCCGGGCGGGGCTCGGCGGACGGCTCGGCAGCGGCGAGCAGTACTGGAGCTTTATCGCGCTGCACGACGAAGTGGCCGCGCTGCGGACGCTGTTGGAGCCGGGCGGCCTGTCGGGCCCGGTCAATCTGACGGCCCCGCACCCGGTCACGAACCGTGAGGTGACCGCCGCGATGGGCCGCGTCCTGCGCCGCCCGACACCGTTTCCGGCCCCGGCGCCCGCGCTGCGGCTCGTACTCGGCGAGATGTCGGGCGACGTGCTCCGCAGCCAGCGGGTGCGCCCCGCGCAACTCCTGGACTCCGGCTTCCGGTTCGCGTTCCCGACCATTGATGAAGCGCTGCGGGCGGCGCTGCGTTGACGGGTGGCCGTGTGGATGACGCGCCACCGTACGTACGGAGTTGAGGTGCGGTCGTACGTACGGCGATGACATACGGCAATGACGTCGATCACGTACGGCGATGACGTACGGCGATGACGCTCCGTCACGCGAACAGCACGAGCGAACGACCGGTCCCGACCAACATGCGACCGTGTGCGACCGTGCCCTGCCCACGCGCGACTGCACCTGACCGGATACCGCCCTAACCTCGAGCCGAACTCGGGTATTCCTGTGGCTTGTTGGGGCATCACGTCCCAAGGAGCCGCGCAACCTCGGGGAGGGGCACGTGCTTGAGCCCGCGGATCATGCGGACGTCATCGTCGTGGGAGCCGGAGCCGCCGGACTCTCCGCCGCCCTCCAGCTGACCCGAGCTGGGGTGCACACGATCGTCCTGGAGGCCGCCCCCTATGTGGGGGGCCGGATGGCAACAGAACAGAAGGACGGCTTCCGGCTTGACCGGATCGGCCGACTCCTCTGCAGTTCGTACCCGGAGCTGCGGCGCACCCCAGGCCTCGACGGCCTCGCCCTGCGCACGTTCACGGCCGGACTCCTGGTGCACGGCGAGGGCCGCCTGCACCAGGTGCGGGAGCCGGGCAGCGCCCTCGCGCCCGCGTTCGAGGGCCGGGGCGGGGGCAGGCCGGGCGGACGGACGGGGCGGCCCCGGCGCACCGGACGGGCCGGACAGGCCGGACGGAGCGCGAGGGGCGCACTCAACGCAGCGCGCGCCCTCGCGAGCGCCCCTCGGGGTCCGTTGCGCGCCGGGACCGGGTTCGGGCCACGCATCCCGGGCACGCCCGCGGGGCCACTGGACTCCCGTGGCCCACGCACCTCCAGAGGCCCACTGCGGCCACGGGGGCCACTGGGGCCACTCGGTTCTCTGGGTTCACTCAGCTCACTGGGTTCGCTCGGCTCTCTGGGTTCACTGGGATCGCTGGGGACGTTGGGCTCACTGGGGCCTCTGGGGCCGCGGGCGCCACGTGCCGCCCGGGCCGCCGCCCGGCCGCTCCTTGGCGGCGCGCTCGACCAGGCGCGGCTCGCCGCCGCCCTGGCCCGGCTCGCCGGGACCGAGGTCCCCCGGATCCTGCACCGGCCCGAACTGCCCGCCACCGACGCCCTGTTGGCGCACGGGCTGCCCGCGCGCACCGTCGACGGACTGCTTCGCCCGCTGCTCGCGGCGCTGCTCTGCGACCCGGACCTGGACACGTCCAGCCGGTGTGTCGACCTCGCGCTGCGCGGCCTGGCCCGCGGTCGGCTCTGCGTACCCGAGGGCGGCGCAGCCGAGCTGCCGGAGCGAATGGCGGCCGCGCTGCCGCCAGGCACGGTGCACACCGGTGTGAAGGCCGTGGAGATCGCCACGAACGCGGTACGCACCGCCGACCACGGCGAGCTCCGCTGCGGCGCCGTGGTGTTGGCGACCGGCGCCCGCCAGGCCGCCGAACTCCTGCCCGGCCTGCGCCTGCCGTCGTTCCACCCGGTCACCGTGGTCCACCACACCGCCCCGTCGGCCCCACCGGCCGGACCCGCGCTACTGCTCGCCGCGGACCGCGAAGGACCGGTCGCCCACACCTCCGTCATGAGCGAGGTCGACCCCGCACGAGCCCCGGACGGACGGCCACTGATCACCTCGGTGGTCCTGGGGGCACCGCCACCGGAGGGCGAGATCCGCGCCCACCTGGCCCGCCTGTACGGCACATCCACGACGGACTGGGAACTCCTCGCCGAACACCACGACCCGGAGGCGGTCCCGGCGATGCCCGCACCACACGACCCCCGCCGCGCCGTCCGCCTCCTTCACGGCCTCTACGTCTGCGGCGACCACCGGGACACGGGCACGGTGCAGGGAGCCCTGCACTCGGGCAGGAGGGCGGCACGGGCGGTCCTGCGGGACTTGGGGGTGAGTCCGGCGGCACTGGGGGACCGTCCGGTTCCGGCGGCGGCGTAACCGGGGGGCCGGGGCCGGGGGCGAAGCCCCCACCCCCTCACCCCAGCGCGGCGACCCGCTCCCGGTACCCGCGAACCGCCCCCGCATCCCGATAGGGCTCGAGCCGCCGCTCGAAGTCCCGTACGTAATCAAGCGCCCGCGCCGACCGCATCTCAGAAGCCTGCTGCGCCGCCTCCGCCCCCAACGCACAAGCCTGGTCCAACTCCCCCAACCCGAGCCGAGCGGTCGCGAGCACCACGCGACAGAACAGCCGCGACCGCGCGTACCCGGGCGCGCGCAACTGCAACGACCGCTCCGCGTTCTGTGCCGCGGCGCGGTACTGCTGTAGATCCCGATAACAGTGCGCGAACTCATCGGCCAGCTGCGCCTCGTCGAAGAACCGCGCCCAGTACGGCACTTCGTCCCCGGGCCGGGCCGCCTCCAGGGCGCGCTCGGCCCGGACCAGCGAGGCGGTGCAGGCGCGGACCTCGCCGAGGACCCCGTGCCCGCGCGCTTCCACGGAGTGCAGCAGCGCCTGGACGACGGGCGGCGCGGCGGCCCCGACGCCCTGCTGCGCGACCCGGGCGAGTTGCACGGCCTCGCGGCCATGGCCGAGGTAGACGGCCTGGCGGCTCATCGTGACCAGGACGTACGAGCCGTACGCCCGGTCGCCCGCGGCCTGTGCGAGCCGCAGCGCCTGGACGAAGTACCGCTGGGCGAGGCCGTGCGCGGCGATGTCGTACGAGGTCCAGCCCGCGAGCCGGGTCAGGTCCGAGGCGGCCGCGAAGAGCCGCCGCCCGACGGTCTCGCCGTACGTACCGCGGAGCATCGGCTCGACCTCGTGCTCCAGGTACCGCACGAGCGCCTGCCGGGCGTGCCCGCCGCCGTACGCGTGGTCGAGGGCGCGGAACAGCTCGGCGACGGAACGCAGCGCGGCGATGTCCCCGCCGGTCACCCGCTGGCCGGGCCCGCGCTCGGTCTGGGTGCGCTGCCGGGGCACCGAGTGACGGCTCTGACGGCCCTGTGCGGGCACGCGCTCGGACGCCGGATCGCCGCGCGCGACCCGCTCGTCGGCGCGGCCGATCAGCCAGTCCCGGCTCGGCACCACGAGCCCGGCCGGGGTGAAGGCGATCTTCCGCAGCTCGGCGTGGCTGCCGGAGTCCTTGCGCCACAGGCCGCCGACGATGTCCACGGCCTCCTCGGGGCCGGACGCGAACTCCAGGCCCGCGTACACCGGGGCGCAGGCGTCGAGCCCGAGGTCCTGCGCCGAGAGCCGCCGCCCGAGCCGCCGCGTGAAGACCTCGGCGATCAGTGCGGGGGTGGTGCCGCGCGGCTGCTGACCGCGCAGCCAGCGGGTCACCGAGGTCTTGTCGTAACGCAGGTCGAGGCCGTGTTCGAGGCCGAGTTGGTCGACCCTGCGGGCGAGCCCTGCGTGGGAGAAGCCGGCCTCGGCGATGAGCGCGGCGAGCTGGCGGTTGGGGGTGCGCTGCGGGGGTCGTTCCGTCATCAGCTCTGCGATCTCCTGCCTTCCGGGACTAGCCCGTCAGGGCCTCATGGCCGTCGTGGCCGCGTGGCCGGGTCCGGCCCCGTGGCCGTGAATCGGCCGCACGAACGGCGCGAATTTAGCCGTCCAGATCGTCTGTAACGCGACCTCTGCCCCACATTCATCCGATCGTGTGAGAAACCGAGCCGGTGTTGGACACACACCCCTGACCCGTGGCCGCACCCGGCGGCCGCACCCCGCGGCCGCTCCCCGGGCCGGGCCGAACCGATCGCCCCGGCCCGTACGCCCCGTCTGATAGGGCCGTACAGTGGCTGAGGGCGCAAAACGTGCAGGGTGAATGTTTTCAGGGAGGCACTGCCGTGAGTGAAGCCGTGAGTGGTGGGCTGCGATTCGTACGCCTTGGTTTCGGCCCGGACAAGGTCGAGTACCAGGCGGCCTGGGACGAGCAGCGCCGGGTGCACGCCGCCCGCTTCGCCGACGAGATCCCCGACACCTGCCTGCTCCTTGAGCACCCCTCGGTCTACACGGCCGGCCGCCGCACCGCGGACAGCGAGCGTCCGCTCGACGGCACCCCGGTGATCGACGTGGACCGCGGCGGCAAGATCACCTGGCACGGCCCGGGCCAGCTGGTGGGCTACCCGATCCTGAAGCTGCCGCGCCCGGTGGACGTCGTCGCGCACGTGCGCCGACTCGAGGAAGCGCTGATCCGTACCTGCGCCGAGTTCGGCGTCGAGACCAGCCGGGTCGAGGGCCGTAGCGGCGTCTGGATCCTGGGCGACCCGAAGGACCCGGCGGAGCAGAGCCTGGGCGGCCTCACCCTCGACTTCGACCCGCGTACTCAGGACGAGGAGTTCGACCCGCGGCTCAACGGCCCGGAGTACGCCCCGTCCAACGCCGGTCAGCGCCGCGAGGACCGCAAGTTGGCCGCCATCGGCATCCGCGTCGCCAAGGGCGTCACGATGCACGGCTTCGCCCTGAACGTGAACCCGGACAACAAGGAGTTCGACAAGATCGTGCCCTGCGGCATCCGGGACGCGGGCGTGGCCTCGCTCGCCGACGAGCTGGGCCGTGACCTCACCATCGAGGACGTACTGCCGGTCGTGCAGAAGCACCTGCGGGACGTCCTGGAGAACGCCGAACTCAAACCGCGCGAGATCGTCCGCGAACAGCCGGAGACCGCGGCGGTCTAGCCCCGGCCGGAGCCCCCCGGCCCAGCCCCACCCAAGGGGAATCCCGGGGAATACGAACCGAGGTCCATAGGTTGGCCGGGCGTAGGCCCGAATGAACGACGGGCGTACCCTGGTGGTCGCCGACGAATCAAAGCTGTCGACGTAATCGAAGTTGTAGGGAGCCGCACGTGTCCGGAGTCGCACCCGACGGACGCAAGATGCTGCGCCTGGAGGTCCGCAACAGCCAGACCCCCATCGAGCGCAAGCCCGAGTGGATCAAGACCCGGGCGAAAATGGGCCCCGAATACACGAAGATGCAGAACCTCGTGAAGAGCGAGGGCCTGCACACCGTGTGCCAGGAGGCAGGCTGTCCCAACATCTACGAATGCTGGGAGGACCGCGAGGCGACCTTCCTCATCGGCGGCGACCAGTGCACCCGGCGCTGTGACTTCTGCCAGATCGACACCGGAAAGCCGCAGCCGCTGGACCGCGACGAGCCGCGCCGCGTCGGCGAGTCCGTGGTCACGATGGACCTGAATTACGCCACCATCACCGGCGTCGCCCGCGACGACCTGGAGGACGGCGGCGCCTGGCTGTACGCCGAGACCGTGCGGCAGATCCACGCCCAGACCGCCGACCGCGAGGACGGCCGTACGAAGGTGGAGCTGCTCGCCCCGGACTTCAACGCCGAGCCGGAGCAGCTGGCCGAGGTCTTCTCCTCCCGCCCCGAGGTCTTCGCGCACAACGTGGAGACGGTGCCGCGAATCTTCAAGCGGATCCGCCCCGGCTTCCGCTACGAGCGCTCCCTGAAGGTGATCACCGAGGCCCGCGAGGTCGGCCTGGTCACCAAGTCGAACCTGATCCTCGGCATGGGCGAGACCCGCGAGGAGATCAGCGAGGCGCTGAAGCAGCTGCACGAGGCGGGCTGCGAGCTGATCACGATCACCCAGTACCTGCGCCCGTCGGTGCGCCACCACCCGGTGGAGCGCTGGGTCAAGCCGCAGGAGTTCGTGGAGCTGAAGGATGAGGCCGAGCAGATCGGCTTCTCCGGCGTGATGTCCGGACCCCTGGTCCGCTCCTCGTACCGCGCGGGTCGGCTGTACCAGATGGCGATCGAGAAGCGCGGTACGTACATCGCCGCGCAGGCCGTCTGAGCAGTCCGAGTCGTTCGAGCCGTTCGCGGCCTACGCCTTTCAGCAGTTCGAGGCCTACGCCTTTCAGCAGTACGCCGTGGAGCACCCGCTGAAGCACCCGCTCGGCCCTTGAGCATCTGCTCGCCGCAACTCTGTGAATTCAGGCACAAGCGCATAACGGCCGGTCACGGCCGGGACGACGCGGTCCGTACAGGTCCCCGCAGGTGGGGGCGGGGTACGGGCCGCGTCGGCGTTCCGGCGGGCCGTCGGGGGGTGGGTGCCGGGCCTTCATGGGTGTTTGACCAGCTGGTCATGCGCTGGTAACACCCTTGAGTGACACTGTCCTTACGTCACGTAGCATCGCCCGCCCCCCGCACCCAGCGCACCCCCCACCCCGCCATTACCGGACATCCAGAGGGGACCCCCGCCATGCAGGCCGCGCCCGTTCGCGCCACCGCCATCCCGTCCGTCACCGGCGCTCTGCGCGCCGTCGAGTCAGTGCTGCTGCGCGGTGGACAGCGCACCGCCCGCCGTAACGCGTGGTCCTCCGTGCTCGAGGACCGGCGCCGCGCGAAGGACCGCGTCGAGACGGAGCAGGTGCTCCAGGCCGTTAGCCCGGCCCGGACGTCGTAAGCCATCCGGCGGGCACGTAAACTTCAAGGCATGGCGAGGAAGGACAACGCAGCGAGCACTGCGAACCCAGGGCGACTCAAGCAGATCGCCCTCACGTACAAGATGACCAGCAAGGCCGACCCCAAGATCGGTCTTGTCATCGCCGCTGTGGGAATCGTCACCTTCGGTGTCCTCCTCGGCATCGGCTTCCTGATCGGCCACCCTGTCTACCTGGGCATTCTCGGCTTCCTGCTCGCCTTCCTCGCGATGGCGATCGTGTTCGGCCGCCGGGCCGAGCGGGCCGCGTTCGGGCAGATGGAGGGCCAGCCCGGGGCTGCGGCCGCGGTGCTCGATCAGATGAAGCGGGGCTGGACGTCGACTCCGGCGGTGGCGATGAACCGCAGCCAGGACGTGGTGCACCGGGCCATCGGCAAGGCCGGCATCGTACTGATCGCGGAGGGCAACCCGAACCGCGTGAAGAGCCTGCTGGCCGCCGAGAAGAAGAAGATGGCCCGGATCGTCACGGACGTCCCGGTGCACGACTTCATCGTCGGCAACGGCGAGGACCAGGTCCCCCTGAAGAAGCTCCGCACCACGCTCATGAAACTGCCGCGCGTGCTGACCGGCCCGCAGGTCACGGCGACCAACGACCGGCTGCGCGCGATGGGCGACCTGATGAGCAACATGCCGCTGCCGAAGGGCCCGATGCCCAAGGGCATGCGGATGCCGCGGGGCGGCCCGAAGATGTGACGTCCGCGTTCACGGACATACGTGGAGGGGGCGCCGGAACCGATGGGTTCCGGCGCCCCCTTCGCGTATCCCCAGGCGTGTGAAACCCGCGTATCGCGCCGTATACGAAGACGTGGAAAGGCTGCCGCCTCGACCAGGCCCTGATCCGCCGGACCAGAACCAGATCCGCACCCGCACGGCGCGGAACCAGATCCGCACGCGCACGGCGCAGAACTAGATCCGTACCTGCACGGCGCGGGCGATGCGGTCGTGCAGGCCGCGGCCGTCGCGGTCCCAGATGAGGGGCGGGATCGCCAGGCAGAGCAGTACGCAGCGGACGAGGACCCGGCCGAGGCCGAGCCGGCCGCCGCCCTCGGCGACCACGCGCAGGCCGAGCAGCCGCTTGCCCGGGGTCGAGCCGAGCGTGCCGACGGTGAGCAGGCTCAGGACGAAGAAGATGCCCAGGGCCCAGTTGCCCTGCGCCTGCCGGTCGCCCTGTGCGAAGAGCCCGTATGCGATGAGCATGCACGCGGCCCAGTCGATCGCCAGGGCGCCGAGGCGCCGCCCGAACGGGGCGATGGCGCCGGAGCCTTCTTCCGGCAGCCCGAGGCGCTCGCCGCGGTAACCGAAGTCGGCGACACCCATGTCCTCGGCGGTCTGCCGGGGGCCATTGAGCCACGATCCGATGACCTGTCGCGTGTCCGCGCCCTGACTGTTCTTGGCGGACTGGCTCTTCTTAGCGGCCTGACCCTTGTCCGCAGCAGCCTGTCCCTGGTCCGCGGCTTGTCTCTTCTCCACCCGTCCACGGTACTGCGCCCGGTTTCGCCCGTACGAGGCCGGGTCCGGGCCGAGTCCCTGGCCGGGTCCGGGTCGAGTCCCTGGTCCGGGTCGAGTCCCTGGCGGTTCTTGACGCCCGTCTCACGCCCGGGCCGGTTAACTTCGGTGAAACAAATGGGTCACGCTTGAGAAATCCCCTGTCCCTATGGTCGGGTCCAGCGTGGGCCACCGCACTGGCCGCACCACGAGTGACACAGACCCGGCTCCGCCCGGACCGGGAGTAGGAGGAGCTGGATGTTCCAGAACGCCGACGAGGCCAAGAAGTTCATCGCAGACGAGGACGTGCAGTTCGTCGACGTCCGCTTCTGCGACCTGCCCGGTGTGATGCAGCACTTCACGGTGCCGGCGGAGGCGTTCGACCCGGCCGAGGAGCTCGCCTTCGACGGCTCCTCGATCCGTGGCTTCCAGGCCATCCACGAGTCCGACATGGCGCTGCGCGCCGACCTGTCGACCGCGCGCGTGGACCCCTTCCGCCGCGACAAGACGCTGAACGTCAACTTCTTCATCCACGACCCGATCACGGGCGAGCAGTACAGCCGTGACCCGCGGAACGTGGCGAAGAAGGCCGAGGCGTACCTGGCCTCGACCGGCATCGCGGACACGGCGTTCTTCGGCCCGGAGGCGGAGTTCTACGTCTTCGACTCGGTCCGCTTCGAGACCAAGTCGAACGAGTCCTTCTACCACATCGACTCCGAGGCGGGCGCCTGGAACACCGGCGCGATCGAGGACAACCGCGGCTACAAGGTCCGTTACAAGGGCGGCTACTTCCCCGCTCCCCCGGTCGACCACTTCGCCGACCTGCGCGCCGAGATCTCCCTGGAGCTGAACAAGGCGGGCCTGAAGGTCGAGCGCCAGCACCACGAGGTCGGCACCGCGGGCCAGGCCGAGATCAACTACAAGTTCAACACCCTCCTGGCCGCCGCCGACGACCTGATGCTCTTCAAGTACATCGTGAAGAACGTCGCCTGGCGCAACGGCAAGACCGCGACCTTCATGCCGAAGCCGATCTTCGGCGACAACGGCTCGGGCATGCACGTCCACCAGTCGCTGTGGCAGGGCGGCTCCCCGCTCTTCTACGACGAGCAGGGTTACGCGGGCCTCTCGGACACCGCCCGCTACTACATCGGCGGCATCCTGAAGCACGCCCCGTCGCTGCTGGCCTTCACGAACCCGACGGTGAACTCGTACCACCGCCTGGTTCCGGGCTTCGAGGCCCCGGTCAACCTGGTCTACTCGCAGCGCAACCGCTCCGCGGCCATGCGTATCCCGATCACGGGCTCCAACCCGAAGGCCAAGCGCGTCGAGTTCCGCGCCCCGGACCCGTCCTCGAACCCGTACCTGGCCTTCTCGGCCCTCCTCCTCGCGGGCCTCGACGGCGTCAAGAACAAGATCGAGCCGGCCGAGCCGATCGACAAGGACCTCTACGAGCTCGCCCCCGAGGAGCACGCGGGCGTCCCGCAGGTCCCGACCTCCCTCCCGGCCGTCCTCGACGCCCTTGAGGCGGACAACGAGTACCTCCAGGCCGGCGGCGTCTTCACCTCCGACCTGATCGAGACCTGGATCGACTACAAGCGCACCAACGAAATCGCCCCGATCCAGCTGCGGCCGCACCCGCACGAGTTCGAGCTTTACTTCGACATCTAAGAGGCGGCGGGTTTCGCCCGCCCCGGCCGACTAGCGATGAGGGCCGCTACTCCTGGTATGGAGAGCGGCCCTCATTCGTGTTCGGTCACTTCACGGCGCTGATGATGTGCATGCCGCGGGGGCCGACGGCGTCGTGCTGGATGCGGAGGCCTGCTGTGCGGCACTCCTGGGTCAGCCAGGCGGAGCTGATGCGGAGTTTGGGGTAGCTGCTGGTGTGCAGGGTCCAGGTGTCGCCGGTGCGTTCGTGGATCAGGTCGTGGACGGTGACCTTGTCCTCATCGGCGTACTCCAGGAAGCAGGTCATGATGCGGTCCGGGGTGCTTCGTACCGGGAGGAAGCGGTCGGTTCCCTTGAGGGGGTTGGTCAAGTCCCTGTAGGAGATGATCAGTTGGCCTCCCTCGGTGAGGCTTTCGGTGATCTCGCCCAGCAGGGTGGTGACGTCCTGTTTGCTCGGTAGGTGGGTGAGGGTGTCGCCCATGCAGACGACGGTGGACACGGTGCCCGGGCGGGTGTGCTCCGGGAGTACGCCGCGTATGTCCGCGTGCAGGGGGCGGATGGTGGTGGTGGCAGTGGCCGATGCGTGGTGGGTCAGTTCGTCCAACAGTCGGCGGCTGGTGTCGACGGCGAGTACGGAGGTGAAGCCCAGGTCGGCCAGGGCCAGGCTCTGTTGACCGGGGCCGCAGCCGAGGTCGACGGCGAGTGTCTCCTCTGCCGCCTCTGTCGCCTCTTCGGGACCGTCTACTCCTGCTCCTGCTCCCACTCCCAGCTCCTTGAGCAGGCTGGTCTGGGCTGCGGCGAGTTCGTGGACGTCGCCGCCGAGCATCCAGGAGTAGTGCTCGGCGAGTAGACGGTCGTAGTGGTCGGTGGCCTGGGTCATGTGGGGTTGTTTCCTTTCCGGGGAGTTGTCAGGGGCTTTGAGGGCTTCTTACGGGAGGACTTCTCACGTGTGGCGTAGGCGGTTGCTGCCAGGGCCGCCGGTAGGAGGAGGTACGGGCCGCAGAAGGTGAGTACGAGTGTGACCATGGCGGCGCTGGCAACGGCGGCGGTGCGGAGGAGGCTTCCGCGGGGCAGCAGGGTTGCCGCCGCCAGTAGCCCGGCCAGGGTGACTGCGGCCAGGCAGGCCGAGGTTGAGCGGAGGAGGGTCTCCAACTCGACCGCGCCTGCCGCCGCTGCGGCCGTGACCACCATCGACGCGGCCGTCAAGAGCGTGAGGCTGCGCCGGGGTGGTGCGCTCTCGCCGCCGGGCTCGGTGACCAGGCGGCGGGGCATCGCGCCGTCCTGGCCGAGTGCCGCGCCCAGGCGGGCGCCGCCCGCGAGGTAGGTGTTGACCGCCCCGAAGGTGAGGAGCAGCGCCGCCACCGCGGTCACCGGACGGGCGTACGTTCCGATGCTCCGCTCCAGGAGAAGGGTGAGGGGTGTGGTGGTGGCCCCCGCCCCGGCGCCGAGCACGCCGATGGTCACGAGTGCGAGCCCCCCGTACAGCGTTGCGACGATCCCCCACGCTCGTACCGTAGCGCGGGGCAGATCGCGCCCCGGTGCCGCGAACTCGGCCGACAGATGGCTGATGGCCTCCCATCCCGCGAAGGCGAAGAACAGCACGGCGGCCGCGCTGCCGACGGACGCCCAGCCCTGCGGCAGGAAGGGGGTGAAGTGCTCGGCCTCCATGTGTGTGCTCGATAGCGCGATGGTCGTACCCAGGAGCAGGGTGAGCAGGGCGATCATGAGCAGTTGCAGCCGTCCGGACAGGCGCAGCCCGGCGAGGTTGGCCCCCCAGGCGGCGGCAAGGACCAGGAGGGCGATCAGCGGTACGGCGCCACGCCCCAACCCCGCGGCCGAAGCGACGTATTCACCGCCGATCAGTGCCGCGGCCGGTACGCCGAGCGGCACCGCCCAGTAGAACCACCAGCCCACCGGGGCGGCCGGTCGCGGCCCGAAGGCTCGTTGGACGAATGCGGACACCCCGCCGCCGTCCGGGTGCCGGGCCCCGAGCGCCGCGAACACCAGGGCTATGGGCAGGCTCACCGCCACCAGGCCCAGCCAGGCCAGCAATGAGGCCGGTCCCGCCACCGCTGCCGCCGCCGAGGCGAGGGTCAGCGCGCCGGGGCCCAGGACCGCGCCCACGCTCAGTGCTGTGCCGGTTCCCAGGCCGAGGTGTCCGTGGCGGCTCGGCCGCCCACTCGACAGGCTCTCCGGCGGCCGTACGGTCTCGCTCATCCGCTGCCCCTTGCTCGGTGTTCGTTCGGCATTTCGCGGTGAACGTAGGGCAAATGAGGGCGAGTTCAGTGAGGAGCGGAATGAGATTCGGTATCGGGGCCAGAATGGTGGGCATGGACGAACTTGATTCGGCGATTCTGGAGCATCTCCAGCGCGACGCACGGATAACCAACAGGGAGCTGGCCCGCACGCTCGGCATCGCCCCCTCCACCTGCCTGGAGCGCGTACGCGTGCTGCGCAACCGGGGAGTGATCACCGGCTACCACGCCTCGGTGGACCTGCGGGCCCTCAACCGCCATGTGCAGGCGCTGCTTTCGATCCAGGTACGGCCGTTGAGCCGCGAGGTCATCGAGGGCTTCAAGCGGTACGTTTCCCAACTCCCGGAAGTTCTCTCGGTGTTCGTCGTCGCGGGCAGCGACGACTTTCTCGTCCACGTCGCCGTTCCGGACGTCGATCAGTTGCATGCCCTGCTCATGGACCGGTTCAGCGAGCGCCGTGAGATCGTCAACTTCCGTAGCTCGGTGATCTATCAGCACCACAGCTCTCCGGTGGTCGGGCCCCTCGGGGATCCCACCGAGTCGTGAGGCCGGGCGTCGCCCTCAGACCTCGGATTCAGACCTCGCGCCTCGGATTCAGACCTCGCGCCTCAGATTCGGACCTCAGGCCCCAGACCTCAGGCCTATGCTTCGGGGGATACGAGGTCCGCAGCCGCCTCGAGCGCCGCTTCGCAGGCCGCGGCCTGTACGTCCGTATGGGCAAGCAGGTACACGACGCGGATGCGGGACGACGGGTGGGAGCGGAAGTAGTCGACCGTCGCGGACAGGAGGGTGTCCACGGTCTTGTGCAGGTCGCTCTTGCCGCCGCCCGCGCCGAGGAGCGGCAGCACGAGGGAGCGTAGGGGCTCGCCGTCCGCGGCGCGCCGGTCGGTTTCGGTGAGGATGTTGCGTACGCAGCGCTGTAGGTCCATGACCGGGCGGTAGCCGGAGCCGGGTTCGCCCTCGACGGCGGCGACGTGCAGGATCCGTCGGACCTGGTTGCTCTCGGCCAGCTCGCCGGGGCCGGTGACCAGGACCTGGCCCGCCGATACGTGCGTACGGCCCGCCATGCGCTCGGCCAGTTCCAAGGCGATGGTGTCGTGGACGAGTTGGCCGGTGTCGTCCTTGCGGGCGCCGTGGTAGCGGATCGTCGCGGAGACGGTGCGTTCGTCGACGCGGGACATTTCCATGCGGGAGTTCTCCGAGTTGACCCAGACGTCCGTGCCCAGGACGTTGGCCAGGTTCCCGGTGATCATGCCGACGCGGTGGCGCCGGTCGCCACGCAACGGCAGTTCGTATCGGGTGCATTGGGCGAGCGGGCGGGGCTCGGACCGTCCGTCCCCCGGCGGGCGTGCGCTGCGGAGTCGGCGGCGCAGGGCGGTGTTCTCCCGTTCGGCGGTCTTCAGGCGGGCCGCCAGTTCGTCCCGTGGGCGGGTCCTGGCCAGCCAGGTGAAGGAGGCGAGCATGAAGAACGCGGCGAAGCCCGCGGCGCCACCGAGTCCGAAGCCAAGGGCCTTGCCCTCGGTGAGCGAGTCCGGGAAGGCGGAGAACAGGAACAGCGCCGCCGCCAGGGAGTAGAGCAGGATCGCCGGGAGCTGGAGGGCGTACTGCCGCTCGGAGCGGGCGGCCGCCGACGACCAGATCTGCAGCGCGATGCCCGCGGCGGCGAGGACCGCCGTGACAGCCAGGTGCAGCGGAGTCATCGGTGCGTCCCCCTCCTCGGTCGCTCAGTCTCTTGGTCGCTCAGTCTCTCGGCCTCTCGACCGTTCTCGGCCTCTTGACCTCTCGCGACCTCTCGATCTCTCGGCCCCTCGGTCCTTCGGCTCCTCGGCCTCTCAGCCCGTCGCCTCTCCTGCTCTTCGGTCCCTCGGTCCTTCGCCTCTTCGGCCCCTCGGTCCCTCTGCGCTTCCGCTCTTCGGATGCGGGCGGCCCCTCGGCATCGTCGCCCGTGCACAGGCGATCATATGCCTCAACACCGGTGCCAGAGGCATCAATTGGTGGTTTCATCTGGTCATGGATCCCATGGACTTCGGCGACGTCTCCGATCTCAGAATCCGCCTTCAGGTGGTCGCGGAGGAGGCCGATCGTCGCCTTGTCACGGTCTTCGGTTCGGGTATCAGCAGCGCCGTCATGCCCGGGGTCCCGGAGCTCACCCGGATCTTCCGCGATCACGTGCCGAGGGCGGGGCGCACCAAGTTCGACGAGATTCTCGAGCCCGTCACGGATCCGGGGCTGAAGTACCAGAACGCCGCCGCCCTGCTGACCAAGCAGGCCGGTGAGTCCACCGTCATGCGGGCGATCCGTACCGCGGTGCTTCGCGGGTGCGATGACGTGGCCGCGGAGGACGTGGCCAGGGTCGCGCGGGACGAGGAGCAGTGCCGGGCGTACGTGAAGTCGGGGAGCTGGCGGATTCCGGTCGGCTACCAGCGGTTCGCGCAGTTCTTCGCCGGTCTGAGCGGCAAGGTGCGCGGGCCGATCATCACGACGAACTTCGACCCGCTGATCGAGATCGCCTTGCGCGATGCGGGAGTTGACGCCGCGCCCATCCCGGTGCCGACGGATTCGGCGCCCACGCCGGAGCAGTTGCGGGAGGCGATCACCCAGCCGGTGCTGCACATTCACGGTTACTGGACGGGACCGGCGACGAGCAATGTGCCGTCCCGGATCACCGCGAAGCGCCCCAAGCTGGACCGGGTGCTTCAGGAGTTGCTCAAGAACTCCGTGGTTCTGGTGGTGGGCTACAGCGGGTGGCTGGACGGGTTCATGCGGAGCATGCGCGAGCGGGTCCTCGACGAGGCGGATCTGTTGCAGGCCGAGGTGCTCTGGGCGGCGTACGACTCGGATCCCGCGCGGGTGGTGGGGGACGGCGTCCTCGCGGAGCTCGTGGGTGCGCCCGGCTTCAGTCTTTATCTGGGTGTCGACGGGCACGAGTTGTTCACGGACGAGCTCGACCTGGAGGAGGCCGAGACCGGCGAGACGGCTTCTCCCTTCGGGTACTCGCGCGTGCCGCGCAGGGTGACCGCCCCCGCCTCGTACTCGCCCGGAGCCTTCGCGGAGGGCAGCCGTCCGGTGTGGGCGGACGCGAAGCCGGGGCGCTGGCCGGTCCTGGGCGCGACCGGGGACCTGGAGCGGCAGGTGTCCGGCTGGCTCGACCGCGGTGGCGGGGGCGGGGCCGTGGCCATCGGCCCGCTGGGTGAGGGCAAGTCCCTGGCCGTACGCCAGGTGGCCCTCACGGTGGCGGCGTCCCGGCCGGAGTGGAACGTGCTGTGGCGCGAGCCGGGCGCTCCCCCGGTGACCAAGTCGTGGCTGGACGAGGCCCGTTCGGCCGGTCCTACGCTGGTCTGTGTCGACGATGCCGACCTGGTCATGGACGATCTGCTCGCCACGCGTGACGTATGGGCCGCCGAGGACTCGGGGGTCGTGTTCCTGCTCGCCAGCCACGACCGGCTGTGGTGGCAGGGCGCGGGACCTTCCCTGAAGCGCTGGATCGACGACGTCCTCTTCCACGGCATAACGGGCGACGACGCCCGGAACATCGCCGCGGCGTGGCAGCACATGGGGCTGCTTCCGGCCGCACTGCCGGACGTCGAGGCGGCTGCGGACCGGCTCGCCGCGTCCGCGGACTCCATGGCTGCCGAGTCCAGCACGCTCTTCGGCGCCGTGCTCGACGTCCGCTACGGTCCTGAACTCGGCAGCCGTATCGAGGACTTGCTGCGCAAACTGCACGAGATCAAGCTGACCGACTCGGTGCGTCTCAGTGAGGTGGATCTCGGTGAGGTGGATCTCGGTGAGGTGTTCGCCGGGATCTGCGTGATGCAGCACGCGCTCGACAAGAACGGCAACGAGGGCAAGGGCGCCAGCCGGTCGGTGATCGCGGCCATGGTGGACCTCGGCTCCGTCTTCGCCGACGGCAAGATCCTCAAGACCCTGGGCCGCGAGGCGGCGGTCACCTTCGCCGGGGACCGGGTGTACTCGCGGCATCCGTCCATCGCGTCGACGGTGGTCGAGTACCTGCACCGCGAAGGGGCCGCGCAGAAGGTCTACGAACTCGTGGGCCGGGCCGGGGGCACCCTCTTCGAGGCCGGTGCCGCCGATGCCGACGGATACCGGGACGCCTATCTGCTGTCGCGGTATCTGCCGGTCCCGGAGGCCGTGTGGGCCGCCACCGGGGCGGTCAAGGGCACCGGGGAGCACGTGCTCGAGTCCCGGGTCTCGCTGATGCGCGCGCTGCGCCGGGAGGGCAGGTCCGACGCGTACGGCCGAGGACTGGCGCCCCGCCTGCGCGACTACCGCGACTACTACGGCGCGGTCCGTGGGTTCCTCGTGGAGTTCTCGATCTCCTTGCGGGACGACGGGCACGCGCAGACGTCGGCCGGTCTGGCGGCGCTCGCCCTCGACGACCGGGCCGGGATCACACTCGACGAAAGCCGGGCCAGCTACGCCCTCGTGAGCCTCGCCAAGTCGGCGGCGAAGCTGAACGCGCAGCTGGGCGACGGTGCCGGAACAGATGCCCCCGAGGTCTGCTACGTCCTCCTCGAGCGGGTACGCGGTGAGGAGCGGGCGGAGAAGTTCCTGGGCGGCGGCCGTTACCGGGGCAGCGCCCGCCTCGACGAGATCCGGCAACTGTCCGACGGCAAGCTCTGCGCTCGGCTCGCCGCCGCACTCCACCGGCCCGCGGCCGCGGCCGTGCAGGAGACCGGGATACCTGTCGAACTGGATGACATGCTGTCCTTCGATGGCCTGCGTCGGCTTGCCGAGCGTCGGCGCGGCCGGGCTTAACCGGTCAGGTGGGGGCAGGCGTAACCGGTCAGGTGGTGGCCGGTGTGCGGGTGGTCAGGACGTGTTCCACCAAGGTGATCAGGACGTCCTTGCCGGATTCGCGGTGGCGGGCGTCGCAGAGGACGACCGGGGTGGCGGGGTTCAGGTCCAGGGCCCGGGAAACCGCTTCTTCCGTGTGCGTACGGACGCCGTCGAAGCAGTTGACCGCCACCACGAAGGGGATGTCGCGGCTCTCGAAGTAGTCGACCGCCGGGAAGCAGTCCGGCAGGCGGCGGGTGTCCGCCAGGACGACCGCGCCCAGGGAGCCCGTCGCCAGCTCGTCCCAGACGAACCAGAAGCGGTCCTGGCCCGGGGTGCCGAAGAGGTAGAGGGCCAGGTCGTCGCGGAGGGTGATGCGGCCGAAGTCCATCGCCACCGTGGTGGTGGTCTTGGTCTCCACACCGGTCAGGTGGTCCACCGGGCGCGATGCCTCGGTCAGTTGCTCGTCCGTGTTCAGCGGACGGATCTCACTGACCGCTTCCACCAGGGTCGTCTTGCCGACGCCGAAGCCACCGGCGATGAGGAGCTTCAGGGCGGTGAACCGGTCGGACGGCTGGGCGGAATGCTGGTCGGACCGCTGGTCGGACGGCTGGTCGGCGTGGTGCTCAGAGTGCGCGGAGGCCATTGATCACTTCTCGCAGGAGGTGGGCGTCGGGGCGTGTGGACGTCGACGCCTCCGAGTCGGGTGGGGTGATGCGGATGAGGCCGTGGGCGGTGAGGTCGCCGAGCAGGACGCGTACGACGCCCAGCGGAAGGCCGGAGTCGGAGGCCAGGTCCGCGACCGGGCGCGGCCCGTCGCCACAGAGGGTGAGCAAGTGGCTTTGCTCGGGCGGCAGTTGGGCTTCAGGGGCGCTCTTCGTACGGCGGACGATGGCCATGAGGTCGACCCGCTCCGCGCCGTTGTCCGTGCGGGCGCGGCCCGCGGTCATGGCGTAGAGGCGGACGAGCGGGCCCGCCTCGTCGTCGTAGCGGTCGGTCCAGGCGTCGGTCGGGCCCTCGGTCATGGGGCCGCGCCTTCCGCGCCGGAGCCCGAGCCGGGGCCCTCGTCGTCGGGCCGCGTTCGCGCCGGTACGCCGAGGTGTTCGCGTACGCGGTCCACCAGGAGGGCCATCTCGTACGCCACCAGGCCGATGTCGGCATGGCCCGCCGTGAAGACGGCCAGGCAGGAGCCCTCCCCGGCCGCGACCACGAAGAGGAAGCCGCCCTCCAGCTCGACCATCGTCTGGATGACGCCGCCCGCGCCGAAGTGGCGGCCCGCGCCCTTGGCCAGGGAGTGGAAGCCGGAGGCGATCGCCGAGAAGCGCTCGGACTCGTCGCGGCCCATGCCGGTGGAGGCGCCGATGGCCAGACCGTCGCTGGACAGCATGACCGCGTAACGGACTTCGGAGACCCGGTTCACCAGGTCGTCCAGCAGCCAGGTCACTCCGGCGGCGCTCGCGCTCCCGGCTGCGGCCGGTGCCGCCGCGTCCGCCAGGTGCGTCACGGTGTAGGTCGGGGGCTCTTGGGTCATCGGGGGCCTTCTTCGTTCGGGGTGTCGGCCGGAGTGGCGTTCGAGGGGTCGGCCGGGGTGCCCGCCTCCCCGTGGATGTCCCGGGTCACGTGGGCGCGGCGGCGGCCCGAGCGCAGCGACGCCATGGTGGCGCGGGCCGCTTCCGGGGAGCGGCGGGTCGGGGCGGCGGCCGATGGGGCTGCCGCGGCGGCGGAGGCGGAGGCCTGTGGGGCGTCCGAGCCGTCGCCCTCGCCGCCGCTCTCTTCGGGCCTGCGCAGTTCGGGGGCGAGGCTGGCCTGGCGGACGCGACGCGGGAGGCCGTCGCCGGGGTCGGGCGCGGGTGCGGGGTCGGGCGCGGGTGCGGGTGCGGGTGCGGGTGCAGGTGCAGGGTCGGGCGCGGGCGCGGGTTCCGGTTCGGGTGCCCTGAACTGCTCGGGTGCCCTGAACTGCTCGGGTACGCGATCGAGTGCGGGCTTCGCGCCAGGCTCGGGCTGCCGCTGCCGACGCGGGAGTTGAGGTGCCTCCGCCGACGGGGGCGGCGGCGCCACGGGCCGCCCGTGCGCCGGAGTCAGGGCAGAACCCGGAGCCGGGACCTGAGCCGGAGCCGGAGCCTGGGCCGGAGCCGGAGCCGGAGCCTGGGCCTGGGCCGGAGCCTGAGCCGGGGCCGGGGCCGGGACCTGAGCCTGGGCCTGAGCCGGGACCTGAGCCAGTTGCTCCGCCCTCGCGGCGGCCGCCGCCCGTCCCGGCAACGGCCGCAACCCCGGATGTGGAGCCTCCAGAATGTGCTCCGGCACGAAGACAACCGCCGTGATCCCGCCGTACACGGAGCGCCGCAGCGTCACATCCACCCGCTGCCGCTCGGCGAGCCGGTTGACCACGAACAGGCCGAGCTGGCGGGAGTCCAGCAGGTCGATGTCGGTGGCGTGCAGCTTCGCGTTGGCCGCGGCCAGGGCCTCGTCGCCCATGCCGAGCCCACGGTCCTCGATCTCCAGGACCGCCCCGGCGCCGACCTCCTCGCCGCGCACCACCACGGGCGTGTGCGGCGGCGAGAACGTGGCGGCGTTCTCGGTGAGTTCGGCCACCAGGTGCACCAGGTCGGCCACCGCGCTGCCGGACAGGCGCAGGTCGGGGATGGCCTCGACGCGTACCCGGGCCAGGTCGGCGGTCTCGGCGATGCCCGCGCGTACCGCGTCGAGCAGCGGCACCGGGTTGCGCCAGGCGCGCCCCGGCGCCGAGCCGGAGAGGATGAGCAGCGACTCGGCATGCCGCCGCATCCGGGTCGTCAGGTGGTCGAGGCGGAACAGGTCTTCGAGGTCGTTCGGGTTCTCGGTACGCCGCTCCATGGCGTCCAGAAGCTCGAGTTGGCGGTGGAGCAGGACCTGGCTGCGGCGCGCGAGGCTGACGTACACGCCGGAGACGCCGGTGAGGACGGCGGCGCGGCCCGCGACGGCGCGCAGGGCGGCGCGCTGCACAGTGGTGAGCGCGGCGCCGACCTGCGCGATCTCGTCGCGCGCGGCGGTGCGGTCCAGGTTCTGTCTCCCCGGTCGCCGTGGATCAGTCTGCGCCCGCCGCGGAGCGGCTGATGGATGCCGTTGGTGCGTGCTGTCGGCGTGCCGGTCGGAGTGCTGTTCACTCGATGGCCCTGGCGTACGTGGGGCTTCGGTCGGTGCGGCGAGAGTGCGCCCGCCGCGCCAGCGGCTCATGTCACGGCGGCGTCGCGGGCCCGCGGAGACCGGAGAGACCGGAGAGACCGGGGAGACCTGGGAGACCTGGGAGACCGGGCCCAGGGGTGCCTCCGTGTCGAGGTCGAGCTCTTCGCCGTTGTGGATCCGGCGGATCGCGGCGGGCAGCCGGGTGGCGGCGAGGTCGAGGGCGGAGTTGCGCAGTCCGGTCAGGTCCGCGACGAGGCCGCGGCCGATGCGTACGGAGAGGAGCAGCGCGACCACGACGCCGAGCAGGCCGAGGAGCACGGCCAGGCCCGAACTGCCCAGGGTGGACAGGGCGTACGGTTCGGCGGCGCCCGCGGCCGTCGCGCTCGCCTCGGCCCGGGCGAGCCCGGCCCGCACGGTGGTGGCGGCGTGCTGCCAGCGGTCGGCGGGTACGGCGTCGGCGGCGCGCTCGGCGCCCGCCGCGAGGACGGCGTCCTGGGCGGTGGCGAGGTCGGCGGCGCCGCTGGAGTCGAGGACCTTGCGGTAGGCGGCCGCGTCGTCGGGGCGCAGGTCGGCCACGGCGCCGCCGGTGAGGGCGCGCTGGAGGGTGACGTCGCCGACGAAGCCGCGGTACTGGACGGCGGTCATCTTCCCGGCGGCCTGCGCGGCGCCGAGCACCGCGTCCTGGCGGCTCAACGCCTCGGCGGCGCGGGCGAGTTCGAGGACGGTACGGGTGTCGGAGGCCGCGGCTGCTCCCGTGCTGCCGTGATCGGCGCCCGCGAGTCCGGACCGTACCGCGAAGGCCCGGTCCACGGCGGTGCCGTAGCCGGAGAGCACGGCGCCCGCTCCTCCTCCCTGCCCGGCGTCGGCGGTGGCCGCCTTACGGGTGGCGGCAAGGCCGTCGGCGGAGTCGCGGAGTCGCTCGATCCGGCCGGGCAGCCCGGCGTCAAGGGCGGCCAGGTCGGTGCTGTTGGACGCGACGCCCCGGCGCAGCGCGGTGACGGCCCGGTCGGTACGGGACTCGGCGGCGTCGAGGGCCTGCCGCTCGGTGGCGCCGGGGGCGGCGCGGTACTTCAGGGCGGCCGCCCGTTCGTCCTGTACGGCGGTGGTGAAGTCCACGACCGGGGTGACGAGGGCCGAGTTGATCTGCTTCAGCTGCTCGGTGTCCGAGACCTGGGACGCGGTGGTGACCGCGGCGTGGCCCCACAGGGCCATCAGCGAGACGACCGGGACGGTGAGCAGGGTGACGACCTTGGCGCGGATCGATTTGGGGCGCAGCCGTTCGGGCAGCGGTAGGCGTGCGGGCATGGCGCAGCTGTCTCCTTGACGGTGCAGGAGTGGGGGCGGCGCGGACGGAGCGCCATGACGGGTTCGGGGACGGTGCCGGAAGGAAGCCGGAATCGGTGCCGGAAGGGACCCTTCAGGCCGAAGGACCGTTAGAGATGGAAGGGGCCAAGTAACCGGAACGGAGCAGACCGTTCAGGTCGCCGGAAGCTCCACCTCGTGCAGCGGCCGGGCCGCCGCCCGGTCCGCGTCACGTTCCCGCGCGGTCGGCGACAGCGCCACGAACGCGCAGGTCAGAAAGAGGAACGAGCCGAGCACCACGGCGAGCGGAAAGATGAAGGCGGGGGCGCTGGCGCCCGGCAGCGGCTCGGTGCTCGCGTGCACGGTGACGCGCACCGCGGCCATGCCGGTGTAGTGCATGCTGCTCACCGCGAGCCCCATCACCAGCGAGGCGACGGCCGCGATCACCGGCCCTTGCACGGCGAGCGTCGCCCAGAGCGCGGCGGTGGCGGCGACCACGGCGATGACGACGGAGGCGGCCACGGTGGCCGGGTCGTACGCGATGTCGCCGTTGAGCCGGACCGCCGCCATGCCGATGTAGTGCATCGCGGCGACGCCGAGCCCGGTACCGAGCCCGCCGAGCAGCACGGCCCGGGGGCGCGAACCGCCGTACCCGGCGGTGAAGATGCCCGCGCCGACGACGGTGATGGCGACGAGCAGGCTCAGCAGGGTGAGCGGAATGTCGTAGCGGATCGCGGTGCCCTCGACGGTGTAGCCGAGCATCGCGATGAAGTGCATGGTCCAGATCCCGGCCCCGATCGCCGCCGATGCGGTGATCAGCCACTTCCGCTTGGATCCCGGCCCGGCGGCCAAGGCCCGTACGGTGCACCGGAGTCCGAGCGCGGCGCCCAGTACGGCCATCGCGTACGACAGGACGGGCGTGATCCATCCCCCCGCCATGTGGTGCATGTGACCCACGGTTCTCCTCTCGCAGTCGCGTTCGGCCCCCGATCGCCGGGGACGCTAACACGGGGTCGCGGGGCGGGTCCGGGGGTGAAATCGGGGTCGGATCCAGGGCCTACCGATCGGTAAAGCCCGAGTTCACGGGGCGGGAGCGGACTACAGATCCTCACCGGCACCTCCACGCTTTCTCCACAGTGCGACTCATGTCACGCCGCGTCACGGGGCGCTTCGGACATCCCGGGCCGGGGGTTACGGCAAGGGTCTTACCGGGGTGGGGTGGCGGGGTGGGGGGTTCCGCCGTGGGGCGGAACCCCCGGGCGACTAGCGCAGCCGCTTCGCCGCCTCGACCATCCGCTCAAGCGCCGGGCGCACCTCGTCCGGTGTCCTGGTCTTCAGGCCGCAGTCCGGGTTGATCCAGAGGCGGTCGGCCGGGACGGTGTGCAGGGCGCGGTCGATGAGGTCGGTGAGGTGGCGTTCCGTGGGGACGGCGGGGGCGTGGATGTCGTAGACGCCGGGGCCCACCTGCCGTGGGTAGCCGGTGAGTTCGGCGGCGATCTCCAGGTGGGAGCGGGCCGCCTCCAGGCTGATCACGTCCGCGTCCAGGGCCTCGATGGCGGGCAGGATCTCGCCGAACTCCGCGTAGCACATGTGCGTATGGATCTGGGTGTCCGCGCGCACCCCGGAGGTGGCCAGGCGGAAGGACTCCGTCGCCCACTCCAGATAGGCCGCGTGTCCGGCGCGGCGCAGCGGCAGGGTCTCGCGCAGGGCCGGTTCGTCGACCTGGATGACGGCGGTACCGGCCGCCTCCAGGTCGGCGACCTCGTCGCGCAGGGCGAGCGCGACCTGCCGCGCGGTCTCGGCGAGCGGCTGGTCGTCGCGTACGAAGGACCAGGCGAGCATCGTCACCGGGCCGGTGAGCATGCCCTTGACCGGGCGGTCGGTGAGCGATTGGGCGTACGTCGTCCAGCGCAGCGTCATCGGCGCGGGCCGCGACACGTCGCCCGCGAGGATCGGCGGGCGGACGTAGCGGGTGCCGTACGACTGGACCCAGCCGTGCCGGGTGGCGAGGTATCCGGTGAGCTGTTCGGCGAAGTACTGGACCATGTCGTTGCGTTCGGGCTCGCCGTGCACGAGGACATCGAGCCCGGCCTTCTCCTGGAAGGCGACGACCTCGCGGATCTCGGCGGCGATGCGTTCTTCGTACGCCGAGTCGGTGAGCCTGCCCGTGCGCAACTCGGCGCGGGCGGAGCGCAGTTCGGGGGTCTGCGGGAAGGAGCCGATGGTCGTGGTGGGCAGCGGCGGCAGGTTCAGGCGGGCGCGCTGGGCGGCGGTTCGTTCCTCGTACGCGGCCGCGCGGCGGGTCTGGTCCGCGGTGACGGCGGCGCAGCGGGCGCGTACCGCCGGGTCGTGGGTGAGCGCGGATCCGGCGCGGGTCGCCAGGTCGGCGCGGCGGGCGGCGAGCGCGGCGGCGACGGTGTCCCGGCCGTGCCGCAACGCGCGGGTGAGCAGGGAGACTTCGCGGGTCTTCTGGCGGGCGAAGGAGAGCCAGCGCAGGATCTGCGGGTCGAGGCCGCGTTCCATGGCGGTGTCGAGCGGCACGTGGAGCAGCGAGCACGACGGGGCGACGTCGACCTGGTCCGCCAGGCCGAGCAGGGTGCCGAGGGTGGCGAGGGCCCGTTCCAGGTCGGCGGCCCAGACGTTGCGTCCGTCGACGACCCCGGCGATCAGGCGCTTGCCGGGGAGCCCGCCGATGGCGGCGAGCGCGTCGAGGTTGCCCGCGGCGGCGCCGGTGAAGTCGAGGGCGAGGCCGTCGATGGGAGCGTCCGCGAGTACGGGCAGGGCGTCCCCGAGTACGTCGAAGTAGGAGGCGACGAGGAGTCGGGGGCGGTCCGTGAGGGCGCCCAGGTCGCGGTAGGCGCGGGCGGTGGCGCTCAGCACGGCGCCCGGCCGGTCCTGGACCAGGGCGGGCTCGTCGAGCTGTACCCAGGCGGCGCCCGCGGCCCGCAGATCCGCGAGGACGGAGGCGTACACCGGGAGCAGCCGGTCGAGCAGCGTGAGCGGGTCGAAGCCGTCGGGAGCGCCCGGCGCGGGCTTGGCGAGCAGCAGGAAGCTGATCGGCCCGAGCAGCACGGGCCGGGCGGCGAAGCCCTCGTCACGGGCCTCGGTGTACTCGGTGAGCTGCTTGCGGGAGTCGGCGGTGAAGACGGTGCCGGGCCCCAACTCCGGTACGAGGTAGTGGTAGTTGGTGTCGAACCACTTGGTCATCTCCAGGGGCGCGGCGGTGGCGGTGCCGCGCGCCATGGCGAAGTAGAGCGCGAGGTCGTGGGCCGCTGAGCCGCCCGTCCACTGCTCGCCCGCGGGTACGGCGGCGCGGTGCCGGGGCGGGATCGCGCCGACCATCTGGGCGGTGTCGAGGACGTGGTCGTAGAGCGAGAAGTCGCCGGTGGGGATCTCCTCGATCCCGGCGTCACGGAGTTCGCGGCGCCGGGCGGCGCGCAACTCGGCGGCGGCGCGGTGCAGTTGGGCGGCGTCGGTGCGCCCGGCCCAGTAGCGCTCGATCGCCTTCTTCAGCTCGCGGTGGGGGCCTTGGCGGGGGTAGCCGTGCAGGGTTGCGGCGGTACGGCAGAGGGTGGTGTCGGGGTGATCGGCGGTCACGGAACTCTCCTTCGCGAGTTCTCGGCGGGCCGCGCGGCCGAGCACGTACGACGAAGGAGGGGCGGCGCACGCACTGGTGCCGTCGCCCTGCCGCCGCCGACCCGCCCACGAGGTCCCGGTGCGACCGCGGCCCGTGCGGGTCCGCGGGCAGTGGCAGGTCTTCGGACTCGCGGGCGTGCTCCTCGGCCCGGGCTCTTTCACCCGTACCAGGGGCTCCTACTGGCCGTCGCTTCCCGGACGTGGATGTCGTACGTCCAGTGCGTGTGACGGCGGTCGTTCCCGCTCACCGCTGCGGGGCAGTCCCGGATTCCCACCGGGTTCCCTCTTACGACGCCACCGCCTGGCGGGCGGGGCGAACCAGCTGCGTGGGCCAGCCTAGACGTTCGGTGCTACGGGCGGGGGCGGAGGTGTGATTTCCGCTTCCCGGGGGCAGCGGGCGCCGGGGGCCATGGCAGCATGTGCGGCCATGACGCACGCCCGTTCCACTCTGCGCGCCTTCCGGGCCGCGCTGTTCGCCGCGGTGTGCGTCACTCTGGGCACCGCGGGGCATTCGTACACGTCTGGACATCAGGTCCCTCTTGGTGGCCTATTGAGCGCTTTGGGCGTTACGGGTGTTCTGGCCTGGGTGGGGGCCCGGCGGCGTCGCGGTCCGGTGGCCATCGGGGCCGGGCTGCTCGCGGTGCAGGGGGCACTGCATTTGGCCTTCGCCGGGGCACAGGAGCATGCCGCCGCCATGGGGCACGGCCAGGACCACGCCGCCATGGCGCACACCCAGGGGCACGGCTCGGCCGGGATGCTCGCCGCGCACCTCCTGTCCGCGCTCCTGTGCGCCCTGTGGCTGGCCCGTGGCGAGGCGGCACTCTTCCAGCTCCTGCGCACGCTCGAAGCGCTGACCTTCACTCCGTTGCGGCTGCTCGGCGCGGCGGTACGGCTTCCGGAGCCGCCCGGCCCCGGACGGCGGCCGTGGTCCTGGTACGGCCCGGCCCGGCCGCGTACCGCCGTACTCGCGCACGTGGTGTCCCGGCGCGGGCCGCCGGTGACGGCGCGTCTCCCGCGTTACGCACCCGCCGCCGCCTGACCTCGGCTTCCTTCGCGCTCCGGCGCCGCGGTGGGTGCGCTGTCACCTGCCCACGCACCGAACTCCGAAGGACGTCATGGCCATTGACAACCGGCACGAGCCGGACATCGCCGAAGAAAATCCACCAGATACACCAGATACGAAGGGGCAGGGCGACGGCGGCGAGCGCCGTCCGGGCGCCTGGGCCGCGCTCCGCCCGCTGCTCCTCCGCCTCCACTTCTACGCCGGGGTGCTCATCGCCCCGTTCCTGCTCGTCGCCGCCGTGAGCGGGATGCTGTACGCGCTCTCGTTCCAGGCCGAGAAGGTCGTCCACCGGCACGAGCTGCGGGTCCCCGTCGGGGATGAGACCGTGCCGCTGAGCGAGCAGGTCGCCGCCGCCCGCAAGGCACACCCCGAGGGCACCGTCACGGCCGTGTGGCCGCCGGCCGAGGAGGGCGCCACGACGCGGGTGCTCTTCGCCTCGCCGGACGTGCCCGAGGACCGCGAGCTCGCGGTGTTCGTGAACCCGTACACCGCCGAGATCCGCGGCGAGCTGGCCAGCTACGGCAGCTCCGGCGCGCTGCCGCTGCGCACCTGGATCGACGAGCTGCACCGCGATCTGCACCTGGGCGAGCTGGGCCGCAACTACAGCGAACTCGCCGCCAGCTGGCTGTGGGTGGTCGCGCTCGGCGGCGTCGCCCTGTGGTTCGGACGCCGCCGCGCCCGGCGGCGCGACCTCGTCGTACCCGGCAAGGGCGCGGAGAAGGGGCGGGCCCGCACCCTGTCCTGGCACGGCGCGGTCGGCCTGTGGGCGGCGATCGGGCTTGTGGCGCTCTCGGCGACCGGCCTGACCTGGTCGAAGTACGCGGGCGCCAATATCGACACGTTCAAGGCACAGCTCGGCGGGGCCACGCCCGTCGTCGACGCCACGCTCGCGAGCGGCGCGGGTGCGGGCGGCGGCCATGAAGGGCACGAGGGCCACGCCGGGCACGGCGGGGGTACCGGCGGTACCGGCGGCTCCGGGCGCGGTGCGGACATCGGCGTCGACCGGGCCCTGGAGATCGCCCGTGGCAAGGGCGTCGACGGGAAGGTGTCGGTGATCCTGCCGGTCGACGGGCAGGGCTACGTCGTCAAGGAGACCGACGCCCAATTCCCCGTCCACCTCGACTCGGTGGCCGTCGACCCGGCCGACGGGAAGGTGCTCGACGAGGTGAGGTTCGCGGACTACCCGCTGCTCGCCAAGCTCACCCGGGTCGGCATCGACGCGCACATGGGCGTCTTCCTCGGCCTGCCCAACCAGCTCGCGCTCGCCGCGCTGATGCTCGCCACGGTGCTCCTGATCGTCTGGGGCTACCGGATGTGGTGGCTGCGCCGCCCGACCAGGGAGCGGAAGGCGAGCTTCGGGCGGCCGATACCGCGGGGTGCCTGGCGGCGGGTGCCGCTGCCGGTCCTGGTGCCGCTGCTCGCGGTCACGGCGGTGGTCGCCTGGTTCGTGCCGCTCCTTGGTGTGAGCCTGGTGGCGTTCCTGGTGCTCGATGCGCTGATGGCGGTACGCGGCCGCGCCCGTTCCGTACGTACGTAGAAGCGCCGGGTACGTAGCAGCGCCGGAAGCGAAACACGTACGTACAGAAGGGGCGCCCGTTACGAGACGGGCGCCCCTTCAGTAGTTACTCGGACCTCGGTTACTCAGACCTCGCTCAGGCCTGACCGGCCTTCTCCAGAGCCGTGCAGCAGGTGTCCACGATGAGCCGCGTCACCACGTACGGGTCGACGTTCGCGTTCGGGCGGCGGTCCTCGATGTAGCCCTTGCCGTCCTTCTCGACCTGCCACGGGATACGGACCGAGGCGCCACGGTTGGAGACGCCGTAGGAGTACTCGTTCCACGGGGCGGTCTCGTGCAGACCGGTGAGGCGGTCGTCGATACCGGCGCCGTAGTTCTTGACGTGGTCCATCGGCTTGGAGTCCTCACCGAGGGACTCGCAGGCGGTGATGATCGCGTCGTAGCCCTCGCGCATCGCCTTCGTGGAGAAGTTGGTGTGCGCGCCCGCGCCGTTCCAGTCGCCCTTGACCGGCTTCGGGTCGAGGGTCGCCGAGACCTCGAAGTCCTCGGCGGTGCGGTAGAGCAGCCAGCGGGCCACCCACAGCTGGTCGGAGACCTCGAGCGGGGACAGCGGGCCGACCTGGAACTCCCACTGGCCCGGCATGACCTCGGCGTTGATGCCGGAGATGCCGAGGCCCGCCTTCAGGCAGTTCTCCAGGTGCGCCTCGACGATGTCACGGCCGAAGATCTCGTCCGCGCCGACGCCGCAGTAGTAGCCGCCCTGCGCGGCCGGGAAGCCGCCCTCGGGGAAGCCGAGCGGGCGGGAGCCCTTGAAGAAGGTGTACTCCTGCTCGATGCCGAAGATCGGCTCCTGGCCGCCGAACCGCTCCGCGACCTCGGTCAGCTGCGCCCGGGTGTTGGTGGCGTGCGGGGTCATGTCCGTGTTCAGGACCTCGCAGAGGACCAGGATGTCGTCGCCGCCGCGGATCGGGTCCGGGCAGGAGAAGACCGGCTTGAGCACGCAGTCGGAGGCGTGGCCCACGGCCTGGTTGGTGCTGGAACCGTCGAAGCCCCAGATGGGCAGCTCGGCGACGTCGCTGGAAGCGGAGCCCGTGAGGATCTTCGTCTTGGAACGCAGCTTCGCCGTCGGCTCGGTGCCGTCGATCCAGATGTATTCGGCCTTGAACGTCACGGGCGTCATCCTTTACGGGCTTGCGGGGCTTGTGTCGCGCTGCGGTCGCAGCCTGGCAACCCGCGATTTCCCGACCGTTGCTCGACTGTGAACCCCATGTAACGCGGCTCGCTCACCCGCCCCACCAGCACTGGGAGGGCCTGCCCCGGCGCCGCGCGGGGCATCGTATACAGGCCGATAAGGGGGTACGGCGGGGCGTTCGTATACCGGAGACTGGACCCCATGGCCACCACCGACCGCGACCCTCGTGAGCACACCACCGACCGTCACCCGCGCAAGCGGCCGCCCGTCCGCACGGCCCTGCTCGGCACCGGCCCCTGGGCGCAGCGCGTGCACGGGCCCGCGCTCGCCGCGCACCCCGGCATCGACCTCGTGGGCGTCTGGGGACGCAGGCCGCAGGCGGCGGGCGCCCTCGCGGAGACCCTCGGCACGCGCGCGTACGACAACGTCGACGCCCTCTTCAAGGAGGTGGACGCGGTCGCCTGTGCCCTGCCGCCGGACGTCCAGGCCGAGCTCGCGACGCGGGCCGCGCGGGCGGGCTGCCATCTGCTGCTCGACAAGCCGGTGGCGACCTCGCTGCCGCGGGCGCGGGAGCTCGCGGACACGGCCACGGCGGCGGGCGTGGCCTCCGTGGTCTTCTTCACGCTGCGGTTCGCCGCCGCGGTCGGGCCGTGGCTCGACGAACAGACCGCCGCCAAGGGCTGGTTCACCGCCCGCGCCGACTGGTTCGGCTCCATCTACGCGCCCGGCAGCGGCCGCAGCGCGGCGACCGAGTCGCCCTGGCGGCACGAGAAGGGCGCCCTGTGGGACGTGGGCCCGCACGCCCTGTCGGTGCTGCTCCCGGTGCTCGGCGACGTCACCGGGGTGAGCGCGGCACCCGGCCCCGAGGACACCGCGCACCTGCTCCTGCGGCACGCCTCGGGGGCGTCCAGCGTGGCGACGCTCACGCTCACGGCGCCGGAGAAGGCGGGCGGCGTGACGGTCGAGCTGCGCGGTGACGCGGGCGTGGCCCAGCTGCCCGAGGTATGGGGCGACGGCCCGGCCGACTCGTACGGACGCGCCGTAGACGCCCTCCTGGACTCGGCGGACACGGGCATCCCGCACCCGTGCGACGTGCGCTTCGGGCTACGGGTCACGGAGATCCTGACGGAGGCGGAAGGCGTGCTTACGTGAGTGGGGCGTCGGCGCCCGCGCTTACCTGACCGGGGCGTTGGCGCCCGGCGGTTACTTGATCAAGGCGTTGGCGCCCGCGATCAGCAGCCCGATGGCGGCGTCCGCGCCGCCGATGGCCACCGCCGAGCGGCGCCGGTAGCCCACGCGCAGCGCGGCCACGGCGCCCCAGGCGAAGAGCAGGCCCGCGTTGGCGGACAGGCCGATCGTGGACACGGCCTCCTCGGGCCAGTCGGCGAAGCCCGCCGCCACGAGCAGCGCCACCGTGGGCAGACAGGCCACGACCAGGGGCCACTCCCCGGCGAGGGCAAGGCCCAGCTGCCGCCAGCGGTGGCCGCCCGAGCCCTCGGCGTGCGTCGCCATGTGGTGCGCGTAGCCGTGCGCGAGGGCGGCGGTGCCCGCGGTCACCAGGACCCAGGAGGCGTCGTAGAAGGGGGTGTAGCTGTGACCGGTGCGCTGGAGCGCCGCGAGGAGGGCACTGGCCAGGACGGTCCCGTACACGCCGCCGAACATCCAGTTGCGCATGCCCTCAAAGGTTACGGACGTTCCAGGAAATTTCGGTCGTCAGCAAGGACCATTTACGGGCCTTTCGCCCTGACCGAAAGGACGAGACGAGCCGATGCCGTCCGCTGGCGCACCTGCCCTACGCGCCGCCCCGGCCCAGTGCCTCCCGTACCGACTCCTCCGAGCGCCCGACGACCGCCGTGCCGTCGTCCGCGGTGATGATCGGGCGCTGGATCAGCTTGGGGTGGGCGGCGAGCGCGGCGATCCAGCGGTCACGGGCGGCGGGCTCGCGCGGCCAGGTCTCGCGGTCCGTGAGACCGAGCTCCTTGGCGTCCGCCTCCTGGGTGCGGGTGATCTCCCACGGTTCGAGGCCGAGTCGGTCGAGTACGTCGCGGATCTCGCCCTCGGACGGTACGTCCTCCAGGTAGCGGCGCACCGTGTAGTCGGCGCCCTCCTCGTCGAGCAGCTTGATGGCGCTGCGGCACTTCGAACAGGCCGGGTTGATCCAGATCTCCATGGCGTAAGCGTAAGGGAATCGTCCGCTCAGGGGCGGTCCCCGCGGACCGTCAAAGCCCTTGTGGCCAGGGCCTTTTGTCAGTGGTCGGCCGTAGAATAGAAGCAGTGTTCGAGATGGGTCGCACGGCGAGGTGCGGCCTCCCGACCACCCCAGGAGGATGCCCATGGCCGCTGCCGTACTGTCCGCCAAGTCCGCCGAGTCGACCAAGTCCGCCGCAACCGCGACTACTTCGAGGACCACGAAGTCCCGGTCCATCGACCTGCCGTACACGCCTCTCCTGAAGAAGCCGCTGCCCGCCGGCCGGCCGCGGGAGTGGTACATCAGGCACAACCGCCGTCTGAAGGCCATGCGCCTCGCGATCGCCCTGCTCGACTCGGGTGTCTACCGCCCGGAGCAGGCCCACGACCGCCTGATACGCAGCACCGCCGAACTCGTCGGCGTGCACCGGCCCTCGGAGATCACCTGCCACATGGTGCGGGCACTGATGCGGTACAGCAGGTGATGCAGTACAGCCGGTGATGCAGCACAGCCGGTCAACACCCGTCGCTGAGGCGACGGGCGCGCACAACGGGCACCACTGGCTGTGGTGCCGCGCGTTGGCGTCCTGCTCCACTCCCGGGTTTCGGGGGTGGAGCTGGGGCGCAGTTGAACACGACGGGCCCGCGTTACGTATGCAGGCCCATGGGACGCACATCACGGAAACGACCGACACTCGCCGCCCGGGCGATAGCCGCCGCAGCGGCCCTGCTCCTGGGCGGCGGCGGCCTCGCCCTCGCCAACGGCTACGCCTCCGCGGGCCAGGATCCGCCACCGGAACAACAGACCCGACAACAGTCCGACCAGCAGCGGGCGGCACAGGCCGCCACCGTCGACTGCCCCGACCCCTCCCTCGAATTAGTGGAGGTCCCGCAGCGGGCACGGCTCACCGTGGACCGCCAACTCGCCGCCATGGACCGCCAGGTCGGCGAGGCGTACTTCCAATACGTCCAGGGATCCGGCGGAGCGCAGGAAGCGCAGGAGTCGGTGCTCGGCCCCCTGGAGAAGCAGCGCCGGGCCTCCCTCGACCGCATCGCGGGCGCCGTGGAGCAGGCCGGGGGCCGCATGCCCGACAACTTCGACGCCCTGGCCCCGTGCACGCTGCGCGGATCCGTACCGCAGGAAGGCCAGGTCCAGCAGGACGGCGGTGACGGACAGGCCGACGGCCAAGGTGACAACCAAAGCGACGGCCAGGGTGACAACCAAGGCGACGGCCAAGGCGACGGCCAGGGTGACAACACCGGCGACGGCGCCGAAGGAGGCCACGGCGGCGGTCACGGAGGCGGCGCCGGAAACGGCCCCTCCCCCGACGACTTCGCCGACATCCGCTCCGTAGAGCCCAACAACGAGCAACCCGAGCCCGGCGAGAACGCCTCGCGCGGCTCCTTCACGACCGACTGCGGCGTCAACGAGAACGGCAAGCGCAACCCGGACAACGTCATCGTCGCGCCCGGCGTGCCCAACGGCGCGCACCACATGCACGACTACATCGGCAACCAGGCCACCGACGCCTTCTCCGACGACGAGGACCTCGCGAACGGCGACACCAGCTGCCGCAACCAGGGCGACCGCTCCACGTACTACTGGCCCGTCCTGCGGGTCCAGAACGGTCAGGACGAGGAGGACGCTAACGCCGACGGCGGCGGCAACGACCACAACGTGGGGCAGATCCAGACCCCCACCGAGGTCACCACGGAGTTCCGGGGCAGCCCGGTCGGCGAGGTCGTGCCGATGCCGCGGTTCCTGCGCATCATCACCGGCGACGCCAAGGCGTTCACGAACGGCGATGCGGAGGCCAACGCCTCCTGGAGCTGCACCGGCTTCGAGGACCGGCAGCTGACCGACAAGTACCCGCTGTGCCCCGAGGGCAGCAACGTGGTGCGGACCTTCCGCTTCCAGAGCTGCTGGGACGGTCAGAACACCGACAGCGCCAACCACCGCACGCACGTGGCGTTCGCCGACGAGAACGGCGCCTGCCCCCAGGGCTTCCAGGCGATTCCGCAGCTGGTCCAGCGGGTCGTGTACGACGTGGCGCCGCAGCCCAACTTCGCGGTGGACTCCTTCCCGGAGCAGCTGCACAAGCCGGTGACGGACCACGGCGACTTCATCAACGTCTTCGACGAGGAGCTGATGCGGGAGCTGACCGACTGCATCAACGACGGCCGCCGCTGCTCCTGACCCTGACCCTGCCCCCTGGGCCGCGTGGTCCACGCATGCCACTCGTGTGGCCCCGGCCCGGACGTCAACCCCCTCCCCAGTCGGCCGACACGAACACGCCACCTCCGCACGTCTCGTTGAGCGGCGGGGACCCTCCGGTTACCGTGCGCCGCACCGCACAAGTCGACGCAGGGGGGCACATTCATGGCAGAGATGGCAGAACCGTCACGTCGGGGCGTCCTCGGCACCGCCGGTGCCCTGGGGCTCGGCACCGCGCTCGGCGCCGCGGTGCCGGCCGCCGCCTCGGAATCCACCGGACCCACCGGACCCACCGTCCCGCGCCCCGCCCGGAGCGGGGCCGTAGATCTCGGCCCCGCCCGGGCGGCGCTCCGCCGGCTCCTTCCGGACCACGCGGACCAGTTCACCGTCGTACCTCTGGTAGGGGACGACGATCGCTTCCGGGTAACCGGTCTTACCGGTATTGCTGGTGACGCCGACTCAGGCACCACGAAAGGCGCCGTCCCCAGGGTCACCGTCGCGGGCACCACGCCCGCCGCCGTCCTCACCGGCGTCCACTGGTATCTGAAGTACGTCTGCGGGGCGGTGATCTCCTGGTCCGGCACCCAGCTCGACCTGCCCGCCCGGCTGCCCGTACCCGACCGGCCCCTGGAGCGCAGGGCGACCGTCCCGCACCGCTTTGTCTTCAACGACACGCACGACGGCTACACCGCCCCGTACGCCGACTGGGCCCACTGGGAGCGCCTGATCGACGTACTGGCGCTGCACGGCTGCAACGAGGTCCTGGTGACGGCCGGTCAGGAAGCGGTCTATCACCGGCTCCTGAAGGACTTCGGGTACTCCGATGCCGAGGCCCGCGCCTGGCTGCCCGCGCCCTCGCACCAGCCGTGGTGGCTGCTGCAGAACATGAGCGCGTACGGCGGCCCGCTCAGTCCGGAGCTCATCGCGAAGCGGGCCAAGCTCGGCCGCCGCATCGCCGACCGGCTGCGCGAGCTCGGCATGCACCCCGTGCACCCCGGCTACTTCGGCACCGTCCCGGACGGCTTCGCCAAACGCAACCCGGGCGCCCGCACCGTCCCGCAGGGCAAGTGGGCGGGCCTGAAGAGACCGGACTGGCTGGATCCGCGCACCGACGTGTTCGAGCGCGTGGCCGCGGCCTTCTACCGCCACCAGGCCGACCTCTTCGGCGAGATCAAGCACTTCAAGATGGACCTCCTGCACGAGGGCGGCGACCCGGGCGATGTGCCGGTGCCGGACGCCGCGCGCGCCGTCGAGAAGGCGCTCCAGAAGGCGCGGCCCGGCGCGACCTGGGAGATCCTCGGCTGGCAGGAGAACCCCCGCCGCGACCTCATCGACGCCCTCGACAAGCGGCGTCTCCTCATCGTGGACGGCCTGTCCGACCTGGAGACGGTCACCGACCGCGAGGAGGACTGGGGCGGCGCGCCCTATGCCTTCGGCACCATCCCGAACTTCGGCGGCCGCACCACCATCGGCGCCAAGACCCATATGTGGACGGAGCGGTTCACCGACTGGCGGGACAAGGACGGCTCGGCGCTCGCGGGCACCGCGTACATGCCGGAGGCCTCCGACCGCGACCCGGCCGCCCTCGAACTCTTCACGGAACTCGCCTGGCGCGAGGAGGCGGTGGACCGGACACGGTGGTTCCAGGACTATGCGGATCTGCGCTACGGCGGCCGCGACGCGAAGGCCCGCGCCGCGTTCGCCGCGCTGCGCGACACCGCGTACAAGATCACCAGCAAGGACGGCCGCCCGCACGACTCGATCTTCGCGGCGCGCCCGAGCCTGTCCGCCAACTCCGGTACGCACTACGCCACGCACACCCCCGCCTTCCCGCCCGGCGGCTTCGACAAGGCGTTCGCGGCGCTGCTCGGGGTGCAGGAGTCGCTGCGCGGTTCGGACGCCTACCGCTACGACCTCACCGACCTGGCCCGGCAGGCCCTCGCCAACCGCTCCTGGCAACTGCTTCCACAGCTGAAGGCGGCGTACGCGCGCAAGGATCAGGACACCTTCAAGTCGCTCGCCCGTCTGTGGCTGACGCTGATGCGGCTCAGCGAGGAGATGTCCGGCGCGCACCGGGCGTTCCTGCTCGGGCCCTGGCTGGAGGACGCCAAGCGGATGGCGTCCTCGACGACCGAAGCGGCGCGGCTTGAGCGCACCGCCCGGACCCTGGTCACCACCTGGGCGGACCGGGTCACGGCGGACGGCGGACGGCTCGCGAACTACGCCAACCGGGACTGGCAGGGCCTGATCGGCGACTTCCATCTGCCGCAGTGGCAGGCGTACTTGGACGAGCTCGAGGACGCGCTCGCGGCGGGCCGGAAGCCGAAGACGTTCGACTGGTACGCCATCGAGGAGCCCTGGACCCGCGAGCGCAAGGAGTACCCGCTGCGCCCGCCGAACGACGCCCACCGCACCGCGAGACGTGTCCATCAGACCCTCTCGCGCGCGGCCTATCAGGGCCGGGTCGCGGTCTCGGCGGAACCCGCCGCCTTCCCGCCCGGCGGGCACGCGCGCGTGGCGGCCGAATTCACCAACGTCAACGGCCTGCGCGCCACCGGACGCGTCGACTTCACGTTCACCACCGGGGACGGCCTGGAGGCCGAGCCGGAGGGAGCCATGGAGCTGCCGTCCGTCCCCGAGGCCGGCAGCGGCACGGTCCGCTGGCGCGCCACGGCCCCCGACAAGCCCCTGACAAGGCCGCTCACCCCGCTGCCCTACGAACTGAGCGCCACATACGGCCCGTTGGGCGAGCGCCGGGTCACGACGGTCCACAAGGGCACGTTGTACGTCGCCGGGCCGCTCGACGACGCGTGGCGCACCTACACCAACAACGGCGCCGTCTTCGGACAGCTGCAACAGAAGTACGGCGTCAACGGCGGCGGGCAGGACCTCTGGAAGGGGACGGCCGAGTTCGGCACGGCCTACCGCGCCGGAGTGTTCGAGGACGGCGTGACGGTCACGGTCGCGGTCGACGCCCAGGAGAACACCGGCCCCTGGGCGCGCGCGGGCCTCGTCGCCCGCAACTCCCTTGCCACCACGGGCTCCCCGGGCTTCGTCAACCTGTCGGTCACTCCGTCCAACGGTGTCGTCCTCTCCTACGACAGCAACGGCGACGGCACCCTGGACACGTACCGCCGTATCACCGGCATCAAGGCGCCGGTACTGCTCCGCCTGACCCGCACCGCGGAGGGCTGCCGCGGCGAGTGCTCCATGGACGACGGGGCGACGTGGCGCACGGTCGCCGCGGTGCCGGTGCCCGGGGCCGCGGCCGCCCAGGACGTGGGGATCTTCATGTCGGCGGCGCACGGCGGGAGCGGGTCGCGCGGCACGGTGGAGTTCAGCGGCTTCTCCCTCGACTGAGCTCGCCCACCGGGTGGCAGGGGCCGAACTCCCTTGCCACCCACCGCTGGGGTGACCATCGGACGATTCGCTCGTTTTGCTGAACGTGAGTTCACCGGAAACCGTCACCCGTCCCGCCGCGCCCGAGCCCGAATCCTCGGGCTCTCCCGGTCCGTTGGTCGACCTGGAGCAGGCCGAGGCCGCCCTGGTCGAGCACTACCCGCGCCTGGTGCGTCTCGGTTACCTCGTGCTTCCCGCGACCCTCGGCCGCACCCGCCGCGTCCTGACCGCGCACGCCCTCACGCAGCGTGCCCTGCCCCGGGGCCGGGCCGCCGCCGTTGCCCCGGACGCCCCCGTCATCCCGGGGCCGCGCGGCGGCGAGGGCGACGGCCTGGGCGAGAGCGACGGCGACCCGGGGTACGGGTACGTGCGGCTCCGGGTCGTGCGCAGCGCCGTGGAGGCGGGGCTTCCGCGGAGCCGAAGGACCTGGCGGAAGCGGCTCGCGGTGCCGCCGCCGCTGCCGCAGGTGTGGGGCCTCAAGCTGTTCCCGCGCTCCGGCGGCGCCGATGAACTCGCCTTGGACCAGCGGCTCTCCGCGCTCAGCGGCCCGGCCCGCGCCGCCTTCGTGCTGCGCGGCCTGGAGCGCCTGCCGGACTCCGGGGTACGCCGCATTCTGGACGCCGCCGGGGTCGAGGACCCGCACGCGGCGCTCGCCGAGGCCGACGGCGTCGCGGCACCCGGCGGCCCGCTCGGACCGCACGGCCCCGGCGGCAGGGACGCCCGCGCGCTCCTGGAGTCCCCCGAGTTCGACCCGTGCTCGCTCCAGGCCAGACCGACCGATCTGATGCGGCGCCGCCAGCACACGAAGGCCGCGCTCGCGGCCACCGCCGCCGTCCTCGTCTGCGGTGCGCTGCTCGGCCTGCCGGGCGAGGGCTGGGGTCCGGACGGCGCGGCCGCCCCGCCGTACGCGCGGAACCCGGCCGCCGAAGCCGCCCTGGATCCGGACCGGTTGAGCCGGGAGAAGGCCACCACCTGGAAGCGCTCGACGCGCACCGATTTCTCCGTTTGGCCCGCGCGCGGCTCGCTCACCGACGACCAGGGCCTGCTCCGCCGCGCCCTCGCCGTCTGGGCGCGGCCCGGCAGAACGGTGCAGGTGTCGGCGACCCCGGGCACCCCGTCGGGCGCCCCGCCCGGACCGCCGCAGCTCCTGTACGCGGGCGAGGTGGACGGCGCGCGTGTGGTGCTGCTCCACGACGGCCTGCGGGTCGTGCGGTACGCCGAGCCGGTCGAGGGCGAGGGCGGCGCGGCGCTCGACTTCGCGCGCGTGGACGGAGCGGACGCGGCCTCGTCCACGGCGGTGGTGGTGGCCCGCTCGGACGGCAATGTGCGCTATCTGACGGCGCCTTGGGTGCGCAGCGCGGCGGTACGCGACCTGCGCGCGCCGGACGGACCGGCCCGCCGCCTGGCCCGCTCGGCGGACGGCGTGACGGCGCCGGTCGCGAGCCCGGCCCAGGACCGCGACTGCGGCAAGGTGAACTCCCTGGAGCTGCGTGACGCCTCGGGCCCCCGCCTGCTCACGGACCTGGGCGAGCTGGTCCCGGCCCATCTGACGGGCGGCCGCCCGGAGGCGCCCCGCGAGGTGAACACACCAGCGGCCCGGTCGAGCTGGGCCCGCACGGCCTGCCTGCTGCCCGCGGTACGCGCGCACGGCGTGCGCTCGGTCAACTCCTGGGCGTACGCGAGCCAGCGGCTCCCCGAGGCCAACGGCACCGCGACCTGGGTGTGCACCCGCGCCGAGACCTGGCGGGGCACGGGCGGCCGGGTGTTCGCCCAGTTCCAGGCGCCGGGCAAGGACACGGGCGCGATCGCGGCGAAGGCCGAGGGCGCGCCGTCCTGCGGTCCCCGCGAGCCGCGGGTCCTCGCGGGCGTGCTGTGGAAGGCACGTTCCGGCAACTGGTACGTGCTCGCGGCGGGCAGCCGGGACATCGCGTCGGTGACGGCCACGGGCGGCGTACAAGGGACGGCGCGGGGCCACCGGCTCGCCGTGCGGGCGCAGGAAGGGGCGCGGGCGGAACTGTCGGGGAAGACGGCGAGCGGGGCGCGGGTGGAGTCGCTGCGCTAGGGGGCGTCTTCCCGATCCACCCGATCCACCCGATTCACGAAGATCGGGAAGATCGGGAAGACGGGGCCCCAGCCGCCCGAACAATCACTGCACAAGGGTGTTGCCAGTCGCGTACTCGTCAGTACATTGACGCCATGTCTAATACGCAGGCCCGGCTTCCCCAGCCCGTCGCCTCCGAGCACATAGCGCTCAAGGCACGCAAGGTCTCCTTCGCGTGGGAGGAGACGCCGCTCCACTGGATCCCGGGCGACCCCTTCACCACGCACACCATCAATGTGCTGCATCTGCTGCTGCCCGCCGGCGAGCGCTGGTTCGTGCATGTCTACAAGCAGGTCCTGCCGTACATCAAGGACGACCGCCTGCGCGAGGACGTCATCGGGTTCATCGGCCAGGAGGCGATGCACTCACAGGCCCACGACGAGGTCCTGCCGCACCTGCGCGAGCAGGGGCTCGACCCCACGCCGTACACCGCGCAGGTCGACTGGCTCTTCGAGAAGCTGCTCGGGGACCGGACCCTGCCGCCCGGCAAGGCCCGCAAGTGGTGGCTGCTCGAACGCGTCGCGATGATCGCGGCGATCGAGCACTACACCGCGTTCCTCGGCAACTGGGTCCTCAACGCCGACGAACTCGACCGCCGGGGCGCCGACCCCACCATGCTCGACCTGCTGCGCTGGCACGGCGCCGAGGAGGTCGAGCACCGCTCCGTCGCCTTCGAGCTGTTCATGCACCTCGACGGCAGTTACAGCCGCCGGGTGCGGACCTGGGCCACGGCGTTCAGCGCCCTGGTGTTCCTGTGGCAGCGCGGGGCCCGGTTCTTCATGGCGAACGACCCGACGCTCACCGAGGGCCGGGCCTCGTTCCGGGAGTTCTTCGCCAAGGGCCGCGAGGGCGTACTGCCGTCCACCGGCGCCATGGTCCGCTCCATCCCGCGCTATCTGGCGCGCGCCTACCACCCCTCGCAGGAGGGCTCCACCGCGCAGGCCATGGCCTATCTCGCCTCCTCCCCCGCCGCGACCGCCGCCGAAGCGCGCGAGCAGGGGACGGCGACCGCGCCCGCCAAGGCCCATGCCCCCACCTCCGAGGGAGCCGCCTGATCATGCCCCGGCTCCGTACCCTCGCCGTCGCCGCCGGTGCCGCGCTGCTCGCCAGGCGGGCGCTGCGGCGCCGTATCGACCGCGCACCGCTGTGGCCGCTGCCCGCCCTTGAGCAGCCCATCTCCGGTCGCCCCCGGAGTCGTGCGATGCGGCTGCGTATCGCCGAACGCACCGAGCCCGCCGACGGGGTCGTCCAACTCCGCCTGACCGGCGATCAGTCGACACCCCTGCCGCCCTGGGAACCGGGCGCGCACCTCGACCTGGTGCTGCCGTCCGGCACCGTCCGGCAGTACTCGTTGTGCGGCGACCCCGCCGATACGTCCGCGTACACCGTCGCCACCCGCCTGATCCCCGAGGAGGCGGGCGGCCGCGGCGGCTCCCGCGAGGTGCACGAGCGGCTCCGCGCGGGCATGGAGGTCGAGGTCCGCGGCCCCCGCAACCGCTTCCCGCTCGCCCCGTCGCATGCGTACGTCTTCGTGGCGGGCGGCATCGGGATCACGCCAATCCTGCCGATGCTACGCGCGGCCGAGGAGTCCGGGGCGGAGTGGCGGCTGCTGTACGGCGGGCGTACGCGTGCGTCGATGCCGTTCGTCGAGGAGGTCGAGAAGCTCGGCGGGCCCGAGCGCGTGCGGGTGGTCGCCGAGGACGAGGAGGGACGGCCCGACCTGGCCGGGCTGTTCGCCGGAATGCCACCTGCCGCGGCCGTGTACTGCTGCGGCCCCGAGGGGCTGATGGACGCGGTCGCCGCCGCGCTGCCCGCCGGGTGCACGCTGCACCTGGAGCGGTTCACGCCCGCGGCCAGGGAGGACACTTCGTCCAACACAGCCTTCGAGGTCGAACTGCGGCGCACCGGCACCACGGTGGCCGTGGCCGCGGACGAGACGGTTCTCAGCGCCGTACGGAAGGAGCTGCCGAACACGCCGTACTCCTGTAGGCAGGGATTCTGCGGCACCTGCCAACAGCGCGTCCTGGCGGGCGAGATCGACCACCGGGACGAGCTGCTCGGCGACGCCGAACGCACCGATTCGATGCTCATCTGCGTCTCGCGGGCGCGTGGTGAGCGTCTGGTCCTCGACATGTGAGGGTGACCTCCGACTGTGGTCGCGCCCCGGGCCGTTAGGGTGTTCGTATGACGACCGGGGTGCGCCGCAGGATGGGGGTCGAGGAGCGGCGGCAGCAGCTGATCTCCGTTGCACTCGAGCTGTTCAGCCACCGCTCCCCCGACGAAGTCTCCATCGACGAGATAGCAGCCGCGGCGGGGATCTCCCGGCCGCTGGTGTACCACTACTTCCCGGGCAAGCTCAGCCTGTACGAGGCGGCGCTGCGCCGGGCCGCCGAGGATCTGGCGGAGCGGTTCACGGAGCCGCGCCAAGGGCCGCTCGGCGCGCGGCTGCTGCGCGTGATGGGCCGCTTCTTCGACTTCGTGGACGAGCACGGGCCGGGCTTCTCGGCGCTGATGCGCGGCGGCCCGGCGGTCGGCTCCACGACGACCAACGCGCTGATCGACTCGGTGCGGCAGGCGGCGTACGAGCAGATCCTCCTTCACCTCGGCATCGCGCGGCCGTCGGCGCGGCTCGAACTCGTGGTGCGGTCCTGGGTGTCGCTCGCGGAGTCCACGGCGTTGATCTGGCTGGACGGGCGGCGGGTGCCGCGGGCGGAGCTCGAGCTCCAACTGGTGCATGATTTCGCCGCGTTGACCGCGGTGAGCGCGGCGTACAACGAGGAGATGGCGGGGGTGCTGCGGGATCTGCTGGCGGATGAGCCCGCGGACGGGCCCTTCGGGGATCTGGTGGGGCGGCTGATCGCGCTGGCGCCGGAGCCTGGCTGAGTCGGTTTTTCCTCCCCGGCCCCGCCCCTTCCCGAAAGCCTGACGGCAGCCTCGGGGGCCTGCGGCCCCCGGACCCCCGCCGCAGATATCGCGCTGAACGCGCTCGTCCTCAAACGCCGGACGGGCTGATAGGCGTATCCGCCCCCGGGCAGCGCGCGTTGACCGGGTATGACCCAGGAGATCACCCGCCCCCACATCCTCGACGCCGAAAGCACCCCCCCTCGTTGGTGGCGGGACGCTGTTATCTACCAGGTGTATGTGCGGTCGTTCGCGGACAGCGACGGGGACGGGGTGGGTGATCTGCGGGGGGTTCGTGAGCGGCTGCCGTACGTGGCCGAGCTCGGGGCCGATGCCGTGTGGCTGACGCCGTTCTATGCCTCGCCGCAGGCCGATGGCGGGTACGACGTGGCCGACTACCGGGCCGTGGACCCGCTGTTCGGGGAGTTGTCGGACGCCGACGATCTGGTGCGGGAGGCGCACCGGCTCGGGCTGCGGGTGATCGTCGACCTCGTGCCCAACCACACGTCGGACCAGCACCCGTGGTTCCGCGCGGCGCTCGACGGCGGCGCGGAGCGGGAGCTGTACCACTTCCGGCCGGGGCGGGGCGAAAGCGGTGAACTGCCGCCGAATGACTGGGAGTCGGTGTTCGGCGGACCTGCCTGGACGCGGGTCCCGGATGGCGCCTGGTATCTGCATCTGTTCGCGCCCGAGCAGCCGGATCTGAATTGGGACCACCCCGAGGTGCGGGCCGAGTTCGACTCCGTGCTGCGGTTCTGGCTCGATCTGGGTGTGGACGGGTTCCGTATCGATGTCGCGCACGGCATGGTCAAGGCGGCCGGGTTTCCGGACATCGGGTGCGGCGAGCAGGCCCGGATGATCGGCAGGCAGGTGCTGCCGTTCTTCGATCAGGACGGTGTGCATGCCATCCACCGCTCCTGGCGTGCGCTCCTCGACTCGTACCCCGCAAATGAAATCGGGCCCGAAGGGCCTTCCTTGGAAGGGCGGCGGCGGGCGACGGGCGGGCGGATCGGTGTCGCCGAGGCCTGGGCGCCGAGCGCCGAGCGGCTCGCGCTGTACGTACGCCCGGACGAACTGCACCAGGCGTTCAACTTCCAGTTCCTGACCTGCCCGTGGGACGCGGAGGCGATGCGCTCCGTCATCGACGGGTCACTTCGCGCCACCGCTTCGGTGGGTGCCCCCACCACCTGGGTGCTCTCCAATCACGATGTCGTCCGCCATGTCACGCGCTACGGCGGCGGGCAGCGTGGGCTGCGGCGGGCCCGTGCGGCGGCGCTGCTCACGCTGGCGCTGCCCGGCTCGGCGTATCTCTACCAAGGCGAGGAGCTGGGGCTTCCGGAGGTGGTGGACCTGCCGGACGAGGTGCGGCGGGACCCGGCGTTCTTCCGCGGTTCGGGGCGGCAGAGCTCCGGGCGGGACGGCGGCTCCGGGCAGGGCGGTGGCTCCGGGCAGGACGGGATGCGGGACGGCTGCCGGGTGCCGTTGCCGTGGTCCGGCGCGTCCGCCCCGTACGGCTTCGGGCCCGGCGGCAGTTGGCTGCCGCAGCCCGCGGCGTGGCGGGAGCTGAGCGTCGAGGCGCAGCGCGGCGACGCGGGCTCCACACTGGAGCTGTACCGCTCGGCGCTCGCCCTGCGCCGCGAGCTTCCGGCGCTCGGGGACGGCGGGATGGAGTGGCTGGACACCCCGGCGGGTGTCCTGGCTTTCGGCCGCCGCCCCGGCTTCGTCTGCACCCTCAACACGCTGCCGACGGAGGTCGCGGTCCCGGCCCCGGGCGGCTCAGCGCTGCTCTGCTCCGGGCCGGAGCCCGCGTGCCGCGGGGCGGAGGTGGTGCTGCCTCCGGAGAGCACCGTCTGGTGGGCACCCCTCTGACCTCACTGACCTCTCTGATCGCTCCGATCCCGTTACCACAGCAGGTTGTACGGGGTTCAACGGCCCTAGGGGTGGGATCGTCCCAGGGGTGGAGAAAATGCGGCACGAACCCACCCAAGGGATGATCGTTGCAGTAGGCCCATCTGGCAGACTCCTTGTCCATGGGTGAACCGACTGTGACCACACTCGAAGGCCGGACGGCGGCCGAGGCACCACCCATCGGGAGCGGGACGGCGGACCGTACCGAACGCTCCTTTCTGCACCGTGTGCGCAGGCCCCGGCGGCCCCGGTTGTGGTACGAGCTGGCCCTGATCGCGGTCGGTTACTGGTTGTACTCCCTGATTCGCAATGCGGTACCGGAGCAGAAGGCCTCCGCGCTGCGCAACGCGGACTGGATCTGGCAGGCGGAGCACGCCATCGGGCTCGGCTTCGAGCAGGCCGTCAACCACGCCGTGAACTCGGTGACTTGGTTGATCGTCGCGATGAACTACTACTACGCGACACTGCACTTCGCCGTGACGATCGGGGTCCTGGTCTGGCTCTACCGCCGTCATCCGGGGCGGTACGCGGCGACCCGCACCGTGCTCTTCGTGACCACCGGAGTGGCCCTGGTCGGCTTCTACTTGTTCCCGCTGGCGCCGCCGCGCCTGATGTCGGGCGAGAACTTCATCGACACGGTCCTGGTGCACCAGACGTGGGGTTCGATGGCGTCCGGCGACCTCAAGCACATGACCAACCAGTACGCGGCGATGCCGTCGATGCACATCGGCTGGTCCCTGTGGTGCGGACTGACCATCTTCGCCCTGGCCCGGGTGCCGTGGGCCAAGGTCCTCGGCCTGCTCTACCCGGTGCTGACGCTCGTGGTCATCATCGCCACGGCCAACCACTTCTGGCTGGACGCGGTCGGCGGCATGCTCTGCCTCGCGATCGGCTTCGGCTTCTGCTACGCGTGGTACGGGCGGCTGCCGTACAGATTGCCGCGGTGGGTGAAGCCAGCGTGTCCGGCGGCGAATCAGCCCCAACAGGCCCAGCAGGCCCAGAATCAAGCCCGTCCGGCGTTGGATCGGGTCCAAAATCAAGCCCGTCCGGCGATTGAGGACGAGCCCGCAGGGCGATTGCCCCCGCCACGGGGAACGTGAACCAGACCTTCCAGAGCCCCCGCCCGGTGCGCCCCTGCGCGACCTACGCCCCGTAGAACAGTTCCTCCACGACCGCCCGCGCCCTGCGCGTCGTACGCCGGTAGTCGTCGATCATCTCGCCGACGGTGCCCGGCCCGTAGCCCAGGTAACGGCCCACGGCGGCCAGCTCACGCCCGCCCGACGGGAACGTGTCGCCCGCGCGGCCGCGGACCAGCATGACGGCGTTGCGGACGCGGGTGGCGAGGACCCAGGCCTCGTCCAGGATCGCCGCGTCCTCGGTCGAGATGACCTCGGCGGCGCAGGCGGCCGCGAGGGCGGTCCGGGTGCGGGTGGTGCGCAGGCCCGGCTCCGCCCAGCCGTGCTGGAGCTGGAGGAGCTGCACCGTCCACTCGACGTCGGAGAGGCCGCCGCGGCCCAGCTTGGCGTGGAGCGTCGGGTCGGCGCCGCGGGGCATGCGTTCGGCCTCCATGCGCGCCTTGAGGCGGCGGATCTCGCGGACCGCGTCCTCGCCGAGGCCCTCCGCCGGGTACCGCAGCGGGTCGATCAGCTCCACGAACCGGGCGCCGAGGTCGGCATCGCCCGCGACCGGCTCGGCGCGCAGCAGCGCCTGGCTCTCCCAGACGTGCGACCAGCGGCGGTAGTAGGCGGCGTACGAACCGAGGGTCCGCACCAGCGGGCCGCTCTTGCCCTCGGGGCGCAGATCGGTGTCGATGAGCAGCGGCGGGTCGGAGCTGGGCAGCTGAAGCAGGCGGCGCATCTCGGAGACGACGAGGTTCGCGGCCTTCGCCGCCTCCTGCTCGTCGACGCCCTCGCGGGGCTCGTGCACGAAGACGACGTCCGCGTCCGAGCCGTAGCTCAGCTCGTGGCCGCCGAAGCGGCCCATGCCGATGACCGCGAACCTGGTGGGCAGCTCGTCGCCCCAGCCCTCGCGCACCACGGCCCGCAGGGTGCCCGCGAGCGTGGCGGCGGTCAGGTCGGAGACGGCGTTCCCGACCCGGTCCACCAGGGCTGCCGGGTCACCGTCCACGGGGCTCTCCTCGGTCCCGTACGAGCCGATGAGGTCGGCGGCGGCGGTGCGGAACAGCTCCCTGCGCCGCACCCCGCGCGCGGCCGTGACGGCCTGCTCGGGGCCGTCCGCGCGGCCCACGGCGGCGAGGATCTCCTGCTCCAGGTGGGACCGGTCGCGCGGCTCGAGGCCGCGGGCGTCGCCGAGCAGGGCGACCGCCTCGGGGGCGCGGAGCAGCAGGTCGGGGGCGAGCCGCCCGGCGGAAAGGACGCGGGCGAGGTTCTCGGCGGCGGCGCCCTCGTCGCGCAGCAGCCGCAGGTACCAGGGGGTCTTGCCGAGCGCGTCGGAGACCTTGCGGAAGCCGAGCAGGCCCGCGTCCGGGTCGGCGGAGTCCGCGAACCAGCCGAGCAGCACGGGCAGCAGCTGACGCTGGATGGCGGCCTTGCGGGTCACGCCGGAGGCCAGGGCCTCCAGGTGGCGCAGGGCGGCGGCCGGGTCCGCGTAGCCGAGGGCGACCAGGCGTTCGCGGGCGGCGCCGGCGGAGAGCCGGATCTCGCCGGGGGCGAGCGCGGCGACGGCGTCGAGCAGCGGCCGGTAGAAGATCTTCTCGTGCAGGCGGCGTACGACGGCCGCGTGCCGCTTCCACGCCCGGCCGAGCTCGGTGACGGGCTCGGTGCGCAGGCCGAGCGAGCGGCCCAGGCGCCGCAGGTCCTCCTCGCTCTCGGGCACGAGGTGGGTGCGGCGAAGGCGGTGCAGCTGGATGCGGTGCTCCATGGCGCGCAGGAAGCGGTACGCCTCGTCGAGCTGGGCGGCGTCGGTGCGCCCCACATAGCCACCGGCCGCGAGGGAGCCAAGGGCGTCCAGGGTGGTGCCGCTGCGCAGCGTGGCGTCGGACCGTCCGTGCACCAACTGCAGGAGCTGTACGGCGAATTCGACGTCCCGCAGGCCGCCGGGCCCGAGCTTGAGCTCCCGCTCGACCTCGGCGGCAGGGATTCCGGCGACGACCCGGCGACGCATCGTCTGCACGTCGGTGACGAAGTTCTCGCGCTCGGCGGCCTGCCAGACGAGCGGTGCCAGGGCCTCGACGTACGCCTCGCCGAGCTCGGGGTCCCCGGCGACCGGGCGGGCCTTGAGGAGCGCCTGGAACTCCCAGGTCTTGGCCCACCGTTGGTAGTAGGCGAGGTGCGAGGAGAGGGTGCGCACGAGCGGACCGTTGCGCCCCTCGGGCCGCAGATTGGCGTCGACGGGCCAGATGGTGCCCTCGACGGTGGTGTCGGAGCAGATCCGCATGAGGTGCGAGGCGAGCCGCGTCGCGGCCTGCATGGCCTTCGCCTCGTCGACGCCGCCGGGGACGTCAGCGGGCTCGGCGACGAAGATGACGTCGACATCGGACACGTAGTTGAGTTCGTGTCCCCCGCACTTGCCCATCGCGATGACGGCGAGGCGGCACGCGGCGTCGTCCTCGGGCGCGGCCGCGCGCGCGATGGCGAGGGCCGCGCGCAGCGTCGCGGTGGCCAGGTCGGCGAGCTCGGCGGCGGCCTGGGCGACGTCGGTGGTGCCGCAGACGTCGCGGGCGGCGATGGCGAGCAGACAGCGGCGGTAGGCGACACGCAGCGCGACGGGGTCGGTGGCGTCCGCGAGCCCCTGCTCGAACTCCTCGACGCCCGGGTGCAGATCGGCCGGTTCGTACGTCACCAGGGCGTGCCAGTCGTACGGGTGCCGGGCGAGGTGGTCGGCGAGCGCCTCGGAGGCGCCGAGCACGCCGAGCAGCCGGTCGCGCAGCGGCTTCGCGGACAGCAGCGTGTCCAGCAGGACCCGCCGCTCGTCCTCCGGCTGTGCCTCCACGAGGCGGACGAGCCCGAGCAGCGCGAGGTCCGGGTCGGCGGTGGCGCCGAGCGCGTCGAGCAGCACGGGGTCGGCGCGCACGGCGGACAGCTCGGGGGTGTCGAGCAGACGCTCGGCGGCGGCCGGTGCGGTGAAGCCGTGCCGGAGCAGCCGCGTGAAGGTACTGCTCCTACGCCCCGGCGCGGTCATTGCGGTCCTCCCGTCCGATCAAGGTCCGGCCTTGAGCCTAACCGCAGTGGCCGAAAGCGGACCCACCGATGAGTTCCGATCTCCTGCGGGGTGCCGATCGGGGAGGCAGTATCGACGTCAGACCGGCCGGCAGTTCTGACGGTCCGGACATGCATGTCCCGACCTTCACGTCCGACCTTCACGTCCTGAGATTCACATCCTGAGATTCAAGGAGCAGACCCATGGAGTACACGCTCGAAGTCGTCATGATCCCCGTCTCGGACGTGGACCGGGCCAGGGACTTCTACCGCGAGAAGGTGGGCTTCCAGCTCGACTTCGACGGCGAGGTGCTCCCGGGGGTGCGGATCGTGCAGCTGACCCCGCCGGGCTCGGGCTGTTCGGTGGCGCTCACCAGTAATCCGGAGGCGCTCGGCCTCTCGCCGGTTCCGGAGCCCGGCAGCTATCAGGGGCTCCAGCTGTGCGTGCCGGACGCGAAGGCGGCGTACGCGGAGCTGCGGGAGCGGGGCCTGGACGTCAGCGAGCCGGTGGTGCACTCGCAGCAGGACGGCGGCACGTTCCTGTACTTCAAGGACCCGGACGGCAACGGCTGGGGCATCCAGGAGTACCAGGTACGGGCGAACAAGCCGCTGCGCTCGGCGATCTGACCCGGACAGCAGGCGGAGGGGCCGGAAGCAGATGCTCCGGCCCCTCCGGCGTCGTACGCGCTTCACCAGTCCCGTGGCTTACAGCACCGGAAGGTTCTTCCGCAGCTCGAAGGCCGTGACCTCGGAGCGGTACTCCTCCCACTCCTGCTTCTTGTTGCGCAGGAAGAAGTCGTAGACGTGCTCCCCGAGGGTCTCGGCGACGAGTTCGCTGCGCTCCATGAGCGCGATGGCCTCACCGAGGTTCTGCGGCAGCGGCTCGATGCCCATCGCGCGGCGTTCGGCGTCGCTCAGCGCCCACACGTCGTCGTCCGCGCCGGGCGGCAGCTCGTACCCCTCCTCGATGCCCTTGAGGCCGGCGGCGAGCAGCACCGCGTACGCGAGGTACGGGTTCGCGCCGGAGTCGAGGGAGCGGACCTCGACCCGTGCCGAGCCGGTCTTGCCGGGCTTGTACATCGGGACGCGGATCAGCGCCGAGCGGTTGTTGTGGCCCCAGCAGATGTACGACGGGGCCTCGCCGCCCGCGCCCGCGGTGCGCTCGGAGCCGCCCCAGATGCGCTTGTACGAGTTCACCCACTGGTTCGTCACCGCGGCGATCTCGGCGGCGTGGCGCAGCAGGCCCGCGATGAAGGAGCGGCCGACCTTCGAGAGCTGGTACTCGGCGCCCGACTCGTAGAACGCGTTCCGGTCGCCCTCGAAGAGCGAGAGGTGGGTGTGCATGCCCGAGCCGGGGTGCTCCGAGAACGGCTTCGGCATGAACGTGGCCTGCACGCCCTGCTCGAGCGCGACCTGCTTCATGACCAGGCGGAACGTCATGATGTTGTCCGCCGTCGAGAGCGCGTCGGCGTACCGCAGGTCGATCTCCTGCTGGCCCGGGGCGCCCTCGTGGTGGCTGAACTCGACCGAGATGCCCATGGATTCGAGCATCGTGATGGCCTGGCGGCGGAAGTCCATGCCGACGTTCTGCGGGGTGTGGTCGAAGTAGCCGGAGGAGTCCGCGGGCGTGGGCCGGGAGCCGTCCACCGGCTTGTCCTTGAGCAGGAAGAACTCGATCTCGGGGTGGGTGTAGAAGGTGAAACCCAGGTCCGAGGTCTTCGCGAGGGCGCGCTTGAGGACGAAGCGGGGGTCCGCGAAGGACGGGGAGCCGTCCGGCATCAGGATGTCGCAGAACATGCGCGCGGTGCCCGGGGCCTCGGCCCGCCACGGCAGGATCTGGAAGGTCGACGGGTCCGGCTTGGCGATCATGTCGGACTCGTAGACCCGGGCGAAGCCCTCGATCGCCGAGCCGTCGAAGCCGATGCCCTCGTCGAACGCCTGCTCCAGCTCGGCCGGGGCGACGGCGACCGACTTGAGGAAGCCGAGGACGTCCGTGAACCACAGGCGTACGAAGCGGATGTCGCGCTCTTCGAGGGTGCGGAGCACGAATTCCTGCTGCTTGTCCATAGCTATATCCTTGCAGTTCAGACGGTCTGTGCACCACCGCCCCGGCATCGGTGCGGGCTCCAGTATCAGGGCCAGGGGTTTCCGCCAGATTACGCACCCCTTGTGGCCCACGACATCCCGGTGACGACTACGATCAGCGGGCCCCACTCATACGTACATCCGACTCGTACGTACACCCGCACCTTTCTCGACGAAGGACGACGACGCCATGGGTCCCCACAGCTCCGGTTCCAACCCACGCCAGGCCCGGATAGCGGAGATGCGCCGGGCGGAGCAGGCCCGCGAGCGCCGTACCCGGATCATCGCCGTCACCGCGATCACGGTGGTCCTCGCGGGGGCCGTCGGCGGGGGCGCGTACTTCTTCGTGTCGAAGCAGAACGAGCAGGAGCGGCAGCAGGCCGCGGCCGAGGCCGCGAAGAACAAGCGTGAGAAGGACCTGCAGAAGGCGGCGGCCCGGCCGATCGAGAACGAGAAGACCTGGGACGCCAAGGAGCTCGGCCGCAACCACGTCGAGAAGCCCGTCGACTATGCGATGACGCCTCCGGTGGGCGGCGATCACCACCCGTACTGGATGAACTGCGACGGCGATGTGTACGAGAAGCCGATCCCGGCGAAGCACGCGGTGCACTCCCTGGAGCACGGCGCCGTCTGGGTGACGTACAACGCCAAGGCTCCGGCGGGCGAGGTGAAGAAGCTCAAGGCCAAGGTCGAGGCGACCCCGTTCTCCCTGATGAGCCCGGTGCAGGAACAGCAGGGCGCGATCATGCTGAGCGCCTGGGGCAAGCAGGTGACCGTGGACGGCGCGGACGACCCGCGGGTCGACAGCTTCTTCGCGAAGTACGTGCAGGGCAAGCAGACCCCCGAGCCGGGTGCCCCCTGCACCGACGGGATCGCGCAGTGAGGCGTGCCGGTTGGGTCGGCGTCTGCGCCGCGGTGGTGGCGCTCGCGGGGGTGACCGGGGGCGTGACGGCGGCGCTCGCGGGCGGTGGGGGTGACGGCGGCCCCACGGGGTCCGCTGCCTCCTCGGACGCGAAGGGCGACCCGCGCCCGGCCGGTGACTCCGCGGACGCCGGGTTCGCCCGTGACATGGCCGTGCACCATCAGCAGGCCGTGCGGATGTCGTTCCTCGTACGGGACCGCACCGAGGACGAGGAGATCCGGAACCTCGCGTACGACATCGCCAATACGCAGGCCAACCAGCGCGGCATGCTGCTCGGCTGGCTGGATCTGTGGGGCCTGCCCAAGGTGTCCGGGGACCAGCCGATGGCCTGGATGGGCGGCGGGCACCACGGCACGGACCACGGTGAGCACGGCGACGACGGCGCCCTCATGCCCGGCATGGCCACCGAGGCCGACCTCGACCGGCTCGCCAAGGCCAAGGGCGAGGACGCCGAGGTGCTCTTTCTGCGCCTGATGACCGAACACCACAAGGGCGGCGTCCACATGGCGCAGGGCTGCACCGACCGGTGCGAGGTCGGCGTGGAGCGGCGGCTCGCGCAGGGGATGGTGGACGCGCAGGAGTCGGAGATCAAGCTGATGGCGGACATGCTCAAGGAGCGGACGGACGACAGCCGTTAGGCGGGTTTATGCCACCCGCCCCAGATCCCCAAGCCCCACCCTCCCCCACAGCTCCTCCCCCGCCACGAACCGCTCGACCTCCGCGACCGCGTACTCGCCGAGGCGGCGGACCTCCTCGCCCTGGGCCCCGGCGATGTGCGGGGTCACCAGGACGTTCCGCAGGGACAGGAGCGGATGGTCCGGGGGCAGCGGTTCCGGGTGCGTGACGTCGAGGTAGGCGGAGAGGCGTCCGGAGGCGCACTCGCGGGTCAGGGCCTCGGTGTCGACGAGGGAGCCGCGGGCGGTGTTGATCAGGGTGCCGCCGTCCGGGATGCGGGCCAGTTGTGCGTGGCCCACCATGCCGCGGGTGCCGGGGAGTTCGGGGGCGTGCACGGTCACGATGGTGCTGCGGGCGCAGAGTTCGTCCAGGTCGACGCGTTCCGCGCCCAGCTTCGCCGCTTCGGCGGTGGCGACGTACGGGTCGGTGAGCAGCAGTTCGTGGCGGGTGTCGGCGGCGCGCAGGCCCTCGAGGACGCGGCGGCCGATCCGGGACGCGCCGATGACCCCGATGGTGCGCCCGTCAAGTCCCGGCCGTCGTACCTGAGTTGACCAGGGCTCGCCGTAGCGGGAGGCGGCGGTGAGCGCGCCCTTCGCCGCGAAGGTGATGGCGGCGAGCGTGAACGCGGCGACCGGTCCGGCGTTGGCGTCCGCGGCCGAGGACACGGCGATGCCGCGGTCCCAAACCGCCTCGGTGACCAGGTGTTTGACGGTTCCCGCGGCATGCATGACGGCGCGCAGGCGGGGTGCGTGCGCGAGTACTTCGGCGGTGAGCGGCGGGCAGCCCCAGCCGGTGACCAGGATCTCGGTGCGGGCGAGCACGGCGCGCGCCGCGGGTGCGGTGAGCGGGCCGGTCAGTGGGGCGCCTTCCAGCGCGGTGCTCCGGGCGAGCCGGTCCCGTACCTCGGGTGGCAAGGCCAGGTCGAGTACCTCGCGGTCCATGGCCAGGGCCGTGATCGGTCGGTCTGCCACGCGCGGCCGCCTTTCCAGGAGGTCCGGGAGGTCCAGGGAGATCCGGGAGGTCCTGAGGGTCGTAGTAAACGGTTACCGTAATGGGCTCTCAGCGGTACGCCAAGACCTCCGTGCATCCCAACATCGAGGCGGCTCAAGGGGGTTGACCGGGCACAGTAACCGCTTTAGCTTTCCGGGCACTGTGTCCGTCCCACAACGAAGGGGTGGCCGTGTCCGCGGTGACAAGAAACGCGGTGACAAGCAAACGGCTGCGGCGGTCCCGGGTCCTGGTGCTGCTCATGCTGCCGGGCCTGGTGTACTTCCTGGTCTTCCACTACGGCGCGTTCATCGGCAACGCGGTCGCCTTCAAGGAGTACGTCCCGTTCGACGGCCTGTGGTCCAGCCCCTGGATCGGCATCGACAACTTCTCGCGGATGTTCGGCGATCCGGGGTTCTGGGCCGCGACCTGGAACACGCTGTTCCTCGCCACGCTCCAGCTGATCTTCTTCTTCCCGGTGCCGCTCGGTCTCGCGCTGCTGCTTCACAGCCTGACCTCGGATCTGACCCGGCGGTTCGTGCAGTCCGTGGTCTATCTGCCGCACTTTCTGTCGTGGGTGATCGTGGTGGCCCTGTTCCAGCAGGTGCTCGCGGACACCGGACTGCTCAACTCCGTTCTGGGGCAGGCCGGTCTGCACTCCGTCGACATCATCGGCAACCCGGACGCGTATCCCGCCCTGGTGGTCGCGCAGGTGGTCTGGAAGGACGCCGGCTGGGGCACGATCATCTTCCTCGCCGCCCTGATGCAGGTGGACGAGCAGCAGTACGAGGCCGCCGCGATCGACGGCGCGGGACCGTGGCGCCGGTTCTGGCACGTCACGCTGCCCGCGATCCGGCCGGTGGTGATCCTGCTGCTGATCATGCGGCTCGGGGACATCCTGTCCGTCGGCTTCGAGCAGATGCTGTTGCAGCGGAACTCGGTCGGCCCAGAGGCCGGTGAGGTGCTCGACACCTTTGTGTTCTGGCAGGGCATCGTCGGCGGCGACACCGGATATGCCGCGGCCGCGGGCCTGTTCAAGGGCGTGATCGGCGCGCTCCTCGTCTTCGCGGCCAACAAGGTCGCCCACCGCCTCGGCGAGCAGGGGGTCTACAAGTGAGCACCAACGGCTCAGCGGTCGCGAGCAGTACGAAGACCGAGCGCCCGGAGGACTCCCCGGCGAGGACCGTACGCACGAAGACCGTACGGGTACGCGGGGCCGCGCGCGTGAAGAAGCGCCCCGCCTGGATGGAGCCGCCCGGGCCGATCACCCAACTCGGCAAGGGACTGGCCCTGTTGACCATTCTGCTCCTGGTCACGGTCCCGTTCCTGGTGATCGTCTCGACCTCGCTCGCCTCCAACCGGGAGGTGGTCGCGGGCGGCGGCTGGGTGCTCTGGCCGAGCGATCCGACGCTGCGCTCGTACGAGCAGATCTTTGCGGGCGGTGTCGTCTCCAAGGCGCTCTGGGTGAGCATCGGGGTCACCGTGTGCGGCACGCTCGCCTCGCTCGCCTGCACCACGTTCCTGGCGTACGCGCTCAGCCGCCCCACCACGTACGGACGCAAGCCGGTGCTGCTGCTCGTGCTCTTCACGTTCCTCTTCCCGCCCGGCATGATCCCGGCGTATCTGCTGGTCAAGGGCCTGGGCATGCTGGACACCTACCTGGCCCTCGTCGCACCCGTACTGATCAATGTGTTCAACCTGGTGGTGCTCCGCGGCTTCTTCCAGGGGATTCCCGAGGACCTGTACGAGGCGGCGAGGCTCGACGGCGCGGGTGACTGGCAGGTGCTCCGGCGGATCGTGCTTCCGCTGTCGAAGGCGGCGCTCGCGGTGGTCGGCCTCTTCTACGCGGTCAGCTACTGGAACGCCTGGTTCCATGCCTCGATCTATCTGGAGTCCGAGCACTGGCCGCTGCAGCAGGTCCTTCGGACGTACGTCATGGGCGGCACGCAGATCGCCGACACCGGCCTGAGCGACGCGGCCAATGTGTCGGCGCCGCAGACCATGCAGATGGCCGTCCTGGTGGTGGCGACCGTACCGATCCTGCTCGTCTACCCGTTCCTCCAGCGGTACTTCACCAAGGGCGTACTCACCGGCGCGATCAAGAGCTAACGGCACCAACCGTCTGTCCGACTCCTGCGAAAGGTGTTCCCATGCCCGGCACCCCCATGTCCCGCCGTACCCTGCTCCGCTCCATCGCCGCCGGTGGGGCCGCGGTGGCCGCGCCCGCGCTGCTCACCGCCTGTTCCTCCGGCTCCGGCGGGGGTTCGGTGAGCAACGCGGGGAAGAAGGCGGCGCCCTGGCCCACGTTCACCGCCGCGAAGGTGCCGCCGCCGGACCTCGCCGGAACCGAGGCGGGCGTGCAGCCCGGCTACGTCAAGTACCCGCAGAAATTGGTGCAGTCGGTCGCCGAGAAGCCCGGCACCGGCACCGGCACCGGCAAGCAGAAGCTCCGGGTCCTGACCATTACGTACGGCACTCCGCCCAAGCCGGTCGGCGCCAACAAGTACTGGCAGGCGATGAACGAAGCCCTCGGTGTCGAGGTCGAGTTCACGGTCGTGCCCGACGCGGACTTCCGGGCCAAGATGTCCACGCTCATGGCGGGCGACGACCTGCCGGACATCATCAACATCGGCGGCGGCTACACCCTGCCCAGAGAGCAGCAGTTCGTGCAGTCCCAGTGCGCCGATCTGACGGACCATCTGTCCGGCGACGCGGTCAAGGAGTACCCGAACCTCGCGAACATCCCCAGATACGCCTGGGAGGGCATGGGCCGGATCGGCGGCCGGATCTACGGGGTGCCGGTGGAGCGGCCCAAGGTGCAGGGCGGCATGTTCATCAACCGCGAGGCCTTCGACCAGGCGGGCTACGAGCCCGGCATGGCGACGGACGACTTCCGCGCGATGGCCAAGGAGGCCGCGAAGGGCGGCAAGTCCGGCCTGGGCGCGTCCACGGTGTCGTACTACGGCTATCTGTACCACTGCATGTGGCATGGCGCCCCGAACGAGTGGCAGATCAAGGACGGCAAGGTCACCGACATGTACGGGACCGACGCGTTCCGGGCGGGCCTGGAGTTCATGGCGGGCATGCGCAAGGACGGCTCGTACATCCCGAACGCGACGTCGATCTCGCAGGTCGACCTGAAGACGCAGTTCTACAACGGCACGGTCCGCTCGATGACCGACGGCTGGGGCGCGCTCCTCGCCAACGCGCAGGGCATCAAGGACGAGTTCACCCTGGACATCGCCGAGCCGTACAAGGTCGACGGGGCGACGACGGTCTACCAGCAGAACCGTGGGATCTTCGGTTACACGGTGCTGAAGAAGGCCCCGAAGGACCGGATCGAGCTGGCGCTGCGCGTCCTCAACTGGCTGGCCTCCCCGTTCGGTTCAAAGGAATTCGAGCTGATGCACTTCGGCCTGGAGGGCCCGCACTTCACGTACGACAAGAACGGCGACCCGGTCCCCACGTCGCTCGGCCTGGTGGAGAACAAGACGCAACTCCCGTTCGCCTACCTCTGCGACGCCCCGCAACCGCTGTACAACCCCGACTTCCCGGACCTCACCAAGCGCTCACACGCCTGGCAACAGAAGGTCGCCCCGCTGCTCGTCCCCGCCGACCACTACGGCCACTTCGGCGACACGTACAACCGCAAGGGCGCCCAGCTCCGACAGATCATCGAGGACGGCGTCACGGCCGTGGTCTCCGGCCGCAAGAAGCTCTCGGAGTGGGACGCGGTGTACCGCGAGTGGCAGCAGCAGGGCGGCAAGAAGGTCAACGAGGAGTTCCTGAAGGAGTGGGAGGCGGCACGGGCGTGAGGGAAACGACGGTGCGAGGGCTCCGGGGGCGCGGCCTCCAGCTGCGGCGCTGCGGACGACGGTGCGGGCCGTGACCCCCCGCAAGACGGTCACCATCCGCGACGTGGCAGCCCGCGCGGGCGTCTCCGTGGCGACCGTCTCGCGCGTGCTCGCCGGGAACTACCCGACCTCGGCGGCCTCGCGGGCCAAGGTGCAGCGGGCCGTGAAGGAGCTCGACTATGTCGCCAACGCGCACGCCCGCGCACTCGCGGGAGTGGGCCGGGGGACCGTCGCGGTCCTCGTCCTCGACGTGCTCAGCGCCTTCTACGCGCAGATCGCGCACGGCGTGGAGCAGGAGGCCGCCGACCTCGGCCGCCTCTGCCTGGTCAGCTCCACGGCCGCCGATCCGGCCCGCGAGCTGGCCCTGGTGCAGCTGATGCGCGAACAGGGCGTCGAGGCGGTGATCCTGGTCGGCGGCGTCGTCGAGGACGAGGAGTACCGGGCGCGGATGGCCCGCTACGCACAGCAGTTGGCGGCGGCGGGCTCCCGCCTGGTCCTGTGCGGCCGCCCGGCTCCGGCTCCCGATGTCCCCGCCCTGGTCGTGGAGTACGACAACGAGGCGGGGGCGTACGCCGCCACCAGCCACCTCCTGGGCCGGGGCCACCGCAGCATCGCCCTGATCGGCTACGCGCCCCGCAACACCACGGCCGAGGCCCGGGTCAACGGCTACCTGCGGGCGCTCGCGGACCACGGGGTGCCGCGCGAGCAGGCGATCCTGCTGGGCATCGGCTTCGGCGGCAACCACGGCCGCGACGCGATGCGCCGCCTGCTCGACGCCCGCGGCGGCAAGCCGGAGTTCACGGCGGTCTTCGCGGGCGACGACCAGGTGGCGGCCTCGGCGGTACGCGTCCTCGCGGAGTACGGCCTGCGGGTCCCGCAGGACATATCGGTGATCGGCTACAACGACGACCCGGTGGCGGCGGACCTCACACCGGGGCTGACGACGGTGCACATCCCGGGCGAGGAGCTGGGGCGTACGGCGGTACGGCGGGCGCTGGCGGGGGCGCCGGGGGCAGGGCAGGAGCGGCACGTGCTGGGGACGCACATCGTGATACGGGAGAGCGTGGCGGGCCCGCGAGGCGGGGGTGCTATTAGATAGCCCCTCCGGCGTTTGAGGAGCGGGGGTCCGGGGGCAGAGCCCCCGAAGCTCCGCAGGATTTCGGGAAGGGGCGGGGAGAGACCCCCTACCCACCCAGCGCCGCCCCCGCCACCGCCTCCGGCGCGTCCAGCGCCACCAAGTGGCCCGCATCCGGCAGGACCCGGAACTCCGCCCCCAAGAGCCCCGCAAGCGCCCGCTGCCGAGCCACCCACCCCGAACCGCTCCCGGCCCCGAGCACCACCACCGGCACCCCCGCACCCAGCGGGAACTGGCGCCGGACATACACGAGTTGGGCCGCCGCATCCCCGTACGTGGCGTACTCCGTGAGGATCGCGCGCACCGCTCGCCCCGTGCCGTACACCCGGCGCACCAGGTCGTACGGAGCGGGGTCGCCCCCGCCCATACGCCCCGCCCGCACCGCGGCGCGCCGCAGCGCGGGCCCGGCCGCGCGGGGCAGCCCCACCGCCGTGAGCAGCCCGGCGCAGAACCGAGTGACCCCCGTGCGCAGGGCGGGCGCAGGCACCGGCCGCGCGTTCTCCTCGACGCTGGAGTCGACCAGGACGAGCCGCCCCACCCGCCCCGGGTGCAGCCGCGCGAACGCCTCCGCGTGGAAACCGCCGAGCGAGTGCCCGACCACGGTCGCGGGCCCGTCCGCACCACACGCGTCACCGCACGCGTCGAGGACGCGCAGGATCCGGTCGGCCTCGCCGCTGAGCGAGGGCGGCACGCGGGCGGGGGCGCTGAGCCCGAGCCCGGGCCGGTCGAAGCGGATCACCGTGCGGTGCGGGGCGAGCAGCCGGGCCACCGCGTCCCAGTCGAACCAGGCGGCCCCGAGCCCGCCGGTCAGCAGGCAGGGCGGCCCGGACCCCTGCACGACGACGTGGTGCGGCACCCCACCGATCCGTACGAACACACCCGTTGCGACTGTCACCGCGCCCACCTCCGCCCCGCCGAACGTACCCCCGAGGCCGCGGGCACCCGTGCCAGGGACAGCGCGAGCACCGCCAGCCACACCGCGATGAGCAATACCTGCGCACGCTGCCCGAGACCGAGCAGCCAAGTTCCCCGGCCCGCCTGGAACGCGGCGACAGAGGCCAACGTCCAAGCGGTGACGCCCAGTTCGAGGAGCACGATCCAGGGGCCGAGGCGAGTTAGGGCAAAGGGCGGGGAGACACCCCCTAGGGCCGACCGGGCGCGGGCGCGGCGGGCCGCGACCGTGAGGGCCACCATGCCGACGAGCGCCCCGGCCATCGCCAGCGAGCTGCTGACCGCGTGCGCGGTGTGGGTCGCGGGGACCAGACCCGCGGTCTCGCGGGCGGCGCACTCGGGGTCGGCGGTCGGCGTGCAGCTCAGCGGAAGTCGCGAGTCGACCGCGGTCGCGGCCCCGAAGACCAGCAGCCCCGCCCAGCCGAGCCGCGCCCAGGCGCCCCGGTACGGCTCGCGGCACAGGCGTACCAGTCCCCACAGCGCACCGCCTCCGACCAGACACCCCGCGAGCAGATCCGTGGCGCGGAACAGACCGCCCAGAGGCTCGCTCGCGGCGGCCAGTTCACTGACGTACGTCCGCATCGGGTCGAGCCCGGTGGAGAGCACCACCTCGAGCACCCAGGCGGTATACGCGACGGCGCCGAGCCCGAGCAGCAGGGCGACGGAGCGCGCCCCGCGCGGGGACGGCGGAGGCTCAGGTGTGGACATACGAAGGAGACGCAGGTGTGGGCATAGTGGGGCAAAGCTTAAGGGGCCGGGGCGGGAAGGCCGGGGCGGGGCAACGCAGGACGGCCGGGGCGGGAAGGCCGGAGCGAGGTGGGGAATGCCGGAGCGGGACGTGGGCCGCCCCACACCCCTCGCCCGGGGCATCGCGTCGCTCTGACGATTACACTGGGCCGCGTGCCTCAACTACGCCTCGCCTTGAATCAGATCGACTCGACCGTCGGCGACCTCGCCGGGAACGCCGAGGCGGTCGTGCACTGGACCCGGCACGCCGCCGAGCAGGGCGCCCACCTCGTGGCGTTCCCCGAGATGATGCTCACCGGCTACCCCGTGGAGGACCTGGCCCTGCGGCCGTCCTTCGTCGAGGCGTCCCGCAAGGCGCTGGACGCGCTTGCCGCGCGCCTCGCGGACGAGGGCCTCGGCGAGCTGCCGGTGATCGTCGGCTACCTGGACCGGGCCGACAACGCCCAGCCGAAGTACGGCCAGCCCGCGGGCGGCCCGCAGAACGCCGCGGCGGTCCTGCACCGTGGCGCGGTGGCGCTCAGCTACGCCAAGCACCACCTGCCGAACTACGGCGTCTTCGACGAGTTCCGCTACTTCATGCCGGGCGACACGATGCCCGTCATCCGCGTGCACGGCGTCGACGTCGCGCTCGCCATCTGCGAGGACCTGTGGCAGGAGGGCGGCCGCGTACCCGCCGCCCGGACCGCCGGGGCGGGCCTGCTCGTCTCCATCAACGCCTCGCCGTACGAGCAGAACAAGGACGACACCCGCCTGGAGCTGATGCGCAAGCGCGCCCAGGAGGCCGGCTGCACCACCGCGTACCTCGGCATGATCGGCGGCCAGGACGAGCTGGTCTTCGACGGCGACTCGATCGTGGTCGAGCCCGGCGGCGAGGTCGTCGCGCGCGCCCCGCAGTTCTCCGAGGGCAGTGTCGTCCTCGACCTGGACCTGCCCGCCGCCGCGCCCGAGCCGCCGTCCGGGATCGTCGACGACGGTCTGCGGATCGAGCACGTCACGCTCTCCGCCGAGCCGCTGCCCACGTACGAGCCGGAGCTGACCGGCGGGTACGCGGAGCGGCTCGACGACGACGAGGAGGTCTACTCGGCGCTCGTGGTCGGGCTGCGCGCGTACGTCGCGAAGAACGGCTTCCGGTCCGTCCTGATCGGCCTCTCCGGCGGCATCGACTCGGCGCTCACCGCCGCCATCGCCTGCGACGCGCTCGGCGCGCAGCACGTGTACGGCATCTCGATGCCCTCCAAGTACTCCTCGGACCACTCGAAGGACGACGCCGCCGAGCTGGCCCGGCGCACCGGGCTCAACTTCCGTACGGTGTCGATCGAGCCGATGTTCGACGCGTACATGAAGTCCCTGGGCCTGACCGGGCTCGCCGAGGAGAACCTCCAGTCGCGGCTGCGCGGCACGCTCCTGATGGCGGTCTCCAACCAGGAGGGCCACATCGTCCTCGCGCCGGGCAACAAGTCCGAGCTGGCGGTGGGCTATTCGACGCTCTACGGCGACTCGGTGGGCGCGTACGGCCCGATCAAGGACGTCTACAAGACGGCGATCTTCCGCCTGGCGAAGTGGCGCAACCGGGCCGCCGAGGAGCGCGGCCAGACCCCGCCGATCCCGGAGAACTCCGTCACCAAGCCGCCGAGCGCGGAACTCCGCCCGGACCAGGTCGACACGGACTCGCTGCCGGACTACCCGATCCTCGACGGCCTCCTCGCGATGTACGTCGACCAGGACCGCGGCGCCGACGACATCGTGGCCGCGGGCTACGCGCAGGAAACGGTGAGCCGAGTACTCCGCCTCGTGGACACGGCAGAGTACAAGCGCCGCCAGTACCCGCCGGGCACGAAGATCTCGGCGAAGGGCTTCGGCAAGGACCGGCGGCTGCCGATCACGAACAGGTGGCGGGAGTCGGGGTAGCCGTTCGGTTGCGGGGTGGTTTAGTAGCCCCTCCGGCGTTTGAGGAGCGGGGGTGCAGGGGGCAGCGCCCCCTGCTTACGGGAAGGGGCGGGGCGGGGGATAGGAAGAGCACA
>NZ_JBSFUT010000008.1:0-259217 GCF_053591935.1 Streptomyces sp. NPDC002851 | reverse complement strand
CCGATCGATCGATCGGCGCGGGACGGTGGAATTACGGGGTGGATTTACGGTGGTGATAGTGGTCATACGGCGGCCATGAAGGGAGGCTGGGACCAGGCGCAGCGCGCGGCTTCTCCGAACCGCGGCTGCTTCTCCCGTCCATGGGGGCGCCATGCGAGTCGAATTGATCCAACCAGCCGCAAACGTTCTCTTCGACGTGCCGGACGAGACGCACGAAGAGATCATCGCGCTCATCGACGCGATCACCCAAGACGCTCAGACGCGGGCCCCGGACAAGGCCGCCGCGTTCGGCGAGTGGTGCTGGCTCGTCTTCACGGTCCACGACGACGTGATCGAAGTGCTCGACGTCGGCTGCGCACGATGACGTCGGATCCCGCAGCGACGGGCGGCACGTTCGCCGTGCCGCCCGTCGCGCCGGGATCTTCCGTTACCGGGTGTCGGACTTCTTCTCCGGATGCTCTTCCGTGGCCTGGCGTTCAGTCGCGGATTTCTTCTCGGACTCGGTCTTGCCGCCGGCCCTGGTGTCTTCGTGCTTCGCCTTCGGCGGGTATTCGATCTTCCCCCAGGCGTGCTTCTTCTCAGCCATGACGGTTCCTGTCTGAACGGGAGAGGGGGTGGCCTTCGGCAGTGTCACGGCGCACCCCCGTCAGGCTTACTCCCGTTCCTGAATGCGACATCTTGGGATGTTGCCATTGTGCACCGTTTGGGTGAGATGCGCCGTTTCCGTCATGCGTCGAATCAGTCGCCGACCGGCACGTCAGCGGCGCAGGTCCCTGCTGCGTACGTAGCGCAGCCCGCACGCGTCCTCGTACGGGTCGCCGTCCGCCCAGACCAAGGCCCGCAGCGGCTGCATCGGGAGCCAGGTCAGGCCGAGCAGCCAGCGGCCCACGAGCTGCCAGAACCGCGGCCGCCCCGCGTCCACCTCGCGCACCACGCGCGTCACGAGCAGGAACTTGCCCACGGTCGTCCGGAACACCCAGGTTCCCAGCACATGGTGGACGAAGGACAGGCCGAAGACGCACGCGGCGGCGTAGATCCACCAGGAGCCACCGGTCTTGTCCGCGAGCTGTGTGGCGAGGCTGAGACCGCCGACGATCGTGATTAGGCCGTCGATCGTGGAGAAGAGCATGCGGCGCTCGTCGCTGACTTCTTCGGGTACGGCGGGACGCTGCGGGGTCGGCTGCGCATACGGCTGGGCGTACGGGTTCGGGTGCGCATACGGGTGTGGGGGAGCGTACGCCTGGTTCTGCTGCTGGTGATGTTGAAGATCGGCCATGGATCACCATCTTGCCGTATGGCATGTCCTGCTCAGTCCAGGGCACCTCCGTGGTAGCGGACGCCTGGGTTCCACAAGAGGAAGCCCTTGAGGCCGTTGGATCGGGCGGCGTCTATCTGGGCCCGTACCTCCGCGTCGCCGTAGCTGACGCCGAGTGAGAAGTCCTGGATCCAGGGGACGATCTCGGCGTTGGAGTGTTTCGTCTGCTTCACGAAGTCCGCGAGGGACTTCTTGGTGATCGGGTACGGCTGGGAGTTGGGGTCCGAGACTCCGTACTCGCCTGCCGCCCAGTGCGAGGGGTAGATCATCGGGGCGATGTAGTCGCACACCTCGGCCAGTTTGCCGATGTCCTGGGCGATTTCCTTGGGGCGGGTGACGGCGATGCCGAAGACCGAGACGCCCAGGAACGCGCCGTGCTCGCGGGCGACGGTGCGGGTGTCGGCGACGACGTCCGCGATCGACTGCTCGGGTGTGGTGTCGCCCAGGCCGGGGAAGGACATGCGGCTCAACGGGCCGTCGGGGCGGCGGATGTAGTCGTAGAGGATGTCGTCGAAGCCCAGCTTCGCGGCCTCTTCCGCCAGGTCGATGTGGTACTGCCGTACTTCCTTGTTGGCGAAGTTGGTGAAGGAGAGCGTGCCGTAGCTGCCGCCGTCGTACGCGCCGCCGCCGGGAGTCTGCACGACGCGGTCGCGGTGTCCGGACTTCCAGGACTTCGAGGCGAGTACCGGGTCGCGGAAGGCGACGATACGGCCGACGACCTGGCCGCCCGCCGCGTGGATCTCCTTGATGGCCTTCTTCGCGTCGTAGTGGCCCTTCGAGGCGCCGATGCTCTTGGCGAGCGGCACCTTGGAGTCGTAGCCGATCTCGCCCAACTCGTCCTTGATGTCGAGCTGTACGGCGTTGATCTTCTTCTGCTTCAGGAGCTTCATCACGGGCTCGCGCAGCTGGTCGGAGGCCCAGCCCTGGGAGCTGACGTGTACGGCCTTCAGAAGCGGGCGTCGTACGGTGACGTCGGCCTGCTGCCGGGCCGTGTTCCCCGCGGCGTCGGTCGCGATGACCGTCGCGTGCGCGGGCGGGCGGGGGAGTTGGGCGCTGAACGATCCGTCCCGCTCAAGGCTCGCCGTGCGGCCCGCGACCGTGACCTGCTGCGCGCCGGGCGCCTTGCCCTTGACGGTGACGGGTCCCTTGAGGGCGTCGGCCTCGATGTCGGGCACCTCGATGCGGGGTGCGGTGGTGTCGACGGTGAGCGTGCGTACGATCTCGGTCGCTTCGGTGAGCAGCGTTCCGGGCTTCGTCACGCGCAGTTCGTACGTACCGTCCTTGAGCGCGCCCAGCTCCACGGAGAGCGTCCGTCCGTTCGTGTGCGCCCGCAGGGGCTTGCCGTCGAGGGTGACCTGCGTGCCGTTCGGATCCCCGTCGTCGGCCGCGGTCACGTCGAACTGGCCCTTGCGCAGGTCCTCCGCGTTGATCCGTCCGTCGGTCGGCAGGCCCGCGAGCCGCAACTCGGTTTGGTGCGAGGCGCGTATGAGGAGGGGGGCGCCTATGACGAGCAGCACCGCGAGCAGCGCGCAGAGAAGGATGGCGGCCCGTCTGCGCGGGAAACGACCAGAGAGAGCACCGGAAGTACGGGTAGAGAGGGAGCGGAACCAGTTCTTCCAGTCAAGCCGCATAAGCACACCCTCCAGGAGGTCTCGTGCGTCGCCGTCTTCGCCGTAACGGCACAGTTGCCGTGTCCCTGTTCGTCCTGGCCACCATGGCGGTCTCCTGCGGAGAGGCCGGGAAGGATGCCCCGCACGCTGGCGCCGAAGCCTCGAAGTCCACGGAGTCTGCCGGTAGTGAACGGCAGGATTCCCGCTCCAAGGCACCCGGACACCACTCCGAGCCCGCGAAACCGACGAAACCTCCGGAGCCGGAGAAGGTGAAGGCCAACGAGCTCGGTGCCGTGCCGGTGCTCATGTACCACCAGATCGTCGAGAAGCCGGGCAGCGCGTACGACCGGACCCCGAAGGACTTCCGCGCCGAACTCGAGCGGCTGGCCCGGGAGAAGTACGTACCGGTGACCGCCGCCGACTACGCCACGGGGAACATGGACATCCCCGCGGGCACCCACCCCGTCGTGCTCACCTTCGACGACTCCACCGACAGCCAGTTCCGCCTCGGCGCCGACGGGGAGCCGGTCGACGACTGCGCGGTCGGCATCCTGCGCGACGTCGCCCGCGAGCACCCGCACTTCAAGGCCCGCGCCACCTTGTTCGTGAACGGCGGCGCATTCGCCTCCACCGGGCAGAAGAAGGCCCTGACCTGGCTGCACGAGCACGGCTTCGAGATCGGCAACCACACCCGCGACCACGCCAATCTCGCCCAGAGCGGCGCCGACGGGGCGCGGCGGCAGATAGCCGCGGGGCAGAAGTCCATCCTGCGCGATGTCCCCGGTGCCGAAGTGGTCTCCCTGGGGCTTCCGTTCGGCGCCCAGGCCGAGCCCGCCTCCGTGGCAATGACGGGCAGCGCGGGCGGCACGACGTACCAGAACCGTGGCGTCTACCTCGTCGGGGCCGGGCCCGCGCCCTCCCCGTACGCGGCGTCCTTCGACCCGGTGGCCATCCCGCGCATCCGCTCGGCGCCCCTCAAAGTCCAGGACGCGCAGTACGGTTCGACGCACTGGCTCAACCAACTCGCCGACGGCTCGCCCACCCGCTACACCTCGGACGGCGATCCGGACCGCGTCTCCTATCCGAAGGACGCGTCAGCAAAGCCGGTACAGAAGAAGGGAGTTGAGCTCCGCCCGTACTGACTCTGCCCGTACTGACCGGTGAGCCGGGGTGAAAGCGCGGGCGGGTTCTGCTCGCCCAGCGCCACTTCGAGGGCGGGGAGCCAACGCTGCCGCTCCCTAAGCCTCGAAGTCCTCCGCGAAGTCCTCCACGAAGTAACTGTCGTGGCGGATACGGAACTCCTTCAGCTCCTCCCGGCTGCGCTGCGACATCTCCGCCACCCGCTCGAAGTACTCCTCACGGGGCGCGCCCGGCGCGAAGAGCAGCAGCATCGACGCGGGGTCGTCGGAGGCGTTCTTGAAGGCGTGCAGCCCGCCCACCGGGACGTACAGGAAGTCGCCCGGACGGCAAGTGACCCAGCGCTCGCCGTCGAAGATGGTCACCTCGCCGTCGAGGATGTAGAAGGACTCCGAGATCGCACGGTGGAAGTGTGTGCTCGGCCCCGGCGCCTGCGGCCCCATGTCCACTTTGTAGAGCCCGAATTCGCCGCCGGTGGACGCGCCCGTGGCGAGGTAATGCGTGGCGCCGCCGGCCGACTCGAGCTCGGGCGGAGCGTCGGCAGACCTGAACACGGCGTTGATTTCGCCCTTTTCGCCGGGGTAGCGGGGCTCTGGGGACGACATGGTTCCTCCCGTGCTGGCGAGGCCGGTCGCTCGGTCGGCGGGTCGTCCTGTCGGCGGGTCGGCCTCATGCGGTCACGGTGATCTTGCCGTGCCTGGCCGCGAGTTGTCGTGGGGCGTGCGGGTGAGCTCGTCCAGGGCGACGGACCTAGGGCGTGTGGGCAAGCTGGAGCATGAGCCAGGGATGGAACGGCCCCGCTCTTGTAGGGATCTACGAAGATCGGGTCTCGGTTCGCGGCTGTTTTCGGGTCTTCCATGCCTTAGCTGACGTCACTCTTTGGCTGTGTACTCCTCGCAGCAATTGCTCGAATACTCGAAGCAAGAACAAGGGGAGGACAGCACGTGAGCGTGCAACAGTACGACACGATCGGTGAGGCATTCGAGGGGTTCAAGTCCCTGCCGCTGATACGTTACGGAGAGGTGCCGAGCTTCCTGGGCATGGTCGGGGACGTGAGCGGCAAGTCGATTCTCGACCTGGCGTGCGGCACCGGTTTCTACAGCAGGGAGTTCAAGCGGCGCGGCGCCACGGATGTCCTCGGTGTCGACATTTCCGTCGAGATGATCGCCGCCGCGCGGGAGTTCGAGCAGCGTGACCCGCTGGGTGTGCGCTACGAGGTCGGCGACGTGGCCGAACTGCGCCCTCTCGACCGGCGCTTCGACATCGCGTTGGGCGTGCAGTGCCTCAACTACGCCGAGGACAGCGCGGCGATGGAGCGGATGTGCCGCAACATCCACCGGAGCATGGTGCCGGGGGGAGAGTTCTTCGTGCTCGCCCAGAAGCCCGACTACGCATTCGACTGCCCGTCCCTGGACAAGTACGGGTTCCGCTGCGAACCGACGGGCGAGGAGAACGAGATGGGCCCGCGCGTGCAGGTCACGGCTCTCCTCGACCCGGAGCCGATCAGCATTGTCGGCACGGCCCTGCGCCGCGAGGTCTACGAGGAGTCTCTGCGGGCGGCCGGATTCAGTGAGCTGACCTGGGTCCCGCTGAAGGTGTCCGACGAGGGCATCCGTGAGTTCGGTGCGGACTTCTGGGCAGACGCTCTCGACCACCCCCCGCTGGAGATGCTGCGCTGCCGCGCCTAATGGCCGACCGGCCACCCCGTAAGGCGTGCTGAGGAGCTGTCGAAGAAGGGGTGGCCGGTAAGTCGGCAGGCATGCCGGCCCGGCCGCGGGGTCCGCTTGTGGGGGGAATCGGCTGATAAATTACAGTGGCTCCGTGTGACATCAAATTCTTCAAATTCTTCAAAAAGACGCTCAGGGTTTCTCCGCCCCCTGGTGGCGGTACTCGCCGCGCTCGCCTCGCTCGCGTTCGCCGTTATCGCCGCACAGCCCGCCGCGGCCGAACCCCACACGATGGACGGCCCGTTGACCCCGCTGGCGCAGAGCGAGGTCAACAAGTTCCGGCTGAACATCGACCGCACGACGATGTACGACAACTACGGCGCGGCGATACGCGGCGTGGAGAAGAGCGGCACCGTCACCACGAACGGGCCGCTCGGCGTGGCCCTGTCGGGGCAGCACAAGGGGCGCCCCCTCTGCCACACCACCGGACTCAACGGCACCTTCCTGTACAACGGCTTCTGCTGGGACAAGGGGGACGACTCGTCGACCGACTGGACCCCGCAGGGGCTCACCGCGTCGCACGACGCGCAGCCGGGCGGGACCGTCGCCGGTCACCACCTGTATGTGGCGACCTGGCACTACGCCAACGACAACCGTGCCCGGATCTCCATCGTCAACTCCACCGGCAAGGAATGGACTTACGGCCACGTCCTCCTGGTCGAGCCGACGGGCAACGAGAAGAGCGGCGACTTCCAGGCGGTCACCAAGACCCACGCCGACGGCGCGGTCTGGTACGGCAACAAGCTGTTCGTGGCCAACGGCAACCAACTACAGGTCTACGACTTCCGGCACATCTGGAAGATGCAGAAGATCTCCGATGATGTCGGCATCAAGAACGGTGTCTCCTCCGCCGGTTATCACCAGTGGGCCCTGCCCATGGTGGGCCAGTACAAGATCGACCCCGCGGCGAAAGACCCCCGCACCTGCCCCGCACCCCACCACACGGGACGCGCCTGCCTCGGCTCCCTGAGCCTGGACCGCAGCGGCCCGGTGGACCACCTCGTGTCGGGCGAGTACTACGCGCGCAAGCACGGCTCCGACGCCCATCTGGCGCGCTGGCCCCTGAACCCGAAGACCGCGCTGCCCGCGGCGGACAACGGCGACACCATCGGCTCGACCACCGCAAGCGGCGGCTTCAAGGCGCCGGTCAAGCAGTTGCAGGGCGTCGCCACGGACGGCACCTACTACTACCTGGCCGCCCAGTGCCCCGTGGGGTACATGGGTGAGGACGAGCCGTGGTACTCCTACTCGTGCATCTACCGCGCGAAGCCCGGCACCACCGGAACCGTCCTGACCCGATCCCCGAAGTACACGCAGAACCTGTCCTACGCACCCTCGTCCGGCCGCCTCTGGGGCCTGGGCGAGGTCCACGGTCAGCGCTCCGTGTTCTCCCTCAAGCCCAGGGCGGCCGACCACAGCGTCTACCTGCGCAACTCCTACAGCGCCCTGTGCGCGGGCGGCGGCAGCAAGACCGGGAACGGCGCCCCCGTCATCCAGTGGGGCTGCAACACATCGCGGGACGAGCGCTGGGTCTTCGAGAACACCACGGACTCCAACGGCAAGAGGGCGTACTTCGTACGCAACGAGTACTCGGGCAAGTGCATGGGAGTCGCCTCCCACCTCAACGACGGCGCCGGGGTGGTCCAGTACACCTGCAACGGGGCCGTCGACGAGAAGTGGTGGTACGACAGCGGCAGCAAGACCCTGCGCAACGTCTACTCCGGCAAGTGCCTCGGTCTCGGCGCCACCGCCACGAAGGGCACGCAGCTGATCCAGTACAGGTGCAACGGCAAGCCGGACGAGAGCTGGGAACGCATTCCCCGCTGAGCCGGGCACCCTCCACCTGCGAGCTCGGGGCGGGCTGGGGCGGCCCGGACGTCGAGAGCGTACTGAGGCAATGGTCGGTCGGCACACGGCCCAGTGGCGATCCTGAACCTGCTGCCGCGGCGGCTGTGGGACAGGGCGGCGTTGGCTCCCGAGGGGTTGTTGCTGCGGACGGGGGAGCCCGCGGCCCCGAATGCGATGTGGAGCGTGGCGGCCGGGCCCCCACGGCTCGCGGAGGTCGCCCTCGGTGGCCTGCTCGAGCCGTGGGGCCCGGGCGAGGGGCGGACGTTCGACGCCCTGCGCTTCGAGTTCCGCTTCCCGGCAGGGGGGCGCGAGGCGCTGCGCGGCGGCCAACTGCGCCGTGATGTGGCGGAGGCCGAGGATCTCGTACGCCGGGAGGTGGGCGTACGTCGCGCGGAGGATCCCTAGGCGATCGACTTCGTCGACTGCGAGCAGGCCGCGGCCGTGCCCAACCCGAAGGGACGTCGGCTCGTCAGCTCACTCCCCCTCCACTTCCGCCAGCGCGGTCCCCAACTGCTCCCGCAGCTCCGGGTGTTCGGCCGCTCGCTCCAGGGCCAGGGCCGCACGGAACTCCCGTCGGGCCCGCACCCGGGCTCCCGCCGCCGCGTACGACAGACCCAGGCGGCGCCGGATCTCCATCTCCAGTCGCGTGCGGTGCGGCTCCGAACGCTGTGAGATGCCCGCGTGCAGCGCCAAGGCCTGGTGATGGCGGCGTTCCGCCTCCGCAAGGTCCTCCGCGACCGAACCCAGGCGTGTCAACGTCAGCGCAAGGAGCAGCGCGTCCCCGGCCTCCCGCAGCAGTGCCTCACTGCGCAGCAGCGCCGCCCGCGCTTCCTTCCGCTCGCCGAGCGCCGCATGCCCGTCCGCCAGGGCGACCAGGTGCTGACTGACCGGTATCGGGCGGCCGTTGCGCTCCGCCGCGGCGAGCGCCGACCGCGCGTCGGCGAGCGCCGCGGCCAGGTCACCCTGCGCGGCCCGGCTCATCGACCGCAGCGCCAAGGCCATGGATACGCCCCACGCGTCGTCCGCCTGCCGCAGGACCGGCACCACCTCGTCCAGCGTGGCCGTCACCGCGTCGTACCGCCCCCGCAAGAGATCCTGGACGGCCAGACCGGTCCGTGGCAGCGCCGCCAGCGTCGCGTCGCCGTTCTCGCGGGCGGACTCCAGCGCTTGCCGGAACCAGTCGCAGCCCTGCGTGTACCGGCCCTGCTGGTAGTCAAGGAGCCCGAGCGACGCCGCCACCAGGACCGGCAGCCGCGGGTCCGCGCTGCGCTCCGCGGCGCGCAGCGCCGTCGTCAGCGCCGCGCGGCCCTCGTCGTAGCGGCCGTGGTGAAGGAAGTAGTCCCGCAGCGCCACACCCAGCTGCGCCGCCAGGACGTCCTCGCCGTGCGCCGCCGCGTACGCCGGTACGTCCGTCAGGGCCGCCCCCGCCTGGTCCAGCCACCGCGCCGCGTCCCGCGCGGAGTCGAACCGCTGCGGATCCCCGTCGGCTGCCCGGCCGTCGTCCCCGGTGAGCCGCCCGGCCTGGACGTACAGGTCGAGTATCCGCCGACGGGCCTGGGCCGCCTCCTCCGGCCGGGCGTCGGCCAGCTTCCGGGCGTGCACCCGCACGAGGTCGTGGAGGCGATAGCGGCCCGGGCCCGGCTGTAGCACCAGGTTCGCGTCGTACAGCTCCTCGAGCACGTTCTCCGCCTCGTCGACGGCCACCCCGAGCATCACCGCGGGCGTCCATGCGTCGAACTCGGGCGTCGGCGCATGGCCCAACAGCCGGAACGCCCGCTGCCGGGCCGCGCTCAACTGCTCGTACGACATGTGGAACGCGGCCTCCACGCTGCGGTCCCCGGCGCTCAGCTCGCCGAGCCGCCGCTCCTCCCGCGCCATCCGCGCCGCCAGATGGGTCGGTGACCACGACGGCCGGTGCTGGAGCCGCGCACCGGCGATCCGCAGCGCCAGCGGCAGGCCCCCGCACAGTCTCGCCAGGTCGGTGACCGCCTCGGGGTCGGCGTCGGTGCGCGCCGCGCCGATGAGGCGGCGCAGCAGACCGATCGCGTCGGTGGTCGGCAGTGGCTCCAGGGTCACGCACCGGTCCGCGTCCAGACCGGTCAGCCGGTGCCGCCCCGCGACCAGGACGCGGCTGCCCGGACCGGCAGGCAGCAGCGGTCGTACCTGCGCGGCGCTCCCCACATCGTCGAGGACGAGCAGCAGCCGCAGCCCGCTGGTGACGTCGCGCCAGGCGGCGATCAGGCCGTCCTGGTCCCGGGGCACGTCCGCGTCGGCCATCCCGAGCGTACGCAGCAGCCGTTGGAGCAGCCGTTGCGTCGAGGGCCGGTCGCCCGCCGGTGAGTGGTGCGTGAGCAGATCGAGGAAGAGGACGCCGTCCGGGTGCTGGGGGCGCAGCGTCCACGCCGCGTGCACCAGGAGCGAGGTCTTGCCGACTCCGGCGGGCCCGTCCACCGTCGCGACCGTGACGGCGTCGTCGGGCGCGGGCGCCGTCAGTGCGCCGACTTCCGCGACCCGGCCGATCAATTTCCCCGCGTTTCCCGGGAGTTCGTTGACGGTACGCGGGGGCCGGGCCCGCGAAGCCGATACCGACGACTGCTGGGCCCGGGGGTGCGGCGAGGCAGCCGCTGTGCGGGCCTTCGAGGTGGTCGCCGCGTCGGGGGAGGGGGATGCGCCGGTGGTGGCCGAGCGGCCGAGGACCGCCGTGTCGTCGTGGCGGAGCACCGCCGCGTGCAGGTCCCGCAGGGCCGCGGACGGTGCGGCGCCCAACTCCTCACGCAGCCGCCGCCGCAACCCTTCGTACGCGGCGAGCGCCTCGCCCTGTCGGCCCGTGCCGTACAACGCCCGGATCCTCAGCGCCTGTACCGGCTCGTCCAGCGGATGGGCGGCCTCCGGGGAGGCCAGCTCCGCGAGGACCTCGCTGCCGCGGCCGAGCCGCAGCAGACACTCGAGGCGCTGGTGCTGTAGCGACCGGCGCTCGATCAGCAACCGCTGCCGTTCCCCGAGCGCATACGGTCCGGGCAGCCCCGCCAGCGGTTCCCCGCGGAACAGACGCAGGCCCTGCTCGGCGGCGGCCAGCGCCCCCGAGGCGTCACCGGCTTCCAGTAACTCGCCTGTATCTGCGGAGAGTTCGGCGAGGCGGGTGGTGTCGAGGCGGACCGGTGCGGCGAAACGGTAGCCGCCGGGGCCGCCACGGATCACCGATCGGTCCTGCCCCGTACTCGGTACGTCCAGGGCCCGCCGTAGCGCGTAGACGTAACTGGGCAGGACGCGTCGGCCCGTCGGCGGCGGCCGGTCGCCCCACACCCCGTCGATCAGCTGCTCGTGGCTGACAAGCCGTCCGCGGCGCAGCACCAGGGCCGCCAACACCGCTTGTCGGCGGGCCGGGCCGATGGTCGCCTCCCGATCGTCTCGCCATGCCTGCACCGGGCCGAGCAATGCGACGTGCAGCTCTTCCGACGTCGCCGTTGCCATCCGGGCCCCCTGTGTCATCGCGGATCAGCAGAATTTCATGGCTATTGCAGCGGTGTGCAGCACCGTTGGCAAGGCAGCGCAGGAACGCGGTCGTTGCCGTGCCGTACGGGGGGCGGCGCGGCCGCCGCGTGGGGTGGGTCCGACCCGCGGAGGTTACATGACGCCTGAGGTTGCCCTGCTCCTGGGGCGTTGCGGCCTCGTTCTGTACGGCCTGGACGACGGCGGCTGTCGGATCCGTGTGGTCGGCGGCCCGGTCGTCGGCCGGGTCGAAGGCGGCGCGGGCGCCTGGAGCGCCTGGGCGCGGCGGGCCGACGGGCGTCAGGCCCTGGTCGCCACCGACCTGCCAAGCCGGAACGCGGCGGTGTGCGCGGTCGCCGATCACGCCGAGTGGGAGGACCTGGCACGGGTCCGGCCCGACGAGACGACATGGAGGTACGCCATGGCGAACATGAAGCGGCGCGACCTGTGGGGGATGGCCCGAGAGGCCCGCAGGGCGCGGGAAGCGGGGGATATGACGCACTCGGTGCAGCTGTACCTCAACCGGCCGGTGTACGGAAAACGGGCCGCCAGGCGCGTGGACCGCGGCGTCGATGAAGCGATCCGGGCCATTGAGCGCGAGGGGTGGGAGTGCTGTGGGGTCGAGCCGTGGCTCGGCACCGGAGTACTGCTCAGCTTCGTGCGGAACGATTGATGCGCTCGGAGTGTTGAGCCACACCCTGGCCCGGCTGTCGCCGCCATGATGCTGCCAGGCAGGATGGGGCATCTGTTGCGGGGGCGAAAAGGTGAGGAGCCAGGGTGGCAGCGACGGACCGTGCCCGGCCGGTGATTCCGGCACCCGCCGACGTGTGGATGCTGGTGCGGCAGCAGCCCTCCGCGCTGCGCCGGTCGACGGATCAGCTGGCTGCCGCGCTCGCCGCCGCGTACGACACCCGCTTCGCGCTCTGGCACACCGACGAGCTGCTCTTCGGCGTCCACGCCGGACGGTTGGTGCTGCGCACCCTGGGCGGCGCGGACCTGCCCGCTCCGCGGGTGGTGTGCGTACGCCAGGTGGCCGGGACCATGCACGATCACCGCGAGGTGACCTTGCTCCGGCACCTGGAGCGGATGGGCAGCACGCTGGTCAACACCGTCGACGCCCAGCTCAACAGCCGCAACAAGATGTGGCAGTTCCAGGAACTCGCCGTGGCCGGGCTGCCGGTGCCCGACACCCTCTCGTACGCCACCGCTCCCTTGGAAGGCGTCGTGCGCAGCCCGCACCTGGACGCGCCCTGTGTGGTGAAGACCGTCAACGGTGCCAAGGGCGGGCAGGTGTTCCTCGCCCCCGACACGCGGCTGCTGCACGGGGTGGCCGGGAGCCTCGCTCAGGACGTGCCGTTCCTGTTCCAGGAGTACGTGGCCGGTTCGCACGGCCGTGCCCTGCGCGTGGTCGTGGTCGACGGCGAGCCCGTGGGCACCGTGCTGCACACCTCCGCCAACGGCACCCTCGCCGCCAACATCGCCAAGGGCGGTTCCGCGACACTGTGCTCGGGACGCTATCCGAAGGCGGAGGAGCTGGCGGTGCGCGCGGCTGGCGTTCTGGGTCTGGACATCGCCGGGGTGGACCTCTTGTTCGGTTCCGAGGATGCCTTCACCGTCTGCGAGGTGAACGCGGTCCCGGGATGGCGCCCGGAGCTGACCTCGGTCATTCCCGCCATCACGGCGTGTATTGCCCGCCGTATGACCGCCCGGGGCCGCGCTGCCACCGTCGAGGGGTAGGCCCACGGGTCAGCTCATGATGCGCTCCCGTATCCACACACCGGACTCTTTGAGGACACCGGTCCCGTTCCATTCGTTGCCGTCACAGGTGCCGGTCTTGAAGACCGCGCCCGAGCGCGAGTCGTCGGAGTAGTTCCAGTTGGTCCAGGAGATGCCTTTCTGTTCCATCAGGTCGATGTATTTCTGGGACATCGTGAAGTCGTTGCCGCCGTCGCCCGAGGCGTCCTGGGTGCCGAACTCGGTGACGAACATGGGGACTTGGTCGGCCGCCCTGGACAGCGCCTGGAGGTATTCCTCGCCGTGGTCGGCGGCGTAGAAGTGGAAGGTGTACATGATGTTCTCGGCGTCGACCGGGTTCTTGACGACCTCGCTCTCGTCCGCGCCGTCCGAGACGCCGAGCGATGACCACGCGCGGGTGCCGACCAGTGCGATGCCGTCCGGGTCGTGCTGCCGGATCACCGGGATGATCTCTTCCGCATAGGACTTGATCGCGGACCATTCCACGCCGTTGGGCTCGTTGGCGATCTCGTAGAAGACGTTGGGCTCGTCCGCGTACTTCTTCGCCATGTCGGTGAAGAACTCCTTCGCGAGCTCGGTGTTCTCGTTCGGGTCGCCCGGGGTGAGCATGTGCCAGTCGATGACGGCGTACATGCCGCGGGCGATCGCCTGGTCGACCACCCGCTGGGCGAGCTTGGTGAACTTCTCCGGGTCGGTCTCGTAGCCGCCCTCCTGGACGTACGTGGACACGCGCAGCACGTCGGCCTTCCAGTCCTGCGCCAGGGCGTCGAGGGAGCCGTCGGTGAGGCACTGCTCGTACCACTGGGTGCCGTGCGAACTCATGCCCTTGAGCTGGACGGCCTTGCCCTGGGCGTTGCACAACGCGGTGTCGCAGACGGTGAGTTGGCCGTTCTCGGCGACGGCTGATCCGGCCGGGGCGCGGACGGCGCCGCTCTCCTCGCCCGCGCTGGCGCTGAACTGCGCGAGGACGATCAGCGATCCGGCCGCCAGGGCTGCGGCGAGGGTGGTACGGGCCAGCCTGCGGGGCCGTCGGTGGGGGGTCGAGTGGGCCATGGGGGTGTGCCTCCTGTGGTCGCGTTTCACTGCGGGGGTACGCGTGGTCAAGGCGCTTGGCTCGCGGGAAAGTTAGGGTTCTTTCCGGTTGCCGTCAAGACTGATAGGAAACTTTCCTAATCGGAGAAGGCCGGAAGAGAGGGCCGGAAGAGAGGGCCGGAAGAGAGGGCCGGAAGGGAAGGCGGGAAGAGAAGACCGGAAGCGAAGACGTGGCAAACCGCGGGCCGTGACAGACCGGGCCCGAAACGCGCGTGCGTGCGGGAACGCGGCCGTGCCAGGATCGCTTCGGGAAGCGAGGTCGCGTGGACGAGTTGAGGCGATTCCGGCAGGCGCTGGTCGCATGGGCGGCCGGGGGAGCGGGGGCGGATGCGGCCGCCGCGGTGGCGCGCGAGCTGGCCGACGGCGGTGTGCGCACGCTCGTGCTCGTCGAAGGCAGCAGTGACCAGGTCGCGCTCGAAGCGCTGGCCGCCCGCTACGGTCGCGACCTCGGCACGGAGGGCATCGTGGTCGTACCGCTCGGAGGCGCCACGAACATCGGGCGCTTCCTGGACGTATGCGGCCCTCCGGGGCTCGGCCTCCCGCTGGCCGGGCTCTGCGACCTCGGCGAGGAGCGGCACTTCCGGCGCCACCTGGAGCGGGTCGGGCTCGGGTCCGGTCTCACGACGCGCGCCGGGCTTGAGACGCTCGGCTTCCACGTATGCGTCGCCGACCTGGAGGACGAGCTGATCCGCGCTCTTGGGGCCGAGGGCGTGCGGCAAGTGATCGAGGCTCAGGGCGAGTTGCGCCCCTTCCACACCTTCCAGGGCCAACCGGCGCAGCGGGAACGGCCCGTGGAGCACCAGCTGCGCCGCTTCATGGGCACACACAGCGGCCGCAAGGCGCTCTACGCACAGGCGCTGGTCACGCACCTGGACCTGGAGCGGGTACCTCAGCCGCTGGAGCGCCTCCTCACACACGTATGACGTTGCTCCCGTCGCGGCGGCAGCCCGTTCCAGTCGCTGTGGCAGGTACGCCTGTTCGTGCTGCCGCGCCGCGCCGTCAGGACTCGAGCGGGAGGATGGCACTCTCCGGGATCACCGCGTGCTTGAGGCCGGGATCCACCGGGCCGTTGTGCGGCGGGTACTTCGGGCCCTGGGCGCCACGGCGATAGACCGCGGTGGAGTGCTCCGGGTCGGTGTCGAACTCGGGGATGACCTTGTCGCCGAAGATCTCGAGCATCTCCAGGTGCTCTTCGAAGGTCATGCCGCCAGTGAGGCCGAAGACCACCTGATCGCAGCCGACGCTCTGATACGCGGCCACCTGCTCGCACACTTCCTCCGGCGTGCCGCACAGCATCAGACCGGCGGCGATGACCTGGTCGAGTATCTCCTCGCCGCCCAACTCGCCCAGGGCGATCGGCGGTTGCGGCCAGGTGATCGCGTCCAGGGACTTCGGCATCGTGTCGTGGTAGAGGTTGACCAGCGTGACCAGATAGCCGAGGCCCGCGTTCATCGCGATCTCGCGGGCCCGCTTGCGGTCGTTCAGGCAGATCACCGTGTTGGTCATCATCACGTTGTTGTTCTGGTAGTCGCCGAGGATCTCGACCGGGTCGGCCGCGGCCTCCTTGTACGCGTCGATGCGGCCTTTGAGCTCGAAGATCGGCTCGAAGTTGAAGGCGATCGCACCGATCCCGAGCGAGCCGGCCTTGCCGAACGACGGCGGGTTGCCGCACGCCATCCAGATCGGCGGATGCGAGTGCCCGTACGGCTTCGGCAGGATGTTGTGCGGCGTGGGCACCGTGAAGTGCTCGCCGTGGAAGGAGTAGTCGTACTGCTCCCACATGCGCACGATCTCGGGCGCGACCTCGTCCCACTCGGCCTTGGTGGAGCCGGCGTCCATGATGTTGAAGGACGCTACCTCGTGACTACCCGCGCCCCGTCCGGTGCCCCACTCGAAGCGGCCCTCGGTGATGTGGTCGAGCATGGCGGCGCGCTCGGCGTAGCGGACCGGATGCTCCTTGCGCGGGGAGAGGCTGTTGATGCCGGTACCCAGGTGAATACGCTCGGTCCGCGCGGCGACGTACCCCATCAGGACTTCGGGCGCCGACATATGGCTGTACTCCGTCAGGGAGTGGTGCTCACCGAACCAGACGTACTTCCAGTTGTGCTTGTCGGCCTTGATCGCCAGTTCTGTTTCCCGCATCAAGGCGAGGTGTTCGGAGGGGCGGTGGTGGGCCGCTGGTCCGGGGATGAAGCCGTTGAGGAAGATGCCGAACTCCATGAGACCCCTTCATATGTGACGGTGCGTCAGTTCTGTTTGGGCGAAGGATGCACCAGATCCCGTCAAGGGGCCATGGGTACGGCCGTACGATCCGGGCGGCGGGCCGATCCCGGGGCCGACCCGCTGGGCCGCAGGGCTCGGCGGGCGGCTCATGCCACGTTGTCGCCGGGCAGCCCCATGCGGTGGGTCGTTGCCCACAGGAGCAGGGCAGCCAGGCTGAATGACGCGCCGAGGGCGGTCACGGCCGGCCAGCCCGCCGTCGCGTAGGCGAGGGAGGAGCCGAGCGCGCCGAGGCTGCTGCCCGCCGAGTAGAAGACCATGTAGCCGCCGATGATCCTGCTGCCTGCGTCGGGTCGTACGGCGTGGATCAGGGTCTGGTTGGTGACGTGGACGGCCTGCACGGCGAAGTCGAGCAGGACGGCGCCGATCACCAGAGCCCACAGCGACTGCCCGGTCAGACCGATCGGGAGCCAGGAAAGCGCGAGCAGGGCGAGGCCGACGCCGGTCGTACGCTGGGCGAACCCCCGGTCGTTCCAGCGCCCGGCCGCTCGGGCGGCGACGGCCCCGGCCGCCCCGGCGAGCCCGAACGCGCCGATCGCGGTGTGCGACAGCGACCACGGCGGACCGCTCAGGGGCTGCGCCACGCCGCTCCACAGCGTGCTGAACGCCGCGAACACGAGTAGGGCGAGCACGCCCCGGACCCGCAGCAGCGGATGGCCGGCGAACAGAGTGACGGTCGAGACCACCAGTCGTCCATACGACGCCTCGCGCACCCTGGCGGACCGCGTGCCCGCAGGCAGAACGCGGCGCAGCAGCACGGCGAGGACGGCGATGACGCCCGCGCACACCAGATAGACCGCCCGCCACCCGGCGAGGTCGGCCAGGACGCCCGCGGCGGCGCGGGCCAGCAGAATGCCGGTGACGATGCCACCGGTGACCGTTCCGACGGCGCGGCCGCGCCGGGCGGGTGGGGTCAGGGCGGCAGCCGCCGCGACCATCGTCCGGGCGACGACGGCGAGCAGCCCGACCACGGCGAGCGCGCCGAGCAGCGCCGCCACGCCAGCCCCGAGCCGAGCGCGAACCGCTCACCGAGGGTCAGAGGTGGCATGTTGCAACCGTCCCTGGAGGGGATCCGGGGTAACTGGAGGAGAGAGGAGCCAACGGATGGTCGCCCGCACCCGTTTCGACGCCGACCCCTGCCCCGTCGCCCGGTCGGCGAACGCGATCGGCGACTGGTGGTCGCTGCTGATCGTGCGGGACGCCTTCGACGGCAGCCGCCGCTTCGGCGAGTTCCAACGCAGCCTCGGCATCGCCAAGAACATCCTGGCGACGCGGCTGCGCGCGCTGGAGAACGCGGGGGTGCTGTGCGCCGTGCCCGCGCCGGACGGCGGGGCACACCGCGAGTACCACCTCACGGACAAGGGCCGCGCCTTGTTCCCGGTGATCGTCGCCCTGCGCCAGTGGGGCGAGGAGCAGTGCTTCACCCTCGACGAGGACCACTCCCGCCTCCTGGACCGCCGAACCAGCCGCCCGTTGGGCCGTTTGGAGATCCGGGCGGCGGACGGACGGCTGGTGGGGCCGGAGGACACCGTCGTGGAGAAGGTGGAGACGGTGGAGAAGGAGGAGAAGGTGCAGCATGAGGAGAAGGTGCAGCATGAGGCGGAGAGCGCCCAGTAGGAGAACTCGGCGGAGGCGGACGGACGGGGCCCGCTGAGCGGGGCCGTTGCTGAGGGGCGCGCCTCGCTACACAGTCCTCCCCCCCCGTGAGGTTGATGTCAGGGCTTGCGCAGGAGTCCGCCGTACTCGTAGACCTGCTTGTTCTGTTGGGTGGCGCCGACGTACTGCGCGAGGTCCGCAGGGACCGGATCGAGGTCGGGCTGGGAGGGGTCCGGGCGCCAGTCGGGCAGGTCCACCAGTCCCGGCGACACGGGTTCAAGGCCCTGCGTGAACGCGTCGACCTCGGCCGGTGTGCGGGTCTGCCAGGGGATGCCGCCCTGGGAGATGTGCTCCGACATGGCGGCGCCGACCTCGGCGTTGTCGGAGACGACTTGGGACAGGCCCAGGTAGCTGCCGGGGGCGGCGCGGTCGACGATCGTACGCAGGATCCGGTACGGGTCATCGGCGTCGGTCAGGTGGTGCACCACCGAGAGGAAGAGCACGGCGACCGGCTGGTCGAAGTCGATCAGGCGCTCCACGTCCGAATGGCGCAGTAGCGCGTCCTGGTCGCGCATGTCGGCGGCGATCACAGTGGTGGAGCGGTCGTCGGCGAGCAGCGCGCGGCCGTGGGCGAGCACGATCGGGTCGATGTCGACGTACACCACGCGGGCGTCCGGCGCGAAGCGCTGGGCGACCTGGTGGACGTTGTGGTCGGTGGGCAGCCCGCAGCCCATGTCGATGAACTGGCGGATCCCGGCCTCCTGCGCCAGATGGCGCACCGCGCGGTAGAGGAAGAGCCGGTTCTGCCGGGCGATGTCCACGCACTCGGGGAAGTCCGGCAGCGTGGAGAGGAGGAACTGCCGGTCGATCTCGTAGTTGTCCTTGCCGCCGAGCATCCAGCCGTACGCACGGGCCGAGGTCGGACGGTCGGAGGGAATGTCGAGCGATCCGGACCGTTCCTCAGTTGTCATCCCAGCTCCCCGATCGTGTGAACGCCCTTGTGGCCAGCAGAAGTTGCAGCCGAGCCTACCTCGGGTCACTGGGCGAAGCCGCCCGGGGGGAATGCCAGGAGGAGGATCGGTGAGCGGCATCGGGAGTGAACAGGGTCCTCAACTGCCCTTGTACGTTTCAGGAGTTGCCCCGAAGCTGAGCACCGTTGGTCTTCCCCTCCGTTCCTCCGCCTTCTGGAGAGGCCCCCATGAGAAGACTGATCGGAACCCTGGTGGCGGGCGCGCTGACCGTGGCCGCGGGCGCCACGGCCACCGCCTCGGCCGGGACCACGGCACCCGCGATGGCCGCCGCCCCCTCCTCCGGCACTTCCGACACTTCCGGCACTTCCGACACTTCCGGCACCTCCGGCACCTCCGGCGCCTTCAACGTACTCACGTACAACGTCGCGGGCCTCCCGGAGGGGCTCAGCTCCGGTGACCCGGAGAAGAACACCCCTTTGATCTCCCCGCGTCTGGGGGCGTACGACCTCGTGAATGTGCAGGAGGACTTCAACTACCACGCGGCGCTGTACGCGGGCGACGACCACCCGCACCGCACCGCGACCAGCGGCGGGGTTCCCTTCGGCGACGGGCTCAACACGCTCTCGGACCACTCCTTCGAGGACTTCCAGCGGGTGAAGTGGCACCACTGCACCGGCACCAACTGCCTGACGCCCAAGGGTTTTTCGCTGGCCCGGGTCCGGTTGGCCGAGGGCGTCTTCGTGGACCTGTACAACGTCCACACGAACGCCGACGCGACCGACGACGCACTGGCCGCTCGCCGCGCCAACATCGAGCAGCTCTCCGACGTCATCCAGGCGAACTCGTCGGGCAACGCGGTGATCGTCATGGGCGATACGAACACCCGATACACACGCGCGGGCGACAACATCCGCACGCTCGTGAACGAGAACGGTCTGACCGACCCCTGGGTCGACCTGGTCCGCGGCGGCAGCGCCCCCGCACAGGGCAGCGAACCGCTCGTGTGCCCCGAGACGGCTCCGACGAACGACTGCGAGGTGGTGGACAAGGTCCTCTACCGCGGCGGCGACCTGCTGAACCTCACCGCCACCCGTTACCAGAACGACTGGGCCAAGTTCCTGGACCCGTCCGGCGGCCATCTCTCCGATCACTTTCCGCATGCGGTCGAATTCTCCTGGACGCTGCCCGCGAAGCTCCGCGCCAGCGACTTCTTCGGCGGCCCGCACGGCACGGCCTTCAACGACGCGGACGACCTTCCGGCCACCCCCTCACCCCGCACGCTCACGCTGCGCGGCGGGTCCCGCCTGGACGCCGTATCGCTGGTCCACGACGGCGGTACGTCCCTGACCCACGGCGGTACGGGCGGCACGGCCACGTCCCTCACCCTCGCCGCCGACGAACACCTCACCTCGGTCAAGCTCACCCGCGCCCAGAAGGACGGCCGGACGCGTATCTCCTCGGCGGCCTTCACCACGGACAAGTCCCGTACGGTGACAGCCGGTTCGGCCGCCGCGGACGCTGTCACGTTCACGGCGCCGTCCGGCTGGCAGATCGTCGGCTTCACGGGTCGCGCGGGCGACGAGATCGACAAGCTGGGCGTGCTGTACGCACCGATCGGCTGAGCTCGGCGCCGCAGTCCGGCCGCTCCGACCTGCTTCAGCGTTGCCCTTCAGTGTTACTCCTCCAGTGTTACTCCTTCAGCGTTGCCCGGGGCTCCCGCGCGGAGGCCGTCCATGACGATGTCCAGGAGGCGGGTGGCCCGGCGGGTCCAGTCGCCCTCGGGGTCGATCTGCCAGATGCCCGCGACGGCGAGGAGGAAGTCGTCGGCGGTCACGCCCGGGCGGATGGTGCCCGCCTCGTGGTTGGCGTCGAGGAGCTGGTCGATCGCGGCCACCATGGCCGCGTAGCCCGACTTCTTCACCGGGCCTCCCGCCGCGCTCGTGGCCTGGCGCAGGGCGTCCGCCATGCCGGACTTGGCCATGGCGAAGCGGGCGAGGCCGTCCATCCAGGCGCGCAGGGCCTGGTCGGGCGCCCGGGACCCGAGGAGTTCGGCCGCGCTGTCGGAGAGCTGGCGTACCTCTTGCTGGTAGACCGCAAGGACGAGCGCCTCGCGGTTGGGGAAGTTGCGGTAGAACGTGCCCTGTCCGACCCCCGCCTTCTTGGCGATGACGCTCAGCGGGGCGTCCGGGGAGCGCGTCAGCTCGGCAAGCGCCACCTCCAGAATGCGCTCCCGGTTGCGCTGCGCGTCCGAGCGCTGCGGCGGGTCGCTTCTCGACTCCACCGGCCCTCCTCTCGGGGTCGCCCCGGAATTCATCCTTGCTAACCGGACGGCTGTCCGGTACGTTCATTCCGCAGTACCGGACACCTGTCCGGTTCGGTGCATGGTAGCGGCGGTTCCCTTGGTATCACCAGCCGGTGACGTGCGCGCTCGACGTCGTACCGCCGCCCGCTCCGGATTCGCCGACCCCAGCCGCGCTCGCTGCCGACGCGCCTACCGACGTTCGCCTCCGTACAAACGCCCCTGACGTACGCCTCTTGACTCTCCCGCCTGCCGGACCGTCCCGACAGCCCCGGATCCGTGAAAGAAGGCTGATCATGGCCCCATCGACCACCAGCTCCGTCACCCTGGACATCAATGGCGAGAAGCACGCACTGGCCGTCGACCACCGCACCACCCTGCTCGACGCCCTGCGCGAGCGCCTCGACCTGACCGGCACCAAGAAGGGCTGCGACCAAGGGCAATGCGGTGCCTGCACCGTGCTGCTCGACGGCCGCCGGACCCTGGCCTGCCTCCAGCTCGCGGTGGCGGCCGAGGGCCGGGCCATCACCACCATCGAAGGGCTCGCCGAGGACGACCGACTGCACCCGGTGCAGGAGGCCTTCCTCGAGCTCGACGGACTCCAGTGCGGCTACTGCACACCCGGCCAGATCTGTTCCGCCGTCGCCGTGCTCGAGGAACACGCGGCGGGCTGGCCCAGCGCCGCCACCGGCGACATCCGCCCCGAAGCCGGACCACCACCGTTGACCGCGCAGGAGATCCGGGAGCGGATGAGCGGCAACCTGTGCCGCTGCGGGGCGTACGGTGCGATCGTCCAGGCCGTCGCCCGCGCCGCCGACGGCCTGGACGGCGAGCGGGTCAAGGGGGCGGTGGCGTGAGGGAGTTCGACTACCGGCGCGCGCACGACGTCTCCGGCGCGCTCGCCCTGCTCGACGCCGACCCGGACGCCCGCTTCCTCGGCGGCGGCACCAACCTCGTCGACCTGATGAAGACCGGGGTTGAACGGCCCGCCCGACTCATCGACGTACGCGAACTGCCCCTCGACCGGATCGAGTCGAGCGAGGGCGGCGGCTTGCGGATCGGGGCGACCGTCACCAACAGTGACCTCGCCGCGCACCCCGAAGTCCGTCGCCGGTTCCCCGCATTGGCGCAGGCGGTCCTCGCCGGAGCCTCCGGGCAGCTGCGCAACATGGCCACGGTGGGCGGGAACCTTCTCCAGCGCACCCGCTGCGGCTACTTCGCCGACGTCAGCCAGGACTGCAACAAGCGCGTGCCCGGCAGCGGTTGCCCCGCCATCGCCGGAGAGCACCACAACCACGCCATCCTCGGCGCCTCCGACCACTGCGTGGCCGTCCACCCCTCCGACATGGGCGTGGCCCTGGCGGCCCTCGACGCCGTGGTGACGTACGAAACCGTCGACGGCCCGGGGGAGTTGCCGCTCGACGCTTTCTATCTGCCGGTGGGCGACACCCCGCACCGCGAGACCGCGCTGCCGCCGGGAGCGCTCATCACCGGCATCACGCTGCCGCCCACCCCCGCCGCCGCCCACTCCCGCTACCGCAAGGTGCGCGAGCGCGCCTCGTACGCCTTCGCGAACGGCTCGATCGCCGCCGCGCTCGACGTCCAGGACGGCACCGTACGCGAGGTGCGCCTGGCCTTCGGAGCGGTGGCCTCGCGGCCGTGGCGCGCCCGGATCGCCGAACGCGCGCTGACCGGCCGACCGGCCGCCGCCGAGACCTTCGCCGCCGCCGCGGACGCCGAACTGGCCGCCGCGGCGCCGCTGCCGCACAACGGATACAAGGTGACCCTGATGCGCAACCTCACCGTGGCCGTCCTGACCGAACTCACCGAGGAGGCCGCCGCCCGATGACCACCGCAGTCACCAGGGAGCCCTCCGGCAGTCCCGCGCCGAGCGCGCCCGGCGCCGTCGGTACCCCGCACACCCGCGTGGACGGCCGCGCCAAGGTCACCGGCACCGCCCGCTACACCGGGGACATCCCCTTCGCCGAACTCGCCCACGGCTGGCTGGTGTTGTCCACCGTCGCCCGGGGCCGGGTCCGCTCCCTGAACACGGACCCCGTCCTCGCGATGCCGGGCGTGCTCGCCGTCCTGCACCACGGCAACGCCCCGCGCGTCGACACCAGCTACGTCCCCGCCCTGGGTGCCCGCCCCGACCCGACCGTGGCCCTCTTCCAGGACGACCGGGTGCCGCACCTGGGCTGGCCGGTGGCGCTCGTCGTCGCCGAGACCCCCGAACAGGCCCGGGAGGCCGCCGAGTCGCTGGCCGTGGAGTACGAACGCGAGCCGCACGACGTCGAGTTCTCCGGCGCGCGGCAGGACGACGGCCGTCTCGTCGACGGCCATATGCCCGCGGTGGCGGAGAAGGGCGACCTGGACGCCCAACTCGCCACGTCCGCGGCCGTCGTGGACGCCGAGTACACCACCCCCGAAGAGCACCACCACCCGATGGAGCCGCACGCGACGACGGCCCGCTGGGACGGCGGACGGCTCGAGATCGTCGACTCCAACCAGGGCACCGCCATGGTCGCGGACGAACTCGCCAAGGCGTTCTCGCTCGACGCGTCCGCGGTCCGGGTGCGCTCCGAACACGTCGGCGGCGGCTTCGGGTCCAAAACCGTACGGGGACACCAGGTCGCCGCCGTCATGGCCGCGACCGTCCTGCAGCGCCCGGTCCGCGTCGTCATGACCCGCCGTCAGATGTTCTCGCTCGCCGGTTACCGCACCCCCACCGCACAGCGGCTCAGACTCGGCGCCGACGCCGACGGACGCCTGCGCGCGCTCGAACACCACTCCCTGAACCTCACCTCGAGCGTGCACGAGTGGGTCGAGCCGTGCGCCGCCGGGACGCGCGTGATGTACGACGCCGACGCCCACCACACCGCGCACCGGGTCGTATCGCTCGACGTGCCGACCCCGACCTGGATGCGGGCCCCGGGTGAGGCGCCGGGTTCGTTCGCCCTGGAATCGGCGGTCGACGAACTCGCCGAGCGGCTCGGCATCGACCCGATCGAGCTACGCGCCCGCAACGAGCCCGAGCGCGGCCCGATCTCCGGCCTCCCGTTCGCCGGGCACCGGCTGCTCGACTGCTTCCGCGAGGGCGCCCGCAGGTTCGGCTGGGCCGAGCGGGACCCGCGCCCCGGCGTGCGTCGGGACGGGCGCTGGCTGCTCGGGACCGGCACGGCGGCGGCTGTCTTCCCGGTGATCGCCCTGCCCGCGACGGCGGCCGTGACGGCCGAGGCGGACGGCGGCTTCACCGTGCGGATCAACGCGTCCGACATCGGGACCGGAGCGCGCACCGCGCTCACTCTCATCGCCGCCGACGCGCTGGGAACGACCCCCGACCGCATCCAAGTCCGCCTGGGTGACAGCGACTTGGGCCAGGCCGCGCTCGCCGGAGGATCCATGGGCACCCGCACCTGGGGGTGGGCGATCACGACCGCGGCGCGGGAGCTGCGGCAGCGCCTCGCCTCGGGCCCCGTCATCCCACCGGAGGGGATCACGGCACGGACCAACACGGCCGAGGCCATCGAGGCTCTCGAACCCAAGGAACGGCACGCCTTCGGCGCCCAGTTCGCCGAGGTCGCGGTCGACGTCACCACCGGCGAGGTGCGCGTACGACGCATGCTCGGCGTCTTCGCGGCGGGCCGCATCGTCAACCCGCTCACCGCACGCAACCAGCTCGTCGGCGGCATGACCTGGGGCATCTCCATGGCCCTGCACGAAGAGGCGGTCCGCGACCGGGCCACCGGCGGGGTCGTCGGCGCAGACCTGGCGGGCTACCACGTCGCGTCCCACGCCGACGTCCCGCACATCGAGGCGGACTGGGTCGACGACCCCGACCCGGACGACCCGATCGGCATCAAGGGCATCGGCGAGATCGGCATCGTCGGCGCGTCGGCCGCCGTTGCCAACGCGGTCTGGCATGCGACGGGCGTACGGCAACGTCACCTGCCGATCCGGCCGGATCGGGTACTGCTCGCGGGTGCGGGTGCGGGTGCGGGTGCGGGTGCGGGAGCCGGAGTGGGAGTGGGAACAGGATCGGGCTCGGGCTCGGGCTCGGGATCGGGCGCGGGATCGGGCGCGGGAGCCGGAGTGGGAAGAGGATCGGCCGGGGACGCGGGCGCGGGCGAGGGTGTGGGCTCGGCGGATGCTTGACCTCGCCCGGGAGTTGAGCGCTTGGCTGGGGGAGGGCCGGGACTTTGCCGTCGCCACCGTGGTGGCCGTCAGCGGCAGCGCCCCGCGCCCTCCCGGGGCCGCCCTCGCCGTCGACGGTCAGGGCACGGCCATCGGTTCGGTCTCCGGGGGCTGCGTGGAGGGCGAGGTGTACGAGCTGTGCCGCGAGGCCCTCGCCCACGGAGAGTGCGTGCTTCGACGGTTCGGCTACAGCGACGAGGACGCCTTCGCGGTCGGGCTCACCTGCGGCGGGATCATCGACGTCCTGGTCACGCCGATCACCACGGCGGCGCCTGCCCGACCGGTGCTCGGCGCGGCATTGGCGGCCGCCGTGCGCGGTGAACCGGCGGCTGTCGTGCGGGTGGTGCGGGGGGCGGGGGGAGGCGTGGGCGGGGCTGGCCTCGTGGGCGGGGCTGAAGCCGTGGGTGGGGCCGAAGTTGTGGGTGAGGCCGGACTCGTGGGTGGGGCTGGGTCCGTTGGTCGGGCTGGACGTGTGGGTGGGGCTGGGTCCGTTGGTTGGGCCGGACGTGTGGGTGAGGCTGAGTCCGTCGGAGGGGCTGGCCTCGTGGGTGAGGCGGTCGAGTCTGTCGGTGGGGTCGAGCTCGCGGGTCCTATCGACCCCGTGGGCGGGGCCGAAGCCGTGGATGGGGCCGGACGTGTGGGTGAGGCGGTCGAGTCTGTCGGTGGGGTCGAGCTCGCGGGTCCGATCGACCCCGTGGGCGGGGCCGAAGCCGTGGATGGGGCTGGCCTCGTGGGTGAGGCGGTCGAGTCTGTCGGTGGGGTCGAGTCCGTGGGTCCGATCGCCCCCGTCGTCGGTGGCCAACTCGTCCTTGGTGCCGCCCTGTTCGTACGCTCGGATGGTTCGTACGATGGCGGGCTCGGTGGCTACGCGGGGCTTGACGGGACGGCGGCGGCTCAGGCCCGGGCCCTGTTGGCGGCGGGTCGCACCGGCACGGTCGAGCTGGCGCCGGACGGGTCGCTCTGCCCGGGCGGGCTCACGCTGTTCGTCGAGACGCGCGTGCCACCGCCACGGATGATCGTCTTCGGTGCGATCGACTTCGCGGCCGCCCTGACGCGGGCGGGCAAGTTCCTCGGCTACCACGTCACGGTGTGCGACGGCCGCCCCGTCTTCGCCACGTCGGCCCGCTTCCCCGCGGCCGACGAGATCGTGATCGACTGGCCGCACCGCTACCTGCGCCGCACCGACACCGATGAGCGCACCGTCCTGTGCGTCCTCACCCACGACGCCAAGTTCGACGTACCGCTCCTGCAGACGGCTCTGCGGATGCCGGTCGCGTACGTCGGAGCGATGGGCTCGCGCCGCACCCACGAGGACCGCAACCAGCGGCTGCGCGAGGCGGGCGTCACCGAGCGGGAGCTGTCCCGACTGCGGTCCCCGATCGGCCTCGACCTCGGGGCCCGTACGCCCGAGGAGACCGCCGTGTCCATCGCGGCGGAGATCGTCGCGGCCCGATACGGCGGCGCGGGCACCCCGCTGACCGGCTCGGGCAGCTCCATCCACCGGGGGTGAGGCTTCAGGGCCGGCCGTCAGGCTTGTGCGGCGTCAGACGGGGAGGTGGACGGCGGCGTCCGCCCCGATGCGCTCCGCCACCATCTGCCGGAAGTGGGCGCACTGGGTGAAGTCCTCGTGCTCGCAGTCGAGGGCGCACTCGACGAGTTCGAGGGACGCCTGCGCCGCCGCGATACGGGCGCGCAGCGCCTCGGCCTCTTGACGCAGAATGTCCCTGCGCTCCACGGGATCGGCGGCAGCGGCCAGCGTACGGATGGTGTCGAGGGAGAGCCCGGCCTCCTTGGCCCGCAGGATGACGGCGACGCGCGTGAGGTCGGCGGTGCCGTAGCGGCGGCGTCCGGCGGTTTCGCGTACGGGGGTGAGGAGCCCCATCGTCTCCCAGTGACGCAGCACGTGCGTGGCCAGACCGAAGCGTGCGGCGACGGCGCCGATGCTCATGAGCTCGGACCCGCCGCCGACCGGCGTCTTACGCTCGCTTGAGTTCATGTCGGCATTAACTCGCAGTCTGACGCCCATGATCAAGGAAACGAAGCAAAGAGACGAGACGCACCAACGCGTACGCGCTGCCGCTGGCGGACGCCTCGGTGGACGGCTACCGGTCCGACAAGCTGTTCCACGAACTCCACGAACTGGCCGATCCGGCAAGGGCGTTGGCCGAGGCCCGCGGACGAGTAACGCGGGCCCGCCATCAGGCATCCCGCTCCAGCGGTCCGGGCAGATTCCTGGCCAGGCCGACGACGCCACCGCAGTGGACGGCCGGCGCCGCCGGCACCAGCACGGTCTCCCGACTGGTGAGCGTCGACCAGGGCTCGCCGCTCATGGCCGGCCGATGCTGTCCTGCTCGTCCACCGACTCGTGCGCGCCGAGCGGGGCAGGCACCGCGCCCCTCGTATCCGCCGGGCCCGAGGAAGGGACACGGCGGTGGCTGAGACGGGCAGCGATGGGCTGGGTGTAGCGGGCGGTGAGCGGTCCCAGGATCACCAGGATCAGCACGTACGCGGTGGCCAGTGGCCCGAGGGACGGCTCGATCCCGGCGCTCACGGCAAGACCGGCGATCACGATGGAGAACTCACCGCGCGCCACCAGCGTGCCGCCTGCCCGCCAGCGCCCCTTGACCGACACCCCGGCACGCTTCGCCGCCCAGTAACCAGTGGCGATCTTCGTACCCGTGGTGAGCACCGCAAGCGCCAGCGCGGGCAGCAGCACCGGCGGGATGCTGGCGGGATCGGTGTGCAGTCCGAAGAAGACGAAGAACACCGCCGCGAACAGGTCGCGCAGCGGGGAGAGCAGATTGTGCGCGCCCTCGGCGACCTCCCCGGACAGGGCGATGCCCACGAGGAACGCGCCGACCGCGGCCGAGACCTGCAGCTGCTGGGCGAGGCCCGCGACCAGCAGAGTCAGTCCGAGTACGACAAGGAGGAGTTTCTCGGGGTCGTCGCTGGAGACGAAACGGGAGATGACCCGCCCGTAGCGCAGAGCGAGGAACAGCACCAGGCCCGCCACCCCGAGCGCGATGGCCAGAGTGATGCTGCCCGCCGCCAAGCCGGCTCCGGCAAGGAGCGCGGTGATGATCGGCAGGTAGACGGCCATCGCGAGGTCCTCGAGGACCAGGATGCTCAGGATCACCGGGGTCTCGCGATTGCCCAGACGACCGAGGTCGCCCATCACCTTGGCGATCACGCCGGAGGACGAGATCCAAGTGACCCCGGCAAGCACCACGGCAGCCACCGGGCCCCAGCCAAGGAGCAGCGCCATGGCAGCGCCGGGCAGGGCGTTGAGCGCGCAGTCGACGAGACCGGCCGGGTACTGGGTCTTCAGGTTGGAGACCAGGTCGCTGGCGGTGTACTCCAGGCCGAGCATCAACAGCAGCAGGATGACACCGATTTCGGCGCCGATCGCGACGAACTCCTCGCTGGCGCCCAGGGGCAGCAGGCCGCCCGTGCCGAAGGCGAGCCCGGCCAGGAGGTACAGCGGGATCGGCGAGAACTGGAACCGGCCGGCGAACCGGCCGAGGAGACCCAGGCCGAGGATGATCGCCCCGAACTCGATCAGAAAGACGGCGGAGTGCATGCGATCAGTCCCGTCCCAGAATGGACGCGGCTGCCTCGACACCCTCACGGGTGCCGATCACGATCAGCGTGTCGCCGCCCGCTAGCCGGAACTCCGGGCCCGGCGAGGGAATCGCGTTCGCCCGGCGCAGCACCGCGACGATCGACACCCCGGTCTCCGTACGCATCCGCGTCTCGCCAAGGACCCGCCCGTTCCAGTACGAGGTGGCCGACAGCTCCACCCGCTCGGCCACCAGCCCCAGATCGGTGGTGTGCAGCAGGTTCGAGCTGTGATGGGAGGGCATCAGCGCATCGATCAGCGCCGCGCTCTCCCCGGCGGTCAGCTTCAGCGACAGCGCGCACTCGTCCGGATCGTCCTTGCGATACGCGTTCACGGTCCGCCCGCCGTCGCGATGCGCGACCACGGAGACGTGGCGGTTCTCGCGGGTCGTCAGGTCGTAGCGGACCCCGATTCCGGGCAGCGGCGTCTGGCTCAGACGTGGAGTGGGCATGGCAGGGGTCCCCCTGATCGTGCGGCAGGTATCGGATGTGGGCCGCCTCGCCAGTCGGCCCACGGCCCGGGACGTCCCCTTCATTGTCCCAGGCGATCTTTGCCGTCACTTTACTGAAGCCCAACACGGCCACTTTCGCCGCATGTTGGTGCGAATCAGGGCAGATCGGATCCTTGACGCGACGCCCGGTCGAGAAGCGATTCCTCGATGGCAGGTGACATCGCGTCAAATCGCCGCGCGGGAAGCCGAAACCTCCACCCCACCCCACCCCACCCCACCCCACTTCACTCCTCGTCTCGTTAACGCCTTAACTGGGCAACGCACTTCGCTGGAAACATTGCTTCACTTTCTGTTGACGTAGCGCAGAGCGGGTTCTAGTTTCGAGCGCTACAGGCAGTGTGAGCGGCGACACGGAGCGATGCGGTCGAGGACCCGGTCAACTCGTTCACCGGCAGTTCACGGCCGTAGCTGGGTCGACTTCACCCGGTCGGGACCCGGTTCTTCCGTGCCAAGTGCCCCATGCGGCGCGGGTTGCCGTGCGAGATGCAGTGTGTTCAGGTCTTGTACACAAGGGAGCATGATGTGAGCAGCAATCCGCAGAGCCGCAACAGGGCCCTTCTGACGGCGTCCATCGCCGCGACTCTGGTGGCCACCATGCCGTCCGCGATGGCCGTACCGTCCTCCTCCCAAGGAGCCACCGGCGCCCCGGCCGCCCGCGACGCACGGTGCGCCGTTCCCGAGGAACCGGGCCGGTTCAAGGACGGAACCGGGGCGGCCACGGTCACGGTGACGGCTGTCGGTGCGGACTGTCTGCGTACGTACAAGCTGGTCAGCTCCGTCGCGGGGGAGCGGGTCTTCAAGGAGGCGCCGGGTAAGCCGACCCTGCGCTCCGGGTCCGTGCTGCTTGACGGCCTGTACGCGATGGCGCAGGACGACGCCGAGTTGAACAAGGCGGACCGGCTGACCGACGGCTCGTACCACGACGGCAAGCCCATCGACTGCCCGGGCGGCTGCTACCAGACCGGCAAGTCCTGGACGTACGTCTGGACGCGGGACGTGGCGTACTCCGCGGACCTCGGCCTGACCCCGGTCGATCCCCAACGGATGCGTAACACCCTCGCGTTCAAGCTGAGTGAGCGCCGCGACGGCTCCGGGGACACCCAGATCATCCAGGACACCGGCACCGGCGGCAGCTACCCCAGCTCCACCGACCGGGTCGTCTGGGCGCTCGGCGCGAGCGAGATCATCGACTGGCTGCCGGACGGCGAGCGGCAGGCTTTCGCCACCCAGGCGTACCACGCGATACGCAACACCATCGAGCACGACCGTAAGGTCGTCTTCGACCAGGGCGACGGCCTCTACCTGGGCGAACACTCCTTCCTGGACTGGCGCGAGCAGAGCTACGCGGACTGGACCAAGGACGATGTGGCCACCATCGCCACCTCCCGCTCGCTGTCGACGAACGTCGCCCACTGGGCAGCGATCGACGCGGCCTCCCGGCTCGCGGCCGACGCCGACGACCAGGCCGCCGCGGCCAAGTACCGAGGCTGGGCCGATGACTTGACGCAGGCCATCCGCGAGAAGTTCTGGCTGCCGCACAAGGGCCAGTTCTCCCAGATGCTCACCACCGAGAAGGACACCGCCCCGGTCAACCGCTACGACGCCCTGGGCACCTCGCTGGCCGTGCTCACCGGAGTCGCCACGCCCGAGCAGGCCGAACAGGCCGTCGCCCACTATCCGCAGACCGCGTACGGCCCGTCGGTGCTCTGGCCGCAGCAGCAGGGCGTGCCGTCGTACCACAACAACGGGGTGTGGCCGTTCGTGACCGCGTACATGATGCGGGCGGCCGCCCAGGCCGGGAACGACGGTGTGGCCACGCAGCAGGCCCACTCCCTGGTACGGGGCGCGGCGCTGTTCGCCACCAACAAGGAGAACATCAACATCCTCGACGGCAGCGCCAACACGGTCATCAACTCCGACCGTCAGCTGTGGAGCGTCGCCGGGATGATGTCGATGGTCCAGCAGAGCGTCTTCGGCATCGACGCCCGCGAGGACGGCCTGCACATCGAGCCGTTCCTGCCCGCGCAGCTGCGCGACACCTACTTCCCCGGTCAGCGGCGCGCCGCCCTGCACGACGTGAACTACCGGGGCCACAAGCTGAACGTCGCGCTCGACATCCCGGCGGGCAAGGTCGATGAAGGCGCCTACCAGGTACGGTCGTTGATCCTGGACGGCAAGGAGCTCCCGGCCGGTACGGCGATCACCGAGAGCATGCTCGGTGACGGTGGGTCCACCGTGGTCGTGAAGCTCGCCAAGCCGGAGGCGGGCTCGGGTCAGAAGGCCCCGGAACCGGTGGACGTCTCCTCCAAGGAGGCCCTGTACGGTCCCACCACCGCGGACGTGAAGAGCGTCACCGCGGAGGGCGGCGGCCTGCGGCTGTTCCTCGACATCGGTGACGAAGACCCCTCCAAGGTCGCCATGGATGTACTGCGCGACGGCAAGGTGATCGCCGAGAACGTTCCGGTCACCGGCGGTACGCAATCGTGGACCGACAAGGCCGCGCGGCCGGATGAGGTCTCGCACTGCTACAGCGTCCGCCTGACCTACACCTCCAGCGGAAACACCTCACAGCACGCCAAGCCCGAGTGCTACTGGGGACCGGACGACGAGCGGATCCACAAGGTCACCGGCGAAGACTTCGAAGCGACCGGCGGCAAGAAGACCAGCGGCGACAACGGCGTGTACTACTCCGACTGGGGCACGGCGCCGGGGGACAAGCTCACCGCCCACATCACCCCGAAGGCGACCGGCGACTACCTCCTCCACGTCGACGCCGCGGCCGGTGGACCGATCAACACCGGTGTCACCAGCGGCATGAAGATGCTGCGCGTGTACGACGACACCACCGGCGACCTCGTCACCGAACACGTCATCGCCATGCCCCACACCGGCAGCTGGACGACCGTACGCGGCTCGACCTTCGCCAAGGCCGAGCTGAGCAAGGGCAGGACCTACCGGCTCGAACTCGTCCAGGACCGGCTCGCGGTCAACATGAGCTACTTCCAGCACAACGCGCTCTACAAGGACACCCGCGGCGGCCCGTCCAACTACAGCGATGTCTACGCCATCAAGGCGCTGCTGAAGAAGCGGGACTGAAGAAGCGGGACTGAAGCGGCGCGACTGAAGCAGCGGGAGTGAAGCAGCGGGACTGAGTCCGACGGTCTAGCGGCACTGAGTCCGGTGGGCTGAAGAGTCCGCCCCGGCGCGCGCCCGGGCGGACTCAAAAAACTTCTGGCGGCGATGTCGAGAATCCGTGGCCTGCTCCGTCCCCGAGGTGAACGCGACCACAATGGGTCGCACCAGCACCGAGGAGACCATCATGGCCAAGTACCTGTTGCTCAAGCACTACCGTGGCGCTCCGGCAGCGGTCAACGACGTACCCATGGACCAGTGGACGCCGGAGGAGATCTCGGCGCACATGCAGTACATGCAGGACTTCGCGGACCGCCTCGAGAAGACCGGCGAGTTCGTCGACGGTCAGGCGCTCGCCCCCGAGGGGGCGTGGGTCCGGTACGACGGTGAGGGGCGCCCGCCGGTCACCGACGGTCCGTTCGCCGAGACCAAGGACCTCATCGCAGGCTGGATGGTGATCGACGTCGACAGCTACGAGCGCGCCATCGAGCTGGCCGGGGAACTGTCGGCCGCCCCCGGAGCGGGCGGGAAGCCGATCCACGAGTGGCTCGAGGTACGCCCGTTCCTGACCGCGCCGCCCACCATCACGGAGTGACCTCCCCCGTGACCGCATCAATGGACGAGGCCCTGCTCCGCAGCCTCACGCCCAGCGTCCTCGCCATCCTCGTCCGCCGCGGAGCCGACTTCGCGGCGGCCGAGGACGCCGTACAGGACGCCCTGGTCGAGGCGGTCCGCGTCTGGCCCACCGACCAGCCGCGGGACCCGAAGGGCTGGCTGATCACCGTGGCCTGGCGCCGGTTCCTCGACGCGACCCGGGCCGACGCCGCCCGCCGCCGACGCGAGGACCGCGTCGAGGAGGAGCCGGCGCCCGGGCCCGCGCCCGCGGCGGACGACACGCTCCAGCTGTACTTCCTGTGCGCCCACCCATCGCTCACACCGTCGTCCGCGGTCGCCCTCACCCTGCGCGCCGTCGGCGGGCTCACCACCCGTCAGATCGCCCAGGCCTACCTGGTGCCCGAGGCGACCATGGCGCAGCGCATCAGCCGCGCCAAGCGCACCGTCTCCGGCGTACGGTTCGACAAGCCCGGCGACGTCGCCACCGTGCTGCGCGTCCTCTACCTCGTCTTCAACGAGGGCTACTCCGGCGACGTCGACCTCGCCGCCGAGGCCATCCGGCTCACCCGGCAACTCGCGGCCGCCATCGACCACCCCGAGGTGGCGGGGCTGCTCGCCCTCATGCTGCTCCACCACGCCCGGCGCGCCACCCGGACCGCGCCCGACGGCAGCCTGGTGCCGCTCGCCGAACAGGACCGCGGCCGCTGGGACACCGAGTTGATCGCCGAGGGCGTCGAGATCCTCCAGGCCGCCCTCGCCCGCGACCGCCTCGGCGAGTTCCAGGCCCAGGCCGCCATCGCGGCGCTCCACGCCGACGCGCCCACCGCCGAGGAGACCGACTGGGTACAGATCGTCGAGTGGTACGACGAGCTCACGCGCCTGACCGACAGCCCCGTCGTCCGGCTCAACCGCGCGGTGGCCGTCGGCGAGGCCGACGGACCGCGCGCCGGGCTTGCGGCGCTCGCGGAGCTGGACGACTCACTGCCCCGCCACGCCGCGGTGTCGGCGTACCTCCACGAGCGTGACGGCGACCTGGCGACGGCGGCACGGCTGTATGCCGAGGCGGCGCAGAAGGCCCCCAACCTCGCCGAGCGCGACTACCTGACGCGCCAGGCCGCCCGGCTCAACGCCCGCCGGGGCCGCTGACGGCGCGACGGCGCACCTCGGGCACTCCTCGCTCTCACACCTCGGGCACTCCCCGCTCGCTCTCGCACCTCGGGCACGCCCCGCCCTCGCGCTCGATGTCGAGCCGTCCGGATCATCCAGGTATGCCCGACCGACGGTTAGTGTCGATCACCGTGGGGGCTGGAAACGACCTCCCGGTCCTCCCGGTCCAGCCACCCCGAGCGAGGCCAAGTCGACGACCATCACGAAGGGCCGCACCATGCTGACGACAACGTACGTACCAGGCGCACCGAACTGGCTCGATCTGGGGAGCACCGACACAGAAGCCAGTCGTGCCTTCTACGCCGCCGCCTTCGGCTGGGAGTTCCAGTCGGCCGGCCCCGAAGCGGGCGGCTACGGCTTCTTCCGACAGGACGGCAAGACGGTCGCGGGTCTCGGCCCGCTCACCGAAGAAGGCGCGAGCCCCGCCTGGACGGTGTACTTCCACACCCCGGACGCCGACGCCACCGCCAAGGCCGTGGAGCAGGCCGGTGGCACCGTCCGCGTCGCCCCGGCGGACGTCTTCCATTACGGGCGGATGGCCGCCTTCACCGACCCCACCGGCGCCGACTTCGCCGTCTGGCAGCCCGCCGAGACCCAGGGCCTGGAGTCCGTGGGCGTCCCCAACACCCTGACCTGGACCGAGCTTTACACCACCGACGCCCCCGTGGCGCGGGAGTTCTACCGTGCCGTCCTCTCCTGGCAGATGGACGACATGGCTATGGGCGAGAACCTGACCTACACCGTTCTGCGACCCTCCGGCACCACGCAGGAGGCGGCACACGGCGGGCTGATGCAACTGCCCCAAGAGAACCTCGACGCCGGATCGACCCCGGAGTGGCACCCGTACTTCGAGGTGAGCGACTGCGACGCCACGGCCGCCAAGGCCGCCGAGGCCGGAGCCACCACCCTCATCCCGCCCACCGACGCACCGGACATCGGCCGCCTGGCCATGTTCCTCGACCCGTCCGGCGCTCCCTTCGCCATCATCAAGGGCGCCACGAGCTGAAGGACCAGGCTCCGAGGCCGTGCCGTGCCGTGCCGGGTCGCACCGCGGCCGGAATTCGTGAATCCGGTCGGTGTGCGTGTCGTATCCGCCCCGCTGCCGATCGTCTTCCAAGTAGAGGGGCCATCCGGCCCTTCGCAGGAGCCGGTCACCCTTCGTCGGAGCCGGTCAAAGGAGACGAGCCCATGTCACCTACCACCACCCCGAAGCCGATCCCCGCCGACTACCGCCGCGTCACCCCGTGCCTGGTCGTGCGGGGCGCCGCCAAGGCGCTCGAGTTCTACGCCGAGGTGTTCGGCGCGACCGAGCGGATGCGGTTCCCCGGGCCGGACGGGACGATCGTGCACGCCGAGATCGAGATCGGCGACTCGGTCGTCATTGTCGAGGACGCGTCGCCCATCCTTGCCACCGAGGCGCCGCCCGCCGGGGGCCTGGGCGGCAGCCCGGTCTTCCTGTTCGTCTACGTTCAGGACGTGGACGCGGTGGTCGAGCGCGCCGTGGAGCTCGGGGCCACACTCAAGCGGGCGCCGCAGGACCAGTTCTACGGGGACCGGGACGGCTACATCGTCGACCCCTACGGGCACGGCTGGACCGTGGCCACCCACGTCGAGGACGTGGCGCCGGACGAGCTGGCACGGCGGCTCGCTGCCATGCAGGAGCAGGGAGGCAACGCATGAAGTACGTGCTGCTTTTCGTGGACACCGAGGAGTTCGCCGGGGAGCTGCGCGCCATGGGCCCGGCCGAGCGGGCGCGGGCGTTCGAGCGGGTCCACGAGTGGTTCGCCACCCACGCCGACAAGATCGCGGGCGGGCAGAAGCTGCGGGCACCGGAGACGGCGACGACCGTGCGGCTGCGGGGCGGGGAGCCGGTCGTCGTCGACGGGCCGTTCGTCGAGGGCAAGGAGGTCGTCAGCGGATACGCGGAGATCGAGGTCGCCGACCTCGACGAGGCCCTGCGCATGGTGCGGACCTGGCCCGGCTGCCCGGTCGTCGAGATCCGTCCTGTAGAGACCGTCCCACCGGGGTGAGTGCCACCACCCCGTCGTACGAGGCGGACGAACTGGCCCGCGTGGTCCGCGAGCACGCGGGCCGGCTGACCGCCGCGCTGATCAGGGTGACCGGCGACTTCGCCACGGCGGAGGACCTGGTGCAGGACGCTGTCCTCGCGGCGCTGAAGCGCTGGCCGACCGAGGGCATCCCGGAGCGGCCCGACGCCTGGCTGTTCACGGTGGCCCGGCGCCGCGGCATCGACCTGGTACGGCGCGAGGAGAACTACCGGCGCAAGCTGGCACAGCTGCAATGGCCACCGGACCAGGCCGCCGACGGCTCGGAGCCGTCGGAACCGGACGAGCGCCTCCGCCTGATCTTCACCTGCTGCCATCCGGCCCTGACCCAGGAGGCCCAGATCGCCCTCACCCTCCGGGTGGTGTGCGGTCTGACCACCGCTCAGATCGCCCGGGCCTTTCTCGTACGGGAATCCACCGTGGCACAGCGCATCACTCGCGCCAAGCGGAAGATCACCGAGGCGGGGATCCCGTACCGCGTGCCCGGCGACGAGGAGTTGGGCGGCCGCCTCGCCCAAGTCCTCGCGGTGATCTACCTGTTGTTCAACGAGGGCTATCTGTCCACGGCCGAGCAGGCGCAGTCACGCGACCTCGTCGACGACGCCGAGTGGCTGGCCGCCCTGCTGCACCGGCTGATGCCGACCGAGCCCGAGGCGGCGGGACTGCTCGCGTTGATCCGGCTGCACCGCGCCCGGACGGCCGCTCGCTTCACGCCCGAGGGCACGCTGGTGCGGCTGCGGGACCAGGACCGCTCCCGCTGGGATCACGAAGCGATCGCGGCGGCCGCGGCCCTGCTCGTGCGCGCCATCCGGCGGCAGCGCCCGGGCCCGTACCAGCTCCAGGCAGCCATCGTGGCCTGCCACGCGGAGGCCGCACGCTGGGAGGACACCGACTGGGAGCAGATCGTGCTCCTCTACGACATGCTGCTGCACCTGGCCCCCTCACCGGTCACCCGGCTGCACCGAGCCGTCGCCCTCCGCTACACCCGCGGCGCACGCGCCGCGTTGGCGGAGGTGGACGCCCTCGCCCCCGCCCTTGACCGCTACTACCTCTTCCACGCCACCCGCGCCGACCTGCTCCGCGCCCTCGGCCAGCCCGAGGAGGCCCGCACCGAGGACCGGCGTGCCCTCGCCCTGACCGCCAACCCCGCCGAACGCGCCGTACTCCAGGAACGCGTGGAAGGGTGGTGAGCACTGCGCGGCCGCACGGTCCCGGTTCGTTCGCACGGCGCCGATCGCATGCCCGGTGTTCCGTCAGCTGACGCCGAACGGCCTCTTACGGCCGGGTCGTTCGTGTAGATCCATTATCCCGGTGCACGGAGGTGTCCGTCACCGTTCTACGGAATGATCTTTACGCGCGGTATGCGGCTTAGGGTTGCGGGCACGGAGCACAACGCACCGAATGGATGAGGGAGTTGACAGTGGTGTACGACCTTGCCGCGCTGGCGGAGGAGCTCACGGAGATGGCCGCGGCCGATCATCGATCCTCGGTCCACGCGAACAGCACGGACCCCGCCGAGCAGTTGGCGTGGCGTCGGCTGACCGCACGGCATGGTGACCGACTCGACGAGCTCATGGATGAGCACGGCTGGCCGACGGCAGAACGGGTCGGCGAGGAGGCCGCACGCGCCGCATGGCTGATCGCCCAGCACGCCGACCGGCAGCTCGATGTCCAGCGACGCGCTCTCCAGCTGATGCAGCGGGCGGTGTCGGCCGGGTCGGCCCGCTCACGGGAGTTGGCGTTTCTGCGAGACCGCACGCTCGTCAATGAGGGCCGCAAGCAGATCTACGGAACACAGATTGCCGGTCTGAAGGACGGGGCACCGGTCCCGTGGCCCTGTGAAGAGCCCGAGCGCATGGACGAACTGCGTGCGGAAGTCGGCATCGAGCCCTTCGACGAGTACGTGGCCAAGTTCTCGATGACCTGACAGTCCGCGCGGTCCGCGCGACCTTCCAGCAGGGCCGCCGTCACTGGCTCCCGATCACACGTCCCAGGCGACCGGCAGGCTCTTCACCCCGTAGATGTCCGCGGTTTCCGGGCGCAGGCCGACCTCTTCGGCCGGTACGGCCAGGCGCAGCGTGGGGAAGCGGTTGAGCAGGGCGGGGAACGCGACGCCCATTTCGACGCGGGCCAGTTGCTGACCCAGGCACTGGTGGACGCCGTGGCCGAAGGCCACGTGCCCGCCGTCCTGCCTGCGGAGGTCGAGCACGTGGGGATCGGCGAAGCGCTCGGGGTCGCGGTTGGCGGTGTTGTACGAGAGGACGACCGTCGTGCCGGCCTCGATGACCCGGCCGCCCAGCTCGACATCCACCAGCGCCGTCCTCCAGAACGTCTTGGCGACGCTCAGATACCGCAGCAGCTCCTCCACGGCCACGGGGGCGAGCGCGGGATCGGCGCGCAGCGCGGCCAGTTGCTCCGGGTTCTGCAGCAGCGCGAAGGTGCCGAGGGCCAGCATGTTCGCGGTGGTGTCGAGCCCGGCCGCAAGCAGGATCAGGCTGACCCCCTTCAGCTCCTCATCGGTCAGATCGCTGTCGGTGAGTTCACTGAGCACGTCGTCCGTGGGGTTCGCGCGCTTGGCGGCCACCAGCTCCTCGAGGTAGTTCTGCGTCGCGGTGTAGGCCGCGATCAGCTCCTCGTCGCCCGTCTCCCCGTCCATGAACGACTCGATCTGCTTCTGGAAGGAGCCCCGTTCCTCGTACGGGACACCCAGGAGCTCACAGATGACGATGGCGGGAATGGGCTTGGCGAACGCGGTCACCAGGTCCACCGGCGGCCCGGCCTGCTCCATGGCGTCCAGGCAGTCGGCGGTGATCTGCTCGACGCGCTCGGTGAGCAGTCGCATCCGCCGAACGGTGAACTTGCCTGCCAGCGGCTTGCGGTAGCGGCGGTGCTGTGGATCGTCCATGAGGAGGAACTCGCCGGGCGGTGCCGGAGGAACCTCGAAGTCGCCGAAGTTCAGGAGCTCTTTGCGCGAGCTGAACCGCGAGTCGGCCAGGACCGACCTGACGAGGTCGTATCCGGTGATCAGCCAGCCGGGCCTGCCGCCGGGGTGGGTGACGCGGCTGATGGGGCCGTGCTCACGGGCGTCGAGCAGCTCGGTCGGCGGGTCGAAGGGGCAACCGGGCCGACGCTGCGTCGGCATCGCCGGGACGACGTGCGGGGACTCACTCATGGCCATTCCTCATCTCGCGATAGTACGTGTTCGGCACATTCCGAAAGCTACGTTGCATTCAGGATTTGGTCAATCGCTAAAAAGGCGTAAGTGCAGGCAGTTGGCGGTAAATTGATGCAATGACGCTGAGCTCGAATGCAATGGCGCGTTGCAATGAATGATGCCCGAAGGCAATACTGATGGCATGCCAGGAGGACGACTGACCCAGCAGGAACGGCAGCGCATCGCGGCCGGACTGGCCGACGGGCTCTCCTACGCCGAGATCGCCAGGCGGCTCGACCGGCCGACCTCGACGATCAGCCGGGAGGTCGGACGCAACGGCGGCCCTGCCGACTACCGGCCACAGGAGGCGCACGAGGCGACGGTCCAGCGAGCGCGCCGTGGCACACCGGCACCCCCGCGCGGGGCCGCACCGCCGGACGGCACGATGGGGGACGAGATCATCGAGCTGGCGGTCAGGTCGGGGCTGCCGAGGATGACCGCCCGCGTGCACGTCGACCTGTTGCTGTCCGAGGACGGCAGGCGCACCGCGGCCGAGCTGACCCGCAGGCTGAAGGTCAGCCCAGCCTCCGTCTCCGTGGCCGTGAACTTCCTGGTCGAGCAGGGGTATGTCCGGCGCGAGCGCGATCCGCAGCGGCGTCGCGACGTCTATGTGGTCGACGACGAGGCCTGGTACCACTCGATCGTCATCAGCTCGCAGCAGACGCTCGCGTCGGCGCGGGCCGCGCTGGCGGCGGCGCAGGAGTTCGGGCCCGACAGTCCCGTGGGGCAGCGACTGACCAGGGCGGGGACGTTCCTGGAGCGCGTCATCCTGGACATGATGGATTCGGCCGACCGCTGGCGCTCTCTCTTGGCGTGAGGGGTCGCGTGGCACAGGAGACGGGGACCTGGCCGGGCGCTTTGTGGATGTGACTGGAGCGGACGTTCCTCCGTGTGCTTGCATGCCTCTGGCCAGAGCCATCCAGGAGGTGACGGACACATGGTGTCCACGGAGAGCGTGCTCGCGTTCGCGGCGATGTCGCTGCTGGTGATCGTGATTCCGGGGCCGAGCGTGCTGTTCGTGGTCGGCAGAGCTCTCGCACACGGCCGCCGTACGGCGCTCGCGACGGTCCTCGGGAACGTGGTCGGCTCGTACGCCCTGGTGATCGCTGTGGCGTGGGGCCTCGGCGCGCTTGTGGCGAGCTCGGCGGCCGTGTTCATGGGCGTGAAGCTGGCAGGAGCGGCGTACCTCGTCCACCTGGGCGTACAGGCGTTCCGGCGCCGCAGGGAGATGCGCGCGGCGGACATGGACGCCCCGGCGGGCGAGCGACGCGGCGATCTGCGCACGATCCTGGACGGCATTTTCGTGGGCGTCACCAATCCGAAGGGCATCGTCTTCTTCGCGGCGGTGCTACCGCAGTTCGTGGACCACTCGGCGGGCCATCTCCCCCTCCAGATGATGGTGTTGGGCCTGGTGCCGGTCGCCATCGGCCTGATCACGGACACCCTGTGGGGCCTGGGTGCCTCGGCGGCCCGTACCTGGTTCGCCCGCTCGCAGCGCCGCCTGTCGACGGTCGGCGGGGCGGGTGGCCTCGCGATGATCGGCCTGGGCGTGACGGTCGCGGCGACGGGCCGCGCGGACTGAGGGCCGTCCGGAGGATCCTCCGCCTCCCGCACCCCACCGTGCGGGCCCGCCGGAGACCAACGAGGCCGGAGAGGCCGCCGAGGCTGCCGAGGCCGGAGAGCAGCAACGCCCCCCCAGATGAGCGCGAAGCCCGCCCACCGCACCCCCGACACCTCTTCGCGCAGCAGGATCAGACCGATCAGGAACTGCATGGCCGGGTTGATGTACTGCAGGAACCCTATGGCCGACAACGGCACCCGCGTCGTGGCGGCCCCGAACGACAGGAGCGGCACGACCGTCGCCACCCCCGCGCTCGCAAGCAGCAGCGCGTGGCGATCGGGTTGATGAAGTAGCCGAGTGACGCCTTTCAGGACCCGCCCGTGCGTCGTCGCCCAGATGTACGTCCCCCAGTTCACGGCGATCACAAGGCCGCTGCCCAGCAGGAGCAGGCAGCGTGCACCCAGCGCACGGATGCGCCGCGGCCGGCCAGCGTGCCAGTCCCCGACACCGCCGTCAGACCCGGGCGGAGAACGGACAGGCCCAGTCGGCGGGCTTGCGGCGCCCGGAGTAACGGCGGGCCTCGGACAGCTCGCCGTACTCCGTGAGATTCGCAGACAGGGAAAGGAGTCGCCGAGCAGAGACTTCTCGACTTCAGCGGCGGGGTCAATCGGTGTCAGAGGAACCTTTGTTGAGAGGGTGTCCAGGGCAGCCCTCGGTATTCAAGGCGGGCCGCACCCCTTCCCTCAATGTTCTGAGGGCCGACCGGAGCGACTGCGGCGACTTCCCGAAACACGCACTACCGTGGCGGAATGACTGTGACCGTCGCCGACCTGGTCATCACCGGCTGCACCGCGCTCGTCCACGACGACGAGGAGCGGATCGGCTTCACCGAGGACACCGCGATCGTCGTACGGGGAGGGGTCATCGACACCCTCACGACGACCGCGGACGCCGCCCACATCACCGCCGCCGAACGCATCGACGCCCGCGGCCGGATCGCCCTGCCGGGCCTGATCAACTGCCATACGCACACGCCGATGGTGGCCCTGCGTGGCATCGCCGAGGACCTTCCGATCGAGGAGTGGTTCAACGACTGGATCTGGCCCATCGAGTCCAACCTGACCGACCGCGACGTCGAGCTCGGCGCCCGGCTCGCCTGCGCCGAGATGGTCCGCGGCGGCGTCACCTGCTTCGCCGACCACTACTTCGCGATGGACACCATCGCCGCCGTCGCCGAGGAGAGCGGTCTGCGCGCTCACCTCGGCGCCGCCTTCTTCTCCTCCCAAGGCGCGGCGGGCCGCGAGCGTTCCCTCGACTTCGCGTTGCGGCACCGGGGCGGCGCGGGCGGCAGGATCACCACCGCGCTCGCGCCGCACGCCCCGTACACGGTCGACGACGCCGACCTCGCGGCCACCGCCGAACTCGCCCGTACGCACGGCCTCCAGGTGCACATCCACGCCGCCGAGAACCGTGAGCAGACCGCGAACAGCCTTGCCCGGCACGGTCGTACGCCCATCGAGATCCTGCGTGACGCGGGCCTGACGGACGACGGTGTGGACCTGCTCATCGCCCACGGCACCGGCATCATCGAGCGCGACCTCGACGTGCTGCGGCGGGCCACGGGGCGGATCGCCGTCGCGACCTCGCCCCGCGGCTATCTGAAGTTCGGCTGGGACACCACACCGATCAGAGAGTTGGCGGAGCTGGGCATTCCGGTCGGCCTGGCCACGGACGGCGCCGCGTCGAACAACTCCCTGGACGTCTGGGAGTCCATGGCCCTCACCGCGCTCGTGCAGAAGTCCACGCGGCGCGACCCGACCTGGCTCACCGCCCGGCAGGCCCTGCACCACGCCACGCTGCAGAGCGCCCGCGCGGTCGGGCTCGGCGACCGCATCGGCTCGCTCGCGCCGGGCCGCCGGGCCGACCTCGTCCTGGTGGACCTGAGCGGGCCGCACACCCAGCCCGTACACGACCTCGCCGCGACGCTGGTGCACAGCGCGCGCTCGAGCGACGTACGCACGACCGTGGTGGACGGCCGGGTCCTGATGCACGAACGGAAGCTGCGCACCCTCGACGTACCCGCCACCCTGGCCGAACTGTCCGAGCGGCTCCCCGAGTTGACGCGCCGGATCGAGGGGCAGCGTATTCAGGACTACCGGGGATGAACCGGCTGCCTTGCCGCCGACGGGCCGCGATCCCGGCCGTACGTCATCTCTGGCCGGATCTCTGGTCGGCCTCAACCCTGAAAGAGGTTGTGACCCGGCAACCGCCCCAGGAAAGATGATCAGCCATGCCCACCAAGACTCTGCAGATTCCCACCACGGACGGCCAGGCCGACGCTTTCGCCGCCTTCCCCGATCGCGGCGAGCGGCACCCGGGGGTGCTGCTGTACCCGGACGCCTTCGGCGTGCGGCCCGAGCTGGAGAAGAAGGCCCGCGAACTGGCCGAGCACGGGTACTACGTACTCGTCCCCAACCTCTACTACCGGCACGGCCCGGCACCGGTGGTCGAACTTCCCGAGCACATCTCGGAAGACATCCGGCCCGCGGTCATCGCCCAGCTGCTGCCCTTGGTCGAGGAGCACACCACCGAACGGATCCTGCGCGACGCCGACGCCTACCTCAGGTTCCTCGCCAACCAGCCCGAGGTCAGCGCCGGACCGTCCGCCGTGATCGGCTACTGCATCGGCGCCGCCTTGGCGATGCGCACCGCAACGGCCCACCCCGACCAGGTGGCCGCCGTCGCCGGGTTCCACCCCGGTTTCTTGGTCACCGACGCACCCGACAGCCCGCACCGCCTCGTCCCCAAGCTCACCGCCCAAGTCCACGTCGGCCTCGCCGAAGGCGACATGACGCCCGAGGCCCTCAGCGAGCTCAACCAGGCCCTGGACGCCGCAGGCGTCGACTACACCACCGAGATCTACCCCGGCACCATCCACGGCTTCACCATGTCCGACACCGACGCCTTCAACCCCTCCGCCCTACAGCGCCATTGGGACCGGCTGCTCCCTCTCCTCGACCGCACCCTGACCAACGGCTGAGCCTCCGCCTAGTCTTCGTCCTCGTAGCTGTCGAACCAGTGGATGTCGAAGTAGCGGGCCGTCGAGAACGGGTGCTGGCGGTCGGTGAGCATGCGGTAGATGAACTCGGCGGTCGTCCCGTCGAACCGCTGCCAGGAGTCGGGTATGTCCTCCTTCGCGAGGATGGGCCACCTGTCGGGGTCCGGGTCCTCGGTGAGCCAGTAGAACTGGTCGGCCTGCTCGGAGCCCGCCCACTCAAGGAGTCCGCCGGGGGCCGGGTACACCTCGTACGGTTCCCACAGGCCGCTGCGGTGCGCCTTGGCCCATTGGCCCAGCCACTCGGTGTGCCGGACGAGGTCGTCGCTCTTGAAAGCGGCCTCGGGGACGTGGATGTGGAGGTAGCCGTCGAACGCGCCGTGACCGAACAGCTCGGCGAGCCGCTTGTAGTCACTGGGCAGCGCGGTCCCGATCCGGGTCTCGACCGCCGCCCAGTCGACCGTACGCACACGCGTGATGTCCCATCCCGTGACGGCGACGACCCCGTCCACCCAGGACGTCACCTCCGCCAGGTCCGCCGCCGGGTCCTCCCGCTCCGCGACCAGCGCCACTATGCGTACGCCGTCGTCGAAGCGGGCCGTGCCACAGCCGATCCATCGGCCCGCATACGCCCACGCGCGCATCTCCACGACCCGATCGCCGAACGGAGTCAGGAGCGGCAGCCCGGTCCGGCCGTTCACCGTCGGATCGGCGAACCCGTCCATGGCGAGGGTGCGCGGCCGCCCGTACCGCCCGCTGAGCGCCTCCTGGAGCACGGCGAGATCGTGCTCGTACGAGAGCGCCAGGCACACGTGTCCTGAGGGATGGCCCGCCTCATCGCACTCCAGATCGCCCGTACCTGGCCAGACCAGGCGGTGGACGGCCGAGAGGAGCTCTTCCTGTTCGTCCATACAGGCATTGAAGCGGACGCCACTGACATCGACGTGAGCGGGCCGACAGGCCGTGCTTTCTGCCACGCTTTCTGCCACGACCTCTCGATGGCTCGTCTGCGCCCCCGCGCCTGCGATGCGCCCTCAAGTTCTGCTTATGCTCCGCGACATGTTGGACACGCGGCACCTCGCAACCTTTCATGAAGTCGTCCGCAGCGGTTCGTACTCGGCGGCCGCGCGGGCTCTGGGGTACACGCAGCCCGCGGTCACCCAGCAGATGAAGGCTCTGGAGCGGGAGATCGGCATTCCGCTGTTCACCCGGGTCGGGCGAAGGCTGAAGCTGACCGAGGCGGGGGAGGCGCTGTCCCGTCATGCCGAGGTGATCCTCGGCGATCTCACCACCGCGCAGCAGCAGTTGGACGCGCTGGCCAAACTGCGCGCCGGACGGGTCAGGGTCTGCGCCTTCCCGAGCGCCAACGCCACCCTGGTCCCCGAGGCCGTCTCCCGCCTGCTGACCGACAGCCCGGGCATCCGCGTGGAACTGCTCGAGGACGAGCCGCCGGCCTCGGTGGAACGGGTGCTGAGCGGGGAGTGCGACATCGCCCTGGCCTTCAGCTATCCGGGCCTGCAGGCCAAGGTTTCGGACGAGGTGGTCGGAATCCCGTTGATGGAGGACCTGTTGACGGTCGTCCTGCCGGTCGGGCATCCACTGGGGCGACGGGGGTCGGTGCGTCTCGGTGACCTGTCCGGTGAGCGGTGGATCGCGGGCTGCCCGCGGTGCCGGGCCAATCTTCTGCATGTGTGCGCGGAGGACGGCTTCACCCCCGACATCGTCTTCACCACCGACGACAATCTCGCCGTGCAGAGCCTGGTCGCGGTCGGCGCGGGCATCGCGCTGATGCCGGCGCTGGTGCTCTCCTTCCTCTGCCACGACAAGGTGACGGGCCGTGCGGTGATACCGCACACCCGCCGCAAGGTGTCGGCGTACGTCCTCCGCGACCATCTGCGGATCCCGGCCGTCAAGGTGGTGCTCGACGCGCTCAGCACGGCCGCCGCCGCACGCACCGCGGGCTGCTGACGGCGGAACCGCGAGCGAGCCGTCTGCGGAGGCCCAGGCCCTTCCGGTCGTGCCGCCCGCCCGGTGCGGATCCATAAGCTCCGCTTGGAAGGGGGCGAAGAGATTGTCGTTGGACGCGGCGGGCGGACGGACCTGAAGTTGGCCGTATGGCTGATCCCAGTGCTCCCAACGCCGTCGCCATGCGGACCACCCCGTTGCTCGGCGGGCTCGTCGCCGACGTCCGTGAGGTCGTCCAGCGTGGATTTCCGCCCGAGTTGACCGTGCATCTGGTCGCCGAGCGGCTGGCCCCGTCGCTCGGCCTGCCCGGCCTGCTCACCGCCGAGCAGTGCGAGGGCGACCCCGAGCGCTACCGGCAGCACGTGCTGCACGCCGAACCGGACGGCAGCTTCTCGATCGTTGCCCTCGTGTGGCTGCCCGGCCAGCAGACCGAGATCCACGACCACGTCTCCTGGTGCGTCACCGGCGTCCACGAGGGCCGGGAGCACGAGCGTCGCTACCGGCTCATGACCGACGGCCGCACCGCACGCCTGATCCTCACCGGGGACGTGGAGAACCCGGCCGGAGCCATCGCCGCCATCACCCCGCCGGGCGACATCCACCGCGTCCGCAACTCCTGTACGACGAAGGCGATTTCCCTCCACATCTACGGCGCCGACATCGCCCGGCTCGGCACCAGCGTCCGCCGGATCTACCAGCCACCCGAGGGAGATACGGGAGCGGTGCGCCGCGAGCCGTGAGTGGTCACACAGCACAGCCCGTACGCATTCCCGGAAAGGGACAACCCTCGTGAACCACCCTGGTACGCCCCGCAATATCGCCGTGGTGGGTGCGGGAGCCGCGGGCACGTTGACGGCGATGCGCCTGCTGCACCACGCCGCCGCCACCGATCCGGTCAACCTGCCTGCTGACCTGGCCAGTTGGGCCGAGGATCCGGCCGCGCCGCGGATCCGGCTCATCGATCCGGGTGCCGCGACCGGGCACGGACTGGCCTTCGGTACGGACGTGCCCACCCATCTGCTGAACGTACGGGCCGCGGGGATGAGCGCCGACCGGGACGATCCCGAGCACTTCGTGCGCTGGCTCGACGGCCGTGCGCAGGGACAGGACTTCGTGCCGCGGGCCCTGTACGGCCGTTACCTCGCCGACTGCCTCGACGCCGCGCGCGCGAGCGCCGGAGCCGCGCGCCTTGACCGCGTCCACGATCGCGTCGTCGGCATCACCCACCATCCGGGTCAGGCCGATGCGCCCCTCACCCTCACCCTGCGGACCGGGCGCCGACTCAGCGTCGACGCCGCGGTCCTCGCCCTCGGCAACCTGCCGCCCGACCTGACGTGGGCACCGTCGGCGCTGCGTGACTCCCCGATGTTCCTCGCCGACCCCTGGACCCCCGGCGCGCTCGACGCCGTCCCGGACGACCGCGACGTACTCCTCGTGGGAACCGGCCTGACCATGGTGGACGTGGCTCTCACCCTGCGGCGCACCGGGCGGGTGATCCACGCCGTGTCCCGGCGCGGACTGCTGCCCCGGCCGCACGTCACGGCTCCGTACGCGGTGCCTCAGGCCCCGCGCCTGGACCCCGGTGCCGGACTGCCCGCGCTGCGCCGCGCGGTGCTGCGGCACCTCGCCCGCTGCCGCCGCGTGTACGGGGACTGGCGTGCGGGGTTCGACAGCCTCCGCCCGATCACCAGTACGGTGTGGCAGCAGCTGTCCGCCGCCGACCGGGCGCGGTTCCTGGCCGAGGACCTGCGGCTGTGGGAGGCTCACCGCCACCGCATCCCCCCGGCCAGTGCCGCGATGCTGTCCGACGCCCTGGCCGCGGGTCTCGTCACCCTCCACAAGGGGACTGTCGCCGACGCCCGCCCCGTCGGGGGCGCCCTGGACGTGACGCTGGGCGCCGGTGCCGACGGCGGTTCGGCCCGTACGCTGCGGGTGGGCGCCGTGGTCAACTGCACCGGCTGTCCGACCGATCTCACCCGCGCCGACGATCCGCTGATCACCGGTCTGCTCGCCGGCGGCCTCGCCTCGCCCGCCCCGGTCGGCGGCGGCTTCGACACCACGCCCTCCGGCCGCCTCAGGCCCGCACCCGGCCACACCCCCGCACCGCTCTGGACGCTCGGCTCCCTACGCCGGGGCAACCTCCTGGAGACCACCGCCATCCCCGAAATCCGCTGCCAGGCCGACGACTTGGCCCGCGCCCTCCTGCGCCCCGCGGCCGTAGCCGTACGCGCGTCCTGATGGCGTCGACGTCGCTCCATCCGCCCGATGAGCAAACCATCAGCCGCGCCCGTGCGGGGCAACGCGCCTGCTACTGGTAGGGCCCTGCCCGCCAGTTGGTCGGCGGAGTGCGCGAGGCCGCGGGCGAAGTCGGTGACGTCGCTGGAGAAACGCCGTGCGCCCACGGGCGGCAGCGGCCGCCGCGCTCCGGCGTTCAGCGCGGCCGTAGCGTGGTGACCAGGACGTCGCGGCGGGCCGCTCTCGCGGGGTCGAGCGGACGGATGGGGGACACCTCGTGCAGTGTGCGGCGGTCGTCGGCCAGGAGCAGGGTGCCTGGCTTGCCGAGTGTCGTCCTGAGCAACGGTGCGCCGCTGGCCTCGTATACGGCACTCTGGCCACCGATGACGTTCTCACGGCCGATGAGCAGCGATGAGACCAGCGTGACCCCATCACGGTGTCGGCCTTCCGGTGTCGGCCGACCGTCCTGGTGGGCGGTGGCGATCACCCTGAACGGATGCACGAGCACCGTCCACTCGGGTTGGTCGTCGAGAGACCTGGCCATCGCACCCAGCAATCCGACCAGGGCCCTCAGCACGGGGTCGACGATGAACGCGCCGGTCAGCGGCTCAAGGTGACGGCCGACATCCCGGTAGACCGGATGGGTCCCCTCTGGCTGCACGAACGCTTCATGAGGCTGCGGCACCAGTTCGTCGGCACCTGACAAGGTGAAGGTCCCGTAGCGGCGCTGCCGGTTCGTGCCGCTGGCGGCTGCGTACCGGTCGATCGCCAGGTCGTCCCAGTGAGCGGCAAACCGCGCCCAGCCGTCCTCGTCGGCCCCCACGCACGCCGACACATCCGCCGACGGCATGGCGTACGTCCCGGCCGAGACCAAGGCTCGACAGGCCGCCTCGGCCGGGCCTGAGCCGCCTCGCGTCTCCCTGATCATGCCAACGATGGTCCGACGGCCCTCCGGCCACCGCATCCGTTGTAGAGGGCGACGGCCGCGGAGTTGGCCTCGGCCACGTGCAGGAAAGGGTGCTCGTTCCGGGACTCGGCGGGCGCGGTGCCCGTGAGAGTCGCATACTGGACCGTGTCCTTCAGGGACTGGGTGCTCCATGTCGACCTCGACCAATTCATCGCCGCGGTCGAGGTAGCTCGCCGACCGGAGTTGCGTGGACGGCCGGTGGTGGTCGGTGGCTCTGGTGACCCGACCCAGCGAGGTGTGGTGGCCACGGCCTCGTACGAGGCGCGCGAGTTCGGCATCCGATCCGGCATGCCACTGCGCCTCGCCGCCAGGCGGTGCCCGGAAGCGGTGTTCCTCCCTTCGGACCCGCCGACCTACCAACGGGTTTCTGATCGCTTCATGGCCACGCTGCGCAGGTTTCCGGTGGTCGTCGAGGTCCTCGGCTGGGACGAGGCATTCCTCGGAGTCCGCACCGACGATCCTGAAGCCCTGGCCGCCGAAATCCAGGAGGCGGTACGGGAAGCGACCGGGTTGTCATGCTCGGTGGGCATCGGCGACAACACGTTGCGCGCCAAGCTGGCCACCGGGTTCGCCAAGCCGGCCGGTATCTACCGCCTCACCCGGGACAACTGGGCGCAGGTCATGGCCGAGCGGCCGACCGATGCACTGTGGGGTATCGGCCGTAAGACCGCGAGGAAGCTGGCCGAAGCGGGTTTGGCCACTGTTGCCCAGTTGGCCAGGGCCGACCCGGCCGAACTCGCCGCGCGATTCGGCCCGGTCCTGGGACCGTGGTACCGCATGCTCGCGCAGGGTGCGGGGAGCACCGAGGTCACTGACGCTCCGCACGTCGCGCGCTCGCGCAGCCGGGAGACCACCTTCCAGCACGACCTGACCGACCGTTCGGAGATCGTCGCGAACGTAGCCGCGTTGGCCGGACGCGTGGCACGGGACGTCGCCGCCGAAGGCCGCCCGGCAAAACGAGTCGCGGTGAAGGTGCGGTTCGCTCCGTTCATCACGCAGACCCATGGCATCACCCTGCCCGCCCCGACCAGCGACCCCGCCGAGATCGAGCGCACCGCGCTGGCCGCGCTGGAGCTGTTCGAGGACACCCGCCCGGTACGCCTGCTCGGCGTGCGGGCCGAATTCGGCGAGGGGTAGCGGGGCCCACCCGTACGCCTGCTCCGCACGCCGCGCGCACGTGGCGGAGCCCGGGAGTCGTATCCAGCTCCCGGGCCCCTGGGGATGCCACCCAATTGCGCACGCCGGTGGCGTTTAAGAGGACGGATCAGTCATCAGGCCGTCGTGTTCTGCCTTTGAACTACCGCACCGTGAAAGAGGTGCAGGCGAGAGTCGAACTCGCATCCGACGGCTTTCGTCCGTCCTCGGTCGATCCGGCGATCGGCGGCGATGCTGAAGCTGGAGCGAGAGTCTGAGATTGATACGGCTTGCCTCTGCCAGGTTGGGCTACCCCGGCCCGTGGTCCGTTGTGCCGGGGGGAGGACTCGAACCTCCACTGTGACCGCGTCGTCAGGCTGAACTTCAGTTTCAGCTTGCGCTCATCACGCGAACCGGTCCTCAATCCGGCCCGCGTCTGTTGCGCACCCCCGCGCTCGCACGCGGGGGCGATCGTGGATGCTACCTGTCTATCTGTGGCCGACGTCAGCCGAACAGGTAGCCGAACACCGCGTCGCAGACGCGCTGGTCGGTGACCTCGACACCGTTGGCCTCCTCGCGGGCGAACTTCACCGCCTGCTGGAGTTTTTCGACCCGTTCCACGAGTTCGTTCACCCGCCGCGCGGGGAGCGCCCCGGAGAACTTCACCGTCGTCCAGTAACCGATCGGCACATCTTCGTAGTACACCTCGACCTGCGCCGGGTGCTTGTCCGTCGCCTCGGCCTTGACGTGGTTGCGCGGCACCTTCTTCGTACGGATCGTGCGGACCGGATCCGTCTTCCACCAGTCCGTCGACGGGTCGAGGGACCAGGACTCGGCGGCGTCGAGCACGGGAAGCTTCTTGATGAAGGTGTGCAGGTCGGTGAGCTGCTTCTCCAGGAACAGCAGATAACTGACCGGAACGTCCGCGACGATCGTCCGCCCGTCGACGGTGACGTCCGCGCGAGCCGCGCAGTTGGCCCAGTCCTTGGTGGCCGTCACGTCGAACAACCGGGTCAGCGATGCCGACATCTCGCGCAGCACGTCCTCGGCCTTGATCTGGACCCGCGTGGACTCGGGCGGCAGCTGCTCGCCATTTTTCTCGCCCCCCGCCTCGGCCGGGCGTAAGGCGCATGGCGTCGGTCCGCATAGCGAGGGTCGCGGAAGACAGGGAAGATTCGCGAAGGGGGTCGGGTCATCGAGACAAACGCGAGAGGCGGATCCCCATGCCGAAGTACCTGTTCAGGGCCAAGTTGACCGTGGATGGTCTGAAAGGCGTACTCAAAGAGGGTGGCACTGCGCGCCGCGAGGCTATCGAACGCACGGTCCAGAGCCTGGGAGGCCGGCTCGAATCAATGTACTGGGCATTCGGTGACGAGGACGTCTACGTCACGGTGGACCTGCCGGGCAACACCTCCGCCGCGGCCATCGGTCTGGTCACCTCGGCAGCCGGCAGCGTTCACACGAGCACGGTTGTGCTGCTGACGCCCGAGGAGATCGACGAGGCGGTCCGCCAGAAGGTGGAGTACCGGGCACCCGGTACCTGAGCCCTGCTCGCGCCGCCCAGCCGATGCGTCTCCTACGAGGCGGGCGGCGATCTGAGCTGCGGCAGCCTGTTCGAAGGCGAAGCTGGTGACGGCGTAGGCGACTTCGGGCGGTCATCGGCGCACGGAGCCTCCGACCGAGGTGCGTCGGGGGGTGAAGACGGCTCGTACGGCAGCTTCATCGCCTTCGATGTCGACGAGCCCGAGGGAGTCGTTGAGGGGGAGCACACCCGCTGCCAGCCCGAGAACGATCGAGGCGTCAGCGCGCACGACGGCATCGAGATCGCGACCATCGTGCAGGCTCACCTCTATGCCCGAGCGCGTCGTCCGCACCTGGAGCAGCTGGTCGTCGACCGCGATCCCCACCGTCGATGACCGGCGTGCAGCCGCCCCGCCGACGAGCAAGGCGCGCAGGCCGACGACGAGCCATTCGGCGCGGAAGCGGTCGCCGCCTGGCCCGCGCGCCATGAGCGGCGTAGACCAGCGGACGAGGCTCTCAATCGGCTCCCGCAGCTCGGCGCCCCATGGGGTGAGCGCGTACACGACGGCGTTGCCCTCCTCGGCCAGGCGCCGCTCGACCACTCCGGCGGTCTCGAGGTCGCGGAGCCGGTCGGTGAGCAGGTTCGTGGCCACACCAGGTAGCCCATCCTGCAGCTCGCGGTAGCGAGCGGGAGCCATCAGGAGCTGGCGGACGATGAGCAGGTTCCACCGGTCGCCAACGACATCAAGCGCCCGGGCGAGCCCGCAGTACTGGCCATAGCTTCGACTCAATTGGCGCGAAACGACCAGGTGGCCGCCAAGAGTTCAAGAACTTTGGCGGACGACGACTGCAGTGGAACGCCTCGCACCCGTATGACACCCCGGTGTACTTCTCCAGCTACAACTTCGTGAACCGGACCTCCTCGTGGTCGAACAAGGGAGGAATGTACATCTATGCAATGGGTCGAGCGAAGAGCGGATCGGACTGGAGCTGCCGACCGAACACGATAGGGATCACGCTGTGGGAAGAGAGGGATCACAGCAGGTCCACAAGCGTCCCCGCATCACTCGACAATCGCGCCGATTGCTTCTTCACGTACTGACGTGATGATGCTGCGGGGTGAGGAGCCTACCCCGCAGCATCAGAGGTACGTGATGTAGAGGACCACGGCGGGAGGTTTCACATTCAGGCTCCCGGCGTCGCTGGTCAATTCCTCCTCGTACGCGAGGAGCTTCCCGCTGGATGAGCTGAATACCAGGGTCTGCATCTTGGGCAGCCCTCCGTACTTCGACTGCACGGTGAACGCGTCACCCACTCGCCCTGCCCGGTCTTTGACACGACCGCGGTAGTCGATGCCCGAGGAGTCCTTCAGAGCCCGGAGGAGCGCGGCTCTTTGGGCAGTTGAGAAGTTCCGGTCCAGGAGGCGCTCCGCGACAGAGTCGAATGTCTCCCCAGGGCCGTTCGACGAGTAGCCGAGGGCGAGCCACTTCTTCATACCGTGCGGTGTGGTCGGGGCATGGTGGTTCCTTCGGTCCGACATGTCGGCCGGTCCCGAAGAGCCGTGGGATTCCTCCGGTTCATCGCCCACCGACCCGGCCTCTTCCCACTGCTCGCGTTGGGCGTCTGACTGGAACTCAGGCGTGCCGGAGCGGACCGTCCACTTCTCCGAACCGTCCGGCTTCTTCCAGGTGATGCGTCGTTCAGGGATGACGGCCGACGTCACCTGAATCCCATCGATGCGGGTGGAGAGCGACCAGCTGTCCTGGACGAAGCGCTGCGTGCCGCCGCGCGGTGCTTCCTTCGGGAGATGTTCGACGTGTCGGGCGATGTTTTCCAGAACCGCAGCGGCTGACCGGTCGCTCTCCTGATATTTCAACGGCTGTGGTGTGACCGCGAGAGCCGGCTGTGGCGCGGTGCCGAGCATGTTGGTGAGGACCAACCCGGCAGCGGCGGTGGTTACCGCTGCCGCACTTGCCCATACCCATCGGCGGCTGCGGCGAGCGGCGGCTCGACGAGGGGGCAGCGCGTCGTGTTGGCGAGGAGTGGCGAGGATACGTTCCAGTGCGGCGTCGTCCGGAGGCGTGGTGGTGCCCCGGGCGGGATCCAGGGACCGGAATGTCTCGTCTGCTTCATTCATGTGTTCCACTCCGTGTCATCCGTGGCGATGCCGATGCGCCCTGCCGTGGCGGGTACCTGGTGGCGGAGGCCCAGCCGGCCTGGAGCCGCTTGCGCGCCCGGTGCAGGCGGACTTGATAGGTGGCCGTTCTACATCCCAGCGATTTCGCCGCCTCCGCCGCGGTCAGCCCGTCCCAGATCGACAGTCGCAGCACGTCCTGGTCCGCCTCGCTGAGCGCGTCGAAGGCGGCGGCCAGGCCGAGCTTCTGTGTCACGACTTCGGCATGGTCGTCGACCTCGGCCCGATGCTGCTGCCGAAGCGTCTCGGACAGGCGACGTCTGTGCTTGTCCGACCGGTAGGCGTTGGCGAGCGTTCGCCGCGCTACGCCGTAGAGCCACGGCAGGGCGGCGTCGGTCGGTACTGCGCCGAATCTTCGCCACGCCACCAGGAACACCTCGGCGACCACATCGGCCACCTGGTCATCCAGGATCCGCCGACGAACGTACGCATCGACGGCGGAGTAGTGCCGCCGGTACAACTCGGTGAAGCGCTGATCGTCCGTTGATGTGTCCACATCCCCTCCACCTCGCATATGTGCGGCAGCAGCGTTGTCTTACACGTGCGGCACGAATTCTTTCAGCGGCATCGCGATGAAGCTGTGGCTCCAGCGAGGCCGGTGCCGACGGGGGAGTGTGCAGAGGGTCGCAGATGCGGGAGGCCGGAGTCGGGTGTCCTTCGCGCCTATCCGTCGCCTCCCGTTGGCAGGTCAAGGCGGTAGCCGCGGCCTCGGACGGTGACGATTCGGGCGGTGCCGAGCTTGCGGCGGAGGTAACGGACGTAGACGTCCACGACGTTGGAGGCCTCGTCGGCTTCGTAGCCCCATACCGCGGAGAGCAGTTCCTCGCGGGGCAGTACGCGGCCGGTGGCGCGGATCAGGACCTCCAGGAGGGCGAACTCGCGGGGGGTGAGGTCGACGATGCGGCCGTCGACGCGGGCCTGGCGGGTGCGGCGGTCGAGGGCCACGCCGGCGTGGTAGAGGCGGGCATCGTCGCTGTCCTGGAGGCGGAGCCGGATCCGGGCCAGGAGTTCCTCGAAGCGGAACGGTTTCGGCATGTAGTCGTTGGCGCCGCCCTCGAGGCCCTTCACCGTGTCCGTGACGCTGCTGCGGGCGGTGAGGATGATCACCGGCAGGAGGACGGAGGCCGCGCGGAGTTGGGACAGGACCGTGAATCCGTCCTCGTCCGGCAGGCCCAGATCGAGGACCAGGAGGTCGAAGCTCCCGGTCAGGACCTGGTCGCGGGCTGCTGCGGCAGTGGTGGCGACGGTGGTCAGGAAGCCGTGGGTGCGGAGCCCTTTCTCCACGAAGGACGCGATCTCGGCTTCGTCTTCGGCGATGAGGATACGGGCTGCGTTCTCTGCTGGTCGCATGGCACCTTGTGAAGCGGAATGCGGAGGGTGAAAGTGGCCCCGAGTCCGGGGTGGTTGTCGAGCCGTACCGTGCCGTGGTGCGCCTCGGCGATGGCCTTGACGATCGCGAGGCCGAGGCCCGCGCCACCGGAACCGCGCGCCCGGCCGCCGCGCCGGAACCGCTCGAAGATGCGGTCCTGTTCGGCCGGGGGCACGCCCGGTCCGCTGTCCCGGACCCACAGCTCGGCCACACCGTCGTACGCCCGTCCGCCGATCCAGATGCGCGCGTGTTCCTCGGTGTGCTGGGCGGCGTTCTGCGCGAGCTGGATCAGCGCCTGGGTGAGGAGCTGGCGGTCGCCGTGGAGTACGAACGGGTCTGTGTCGTCGGCGAGTTCGAGCAGCCAGCGGCGCGGGGCCAGGGCGGATGCCTTGACGTACACGTCCTCGATCAGCTCCGGCCCGACGACGGGCGCGGCCACGAGACCCTCGGGGCGGCGCGCCGTGGCGAGCGTGAGGAGCTCCTCCACGATGCGGTACATCCGGTGGAGTTCGTCGGTGGCCACGTCGATGGATCTGCGGCGTGCCACCGGGTCGTCGTCGAGCAGCTCCAGATGGCCGAGGACGATCGTGATCGGGGTGCGCAGTTCGTGGCCGGTGTCGTCGAGGAACTGCCGTTGCGTGGCGAAGGATTTCTCGAGCCGGTCCAGCATCGCGTTGAAGGTCGCGGCCAGTTGGGCGATCTCGTCCTGCTCGTGGACCTCGATGCGGGCGGTGAGGTCCGTCTCGTTGATCGACCGGGCCGTGTCCCGTAGTTGCAGGAGCGGGGCGATGAGGCGGCCGACGAAGACCCAGCCGACGCCGGTAGCAAGCACCAGGGCGCTGAGCCCGAGGAGCACCTCGATCCGGATGGCGTAGTTGATCTCGGCGTACTCCCGCTCGGTGAACGTGGCGACGACGAGCACGCCCCTGGCGGGGTCCTCCTCGACCGTGACGGGCACGACCACGTACCGGATGGGCCCGGCAGCGCTGGTGGCGTCGCCGTAGGCGGGCCGGGTCGCGGCCGCGAACTCGGCGACCAGCGCGGGGTCGAGGTCGAGGCGGGCCGGTGGTTCGATGCCGCTGCGCTGGAAGGGCACTCCGTCGACGAGGGTCAGCAGGGTCTGGTGCCGGTCCGGGACCTGGTTCCGCAGGACGTCCGTGAACAACTCGCGGACACCGGAGTCAGGTTCGGCCGCGCCAGGGCCGGGAAGCCGGGCCCCCGGGCGGTGGCCCTTCGCGAACGCACGGAACTCGCGGACTTCGTTGGCCAGTTCCGCGTCGATGCGCTCGTTCATGCGCGCCGACAGGACGAAGCTCTCGGCGACGGTCATGAGGCCGAGGGTCAGGCCGACGAGCAGCAGCATGCGCCAGAGCAGCCGCAGCCGGATCGAGCGGAACCGGAACCGCCGGAAGGCGCCCCGGCCGCGCGTCACCGGCGGCGGCTGCTCCAGGGAGTGCGGTGCGTCAGCCGTCGTCACCGCCGTCGTCGTCAGCGCCGCCGTCGTCTCCGTCATCGCCATCGTCGTCCGAGCTGCTCGGGGTCGGGGTCACGGTCGGTGCCGGGGTCGCGGAGCGCGCGCCCCGGGCCCCGCCGTCGGCGGGCAGCGGGGACTCGGGGGCCACCGGTTCGGCGCCGGTATAGCCGGTATCGGAGTGCGCGTCGGAATCCGTGGCGGACGAAGGACGGCTGCCGGACGTGGCCCGCGCCCAGGTCGGCGTCGGGGCGGGCACGTCCGGGGAGCCGTCCTCCGCGTCCGTCGGGTCGGCACCGACTGGCTGGTCCGGCCGCCCGCCCGGGCCGGACGGCGGCGTGCTCGTCGCCGTCCGGTTGTCCTTCTCGTACGGGCCCGCGGCCGACGCCTCCGGGGCGCGCTCGACCACGACCGGGCCACCGAGCCCCGGCGACGGCGCCCGCTGCGCGCCGATCACCGGCACCACGGTGACGAGGGCCAGAGTGAGCGCGGCGACGACCGTGCGGGGGCGGCCGGATCGGGAGCTCATGCGGGCACGGGCTCCTGGGGACGGTCGTCGCTGTCGGTCGGACGGTCGTCGGTGTCGGTGTCGGCCGGACGGTCGTCGGTGTCGGCGGGACGGTCATGGTTCTCGGACGGGTTGGAGACCGGCTGGGCGCCGAGAGGGCTGAACGTGCCCGTGGCCGGGTCGAGGAAGTGCACCTCGGCCCCACCGATGTCGAAGAACACTCCGGTGAGCTGGAGCGTCCCCGCCTGCACGCGCTCACTGACACCCGGGTGGGCGAGCAGGTTGTCCAGCTGCTGGAGGACGTTGAGCCGTGCGAGGCGGTCCTGCGCGGAACCCGCTGCGTTCTCCGTACCCGCTGCGTTCTCCGTACGCGCTTCGCCCTCCGCCCCGGAGTCGGCGCGGTACCGGGCCATCGTGTCGGCGGCGTGCGCCAGCCATGCGTCAAGCGCCCGGTCGCCGTCGCCCGCGCCGTCGAGCAACGCGCCCATGGCGCCGCAGCCCGAGTGGCCGCAGACGGTGATCGTGCTCACGCCGAGGACCTCGACGGCGTACTCGACCGCCGCGGACACGGACGCGCCGTCGGGCAGGCCCTGCTGTCCGGGACGCGGAACGAGATTCCCCACATTGCGCACGGTGAACAGGTCACCCGGACCGCTCGCCGTCATCAGGTGCGGCACGAGTCGCGAGTCGGAACAGGTGATGAACAGCTGGGAGGGCGACTGTCCTTGTGCGGCCAGCTCGGCCAGGACGGGCCGCATCAGCGGCGCGGTGACCCGCTGGAACTCGCTGACGCCGTGCCGCAGATGGGACTTCGGGGCCGCCTCGGGCCGCCGGTGCGCCCACGGGAAGAGCCAGGCGGCGGCGCCGGTCCCGGCGGACTTGCGGCCGGCCGGGCTGCCCGCCACCGCGTTCTCGTACCAGTTCTCGTGCACCTCGTCGACGTCCACGCTGCCGCCGAGCCGTTCGTGGGTGACGCGCCAGGTGTGCAGGGCCTCGAACGCGGCGTGGTCCAGGTAGTCCACGTTCAGGTCGACGTCGACGCGCGCGCCCTGCGGCACCTGCGCCAGGGTCCGGTTGAGGCGGGGCACGGCGGCGAAGGTCATGGAGCCCTCGACCACGACGTGCCAGTAGTTGTCCTTGTGCTCGGTGCGGATCTTGGTGTGGGTCAGGCGGTAGAGCGCCTGGAGGATGGCGACGACGATGCCGAGCGCCACGCCTTCAAGCAGGTTGAGCTCCACGACCGCGAACGCGGTGACGACGTAGACGGCCAGTTCCCGGTGCCGCTTGAGGTGGCGTATCTCCGCGGGCTTGACCATCCGTACGCCCATCACGACCAGGAGCGCGGCCAGGGCGGCGAGCGGGATCTGCTCGATCAGACCGGCGGCCAGGACGACGAAGAGGACGACCCATACGCCGTGCATGATGGTCGAGGCACGGGTCTTCGCACCGGCCGCGACGTTGGTGGAGCTGCGGACGATCACGCCGGTGACGGGCAGGCCGCCCAGGAGGCCGGAGGTGGAGTTGGCCAGGCCCTGGCCGACCAGCTCGCGGTTGAGCCGGGCGCGCGGGCCGTCGTGCATCCGGTCCACGGCGACCGCGGAGAGCAGCGACTCGACGCTCGCGATCACCGCAACGGTGAGGGCGGCCAGTGCGATGCCGCTCCAACTGCCTCCCGGTATCTGCGGGGCGAGGCCCAGGTCGAGAACGTTCGAGGGCAGGTCGACGCGTACGGCGTCCAGGCCGAGCGTGCTCGCCGCCACCGTGGCAACGACGATCGCCACCAGGGCGGCGGGCACCGCGCGGACCTTCGGCAGCCTCGGCCACAGCAGCATGACGGCGATCACGATCACGCCGAGCACCGCGGCCGCCGCGTTCAGGTGCGAGACCTGGGCGGGCAGGCGTAGCACGTTCTCGGTGGCGGAGCTGGCCGGTTGGCCGCCGAGTACGACGTGGATCTGGGCCAGCAGGATCGTGATGCCGATGCCGGCCAGCATGCCGTGCACGATGGCGGGCGAGATGGCAAGGGCGGCCCGGGCGACGCCGAGGCAGCCCAGGGCGATCTGGATGAGACCGGCCCCCACGGTGATGGCGCAGGTGGCCTCCCATCCGTACTCGTTCACGAATCCGGCGACGACCACGGTGAGCCCGGCCGCGGGCCCGCTGGCCTGCAGTGCGGAACCGCCGGCGGCACCGACGACGATGCCGCCGACCGCGGCGGCGATCAGGCCTGCGGTGATCGGGGCGCCGGAGGCCAGGGCGATACCGAGCGAGAGCGGGATCGCGACCAGGAAGACGACGACGGAGGCGGGAAAATCATGACGGAGAATGCGGGCAACGGCACGTGAAGTGTCCGAAGGCATGGGGACGTGTCCTTCAGTCGGGCTGGGTGGTGGTGCGGACACGACCCAGAAAAGACAAGCGCGTTGAACCGGCCCGCCCGAAACACAGGCCACGCATTTGCCATTCGTTTGCCCGTGCATGAAGTTCCCATGAGGGTGCTCTCATGAACTCCTCGCGCACGTACGCGAGGTCACTTCGCGCAGCGCGCTGTTCGGCCGCAGGCGTGAGCCCCAGGGCCCGGGTCAGGGCGCCGGGCGGTCGCTGATCCAGCGGGCGGCGAGCAGGCCGGAGGCGGCGGTGAGGGCGGCGGCCGCGATGACGGTGGCGTTGAGGCCGAGGGCGTCGGCGAGGAGGCCGGCCACGAGGGCGCCGACGGCGTAGCCGATGTCTCGCCAGAAGCGGTACGTGCCCAGGGCGTTGGCCCGCCAGGCGGGGTGGGCGTGGTCGGTGACGGAGGCGATGAGCGCGGGGTAGACCATGGCGGTGCCCAGGCCGAGGGCGATCGCGGAGAGGACTCCGGCGAGCAGCGGGTGGTCAAGGAGGGCGAGGGCGAGGACGAAGCCGGCGGTTTGGACGAACATGCCGGTGACGATGAGGGGTTTGCGGCCGATACGGTCGGCGAGGTGGCCGGTGGGGATCTGACCGATGCCCCACAGGATCGGATACAGGCCCTTGATGAGGCCGACGGCGGCCAGGCCCAGGCCGTGGTCGGTGAACAGCAGCGGGAAGACGCCCCAAGTGATGCCGTCATTGAGGTTGTTGACCAGACCGGCCTGGCTGGCGCCGCGCAGGGAGCGGTGCCGCCAGGACGTACGCGCGAAGGCGGCGGCCAGGCCGTTGTGCTCACCGGTCGGCAACGGCTTGGGGTGCTGGGCCAGTTCCAGGGCGACATGGGCGGCGGTGTCACGCACGGTCAGCGACAGGGCCAGACCGGCCACGACGAAGACGACGCCGATGAGTTCGGGGATGGGGCGCAGGCCGTACGTCGTGGCGAGATAGCCGGTGAGCAGGGCGGTGACACCGACGGCCGTGTACCCGGCGGCCTCATTGAGGCCGGTGGCCAGCCCCCGGCGGGCGGGGCCGACCAGGTCGATCTTCATGTTGACGGTCATCGACCAGGCCAGGCCCTGGTTGATGCCGAGCAGCACGTTGGCGGCCACGATCCAGCCCCAGGAGGGCGCCCAGGCCAGGGCGAAGGGCACGGGAATGCCGATCAGCCAGCCGGTGACCAGGAGTTGCTTACGGCGAAAGCGTGCGGTCAGGGCGCCTGCGGCGAGATTGGTCAGGGCCTTGGTGACGCCGAAGGCGATGATGAAGGAGAAGACGGCCAGGTCGCTGGTGAGGCCGAAGACATCGGTGCCGATCAGCGGAACCGTGGTGCGTTCCAGGCCGACCAGGCCGCCGACACAGATGTTGACGATGACCAGCAGGGTGAACTGGACCCAGTTCTCCCTCAGTCCGAGCCGGACCTCCCGCCCGGCGGCGCCCGCGGGCGCCACGGCATCGGGGTGGGCGTTCACCAGCGGGTCTCCTGAAGCTGCTGGCCGTGGGCGGCGGCGTAGTCGCCCGGGCCGCCGTCCAGGACGGCCAGGTCGGTGTGCCCGGCGCGTTCAAGCAGGCTGGCGGCGGTCATGGCGCGCTCCCCGTGACCGCAGGCGACGATCGCGCCGGGCGGGGCATCGGCCGCGTGTGCGGGCAGGTCGCCGAGTTCGATGTGTACGGCGTCGGCCACGTGCCCGGCCGCGAACTCGGCGTCCTGGCGCACATCGACGTACGGGCGCGACCCGGCCCGGTCGGCAGGGAGGAAGGCGGTGGTGGCCCGGTCGCCGCCGTCGGCGGTCCAGGCGTCCATGCCACCGTCGAGGCGCCCGGCGAGCCGCTCGTATCCGATCTTGTACGCCTGCCAGACGATCTCGCTCAGGTCCTGGTCGTCGCCCGCGACGAAGACCAGAGGCGCGGTGTCGGGCACGAGCCAGCCGAGCCAGGTGGCGAACTGTTCGCGCAGCGGGATGGACAGGGCTCCTCGGATGTGACCGGCGGCGTAGTCGGCGGCCGGGCGGACGTCGACGACGCGGCCGCCGTCGGCGAGCAGGGTGCGGACCTGGGCGGCGGTCAGCGCGGGCAGCACCGGCTGTGAGGTCACGACGGCGGGGCCGCGCCGATTGATCGCGCCGAGCCGGTCGAAGTAGGCCGGGTAGCTGCCGAGGCTGTCGGTCAGCTGCCGTACGAAGGTGTCCTCGTCGGGAGCGGCGAGCAGCGGGTTGTCGCGCTTCTGGGCGCCGATGGTGCTGGTGCGCTCGGTGCCGGGCGGGGCGGAGCAGAAGGAGCCCGCTCCGTGCGTGGGCCACACGGCCACGTCGTCGGGGAGCGTGGCCAGCCGCTTCAGTGACCGGTACTGGGCGCGGGCGAGTTCCTCGGCGCGCTCGGCGCCGAGCAGGTCGGTGCGGGCGGCGGAGTTCACGATCAGCGAGCCGCCGGTGAACACCCCGAGCTCGCGGGCGCCGTCCAGGAGCAGGAAGGACAGGTGCTCGTCGGTGTGGCCGGGGGTGGCAAGAGCCCGCAGCGTCAGCCCGCCCAGGTCGGCCTCGTCGCCGTCGGCCAGGCCGCGGTGGGCGAAGGCGCGGTGCCCCGCGGCCGACGCGAGCACGGTCGCCCGCTGGTCGTGGGCGAGCTGGACCGCGCCGGAGAGGAAGTCGGCGTGCAGGTGGGTGTCGGCCGCGTACGCGACCCCCAGCCCGCGCCGCCGCGCGGCGGCATGCAGAGTGCGCAGGTCGCGGCAGGCATCCACGGCAAGAGCACGGCCGTCACCGAGGTCGACGAGATAGGCACTGTTGCCGAGGCCGGGGTCGACCAGGGGCATGAGGTGGTCGTCGGCGAAGCCCATGGTCTCCTCCAAGATCCGTGAAAAGGGTGGGGCACGGGTGTGCGGCAAGGGGACGTCCGGTCACCGCCTCCCTTCTCATATACAATATTCCATGGAGTTATGGAGGAAGCATGTCGGAGACCACGGAGACCACTGCCACCGGCTCGAAGGCACAGCTGTACGAGGCGTTCGCGGTCAGCGGCAAAGCCCTGGCCAGCGGAAAGCGCCTCGAACTGCTCGACCTGCTCGCCCAGGGCGAGCGCACCGTCGACGCCCTGGCCAAGGCGGCCGGGCTGAACCTGACGACCGCCTCCGCCCACCTGCAGACCCTCAAGCAGGCCGGATTCGTCGCCACGCGCCGCGAGGGCGTACGGATCCACTACCGGCTCGCCGGCGCGGACGTGGCGCAGCTGTTCGCACTGCTGCGCAAGGTCGCCGAGCACCACCGGACCGCCGTACCCGCCGCCCGCGACGCCTACCTCGGCGAGGACGGCGCGACCGAGGTCACCCACGAAGAGCTACGGGCCCGGGTGGCCGCCGGTGACGTGGTGGTCCTGGACGTGCGGCCGGTCGAGGAGTACCGGGCCGGTCACATTCCGGGCGCGCTCTCCATCCCGGTCGAGCAACTGGCCGACCGCGTCGACGAGCTGCCCGAGGACCTGGAGATCGTCGTGTACTGCCGCGGCGAGTACTGCGTACTCGCCTACGACGCGGTCCGCCTCCTCACCGACCGCGGACGGCGCGCCATCCGCCTCAACGACGGCATGCTTGAGTGGCGCCTGGACGACCTCCCCGTCGAGGCGGAGCACCTGGCCTGAACGAGGATCAGTGACCGGTCGTGGTGAATCCGTCCTTGAGCGTGTCGAAGACGGGGCGGTGGGTGTCCCACTGCTTTTCCGGTGCTGAGAGATAGAGGTCGTACTCCCGGCCGCCCTCGCGGCCGAAGCCGAGATCGATGGCGCGGTAGGCGCGCGCCCGCCCCTGGAAGGTGAACTCCCACACCACGGCGGGCTGTTCGCGGAACGTGGTCTGCTGCATGCGCAGCCTGCGGTACACGTCGTAGTTGAGCTTCGTGTTGGCCTCTATGTCCCTGAAGTGGGCCACGGGGCTCGAACCCGCGGGGTCCACCATCCCGATCGTGATGCCTACCAGGCCGGACTTGTTGACGTAGGTGACCGTCTCGTTCGTCCGCTTGCTGACCTTCCAGCCGTCCGGCACGGGGAACGAGATACCGAGCCTCTTCTCGCTGACCCGGTGGAAGCCCTGGGGCACGGGTGGTGGTGTGTACGACGGTACGGCGGAGGGGCGGCTCTTCCCGGCGCCGTTGTCGGGGGTGTCCGTGCCACGGTCCGATGTCGCGTAGAGCGCGCCGGTGATGGCCGCGGCTGCCGCCGCCACGGCAGCGGTGGCCGATACGAGGATGCGGCCCTTGCGGCCCCGGCGACGGCCCGAGACTTCGCCGTCCTGACCGGCGGACTGGGCCGCAGTGGATGCAGTGGATGCAGGGGGTGTGCGGGGTGTAGCGGGTGCTGCGGGTGCAGCGGATGCGGAGGCCGCCGGGGGCTGTATCGCCGTAGCCCCAGTCAGTCCGTTCGACCCACCGGACCGAGCCGTACGCAGGGCTTGCTCGGTCTGCTCCGCCGACGGGCGGTCCTCGGGGTCCTTGGACAGGAGGGCTTCGATGAGCGGTGTCATCGGCCCGGCCTGTTTCGGGGGCTCCAGCGGGTCGACGGCGATGGCGTACGCGGCCTCCATCGCGGTGTCCCGCCGGAACGGGGGATGCCCCTCGACCGCTTGGTACAGCGTCGCGCCCAGCGCCCACAGGTCCGAGGCCGGTCCGGACTTCTGGCCGCGGATGCGTTCCGGCGCCATGTAGTTGATGGAGCCGACCATCTCGCCGGTCTTGGTGAGGGTCGAGGCGTCGGCGGTCATCGCGATACCGAAGTCGGTGAGCACGACCCGGCCCTCGGCGCCGATCATCACGTTGCCGGGCTTGACGTCACGGTGCAGCACACCGGCGGCGTGCGCGGCCCGCAGCGCGGCGACCATGCCCAGGCCGATGCGGGCCGCCTCCTCGGGCGGAAGGGTCCGGCCGTCCTTGAGGAGAGCGTCGAGCGTGGCCGCCGGAACGTACTCCATGACGATGCAGGGCTGCCCACCGTCGTCCACGACGTCGTGGACCACGACCACGTTGGGGTGCCCGATACGGGCGGCGCTGCGCGCCTCACGGCGCATGCGCTCGTACAGCGTGGCGAGCTCGTCGTCGGACAGGTGCGGCTGCGCGTGCAGCCGCTTGAGAGCGACCTGGCGGCCCAGAACCTCGTCCTGTACGCGCCATACCGTGCCCATGCCGCCACGGCCGATCTGCTCGGTGAGCCGGTAGCGCCCAGCGATCAGCCGTCCTTCTTCCGACACAGCCCTGCCTCCGCCAGCTCCGGCACGTTCGATTCGCACGGTCACCATAGCTGTCGCCCTTTAACGGCCGGGCGGGCCTACTGCTCAACGGAGGCGGCCTACTGCGTGGTACCGGTTGCCATTCCGGCCGGCGTCAGGGGTGGACAGACCGAACGGAAGGAGATGTGAGGTATTACACCTTAGACCTCCGTGCTCGCGCTGGGCTCAGCGTAGGAGCCTCAGGGGGTGGTGGAGGCGTCGAAGGCTCCCGCCTTGGCTCCCTGGACGAATGCGGTGATCTCGCCGCGGCTCAGGCGCAGGACTGCGGCATCGGGGTCCTTGGAGTCGGAGATGCCGATCAGCCCGTCGTCGAGTTCGGTGAAGACGACGCAGTCCTTGGAATGGTCCAGGTCGGAGAATGAGCTCTTGAACCACCGCGCGTCGGGCACGTGGTTGTTGCGGTAGCCGGTGACCTCAAGTGCGTCCATGGGGGGCTCCTTCACATGAGGGCCGCCGAGCGCGGCCCGTGAGTGATCGGGGTCGGTGTCCCGTCTGAGCGGTCGATGCCGATGTCTTCGACCGACCGTCTGCATGCCTACCCCGCACGGCAGTTGATGACCCTCAGCGTCCCGCGTCAGGTCTTCAGGTCTCCTTCGTGAGCGTGCCCAGAAACCGGATGTGCGGGGGTGCGTCGGGGCCCGGGCGGGTGACGTGGGCGCGGACGCCGTAGACGTGTGCGATGAGGTCCTCGGTGAGGACGTCGTCCGGTGCGCCCGCCGCCATGACGCGGCCCTGCTGGAGGACGACGACCTGGTGGCAGTACGTGGCGGCCAGGTTCAGGTCGTGCAGGGCGACGACGCAGGTCAGGTCGAGGCCGGTGATGAGATCGAGGAGCTCCAGCTGATGCTGGATGTCGAGGTGGTTGGTGGGCTCGTCGAGCAGCAGCTCGCGCGGCTCCTGCGCCAGGGCGCGGGCGATCTGCGCGCGCTGGCGCTCGCCGCCGGACAGCGTGTGCCACTGGCGGTGGGCCTGGTCGGTGAGGCCGCAGCGGTCGAGGGCGGAGCGCACCGCGGCCTCGTCGGCGGGTGCGGCGGGTGCCCAGGCCCGACGGTGCGGGATGCGGCCGAGGCGTACGACATCGGCGACCGTCAACGCGGCCTGGGTATCGGCCTGTTGCTCCACCACGGCGAGGCGCCGCGCGGCCACCTTGCGGGGCACCTGGGAGAGCGGGGTGCCGTCGAGCGTGACGGTACCGGCGTGCGCGGCGAGCACCCCGGCGAGCAGGCGAAGGAGGGTCGACTTGCCCGAGCCGTTCGGTCCGAGGAGTCCGGTGACCGTGCCGGGCCGGGGTGTGAGGCTCACCCCGTCGAGGACGAGCTGCCCGTCTGCCGACCAGGACACGCGCTCGGCGCGCAGCCCCCGCGCATCACCGGTCACCGCACGCTCCTGCCGCGGTACAGCACGAGCACGAACGCGGGCACGCCGATCAAGGACGTCATCACTCCGACCGGTACTTCCTGAGGCTCCAGGACCGTGCGTGCCAGCGTGTCCACCCACACCAGGAACACGGCCCCGGCAAGCGCCGTGACCGGAAGCAGCCGGGTGTGGCCGGGCCCCACGAAGGCACGTGCCGCGTGCGGCAGGATCAGGCCGACGAAGCCGATCGCGCCCGCCGCGCTGACGAGCGCCGCGGTCAACAGGGCGGTCACACACAGCAGTACGAGCCGGGTGCGGATGACGTGGACGCCGAGCGCGGCGGCCGCCTCGGGCCCGAAGGCGAAGGCGTCGAGGGTGCGCCCGTACCCCAGACACACCGCCGAAGTCACCACGAGCACCGCGAGACAGAGCCACACCTCCGCCCAGCCGACCCCGCCGAGCGAACCGAGGAGCCAGAACAGCACGCCGCGTGTCGTCTCCGCGTCGGCGGACGTCAGTACGACGAGGGAGGTGAGCGCGGAGAACAGCTGCATCGCGGCGACCCCGCACAGGACGACCCGGTCCGTCGTGCCGCCCAGCGTGTGGCTGAGCAACAGAACGAGCGCGAACGAGCAGACGGCGCCGATGAAAGCGCCCCCGGAGACCGAGAGCGCGCCGCCGCCCACGCCGAGCACGACGACGAGGACGGCACCGGTCGACGCCCCGGAGGACACGCCGAGGACGAACGGATCCGCGAGCGGGTTGCGCAGCAGCGCCTGCAGCACGGTGCCGCACACCGCGAGGCCCGCCCCGCACACCGCGGCGAGCAGCGTGCGCGGCAGCCGCAGATTCCACACGATGCCGTCCCGGATCGGCGAGAGGTCCGAGGCGGTCAGACCGAGCCGCGCGCCGAACGCCGACCACGCGTCGCCGACGCGGATGTGCGCCGGGCCGATGGTGATGGCCACGGCGACGGACACGCACAGCACAGCGACGCCGACCGCCCAGTAGAGCCCGCTCCGGACCACACTCACGCGGTTCGCCGAGCCCACCGCACGCACTGCACGCACTGCACGCACTGCACGCACTGCACGCACCACACGCGCCGCACGTACTGCGCTCGCTACATTCACCGCGCTCGCTTCTCCGTACGCTCGGAGAGGCCGAACTCGCGCAGGGCGGCGGCCACTTTCTCCACGCCGTCGACGGTCCGGATGGTCGGATTCAGGTCCTGCCCGTTCAGCAGCACGTACCGCTTCTTGCGTACGGCCGTCATGTTCCTGGTGACCGGATCGGACTCCAGGAACTTGATCTTCTGGGCGGCGGACTCGGCCGACTGCGAGCGACGCGTCAGGTCGCCGATGACCAGGACGTCCGGATCGCGGTCCGCGACCGTCTCCCAGCTGATCTGTGGCCACTCCTCGTGCGTGTCGTCGAAGACGTTGCGCAGCCCGAGCTCCTTGGTGATGACGCCGGGCGCACCGCAACAGCCCGCCATGTAGGGCGACTGGGCGTTCGCGAACCAGTACAGGACACTGACGCCTCCGGCGCTCGCCCCCGAATCCACGGAGCCCCCCGAAGTAGCCTTGTGCACACGCGACTTGAGCCGCGAGATCAGCTTCTCGCCGCGCTCCTCCACGTCGAAGATCCGCGCCAGATCGCGTATCTCTCCGTACACGGTGTCCAGGGCGAACGGCGTGGTGCGCGTTCCGTCGCCGTCCCCGCCGTTGTCCTTGCCGGCGCAGTCGGTGGGGGAGAGGTACGTCGGCACACCGAGCTGCTCGAACCGCTCGCGGGGCGCCACACCGCCCTTGCCCAAGGTGTACGTGAACGAGGCGGCGGCGAAGTCCGGTTCGGTGTCCAGGACCTTCTCGAAGGACGGGTAGCGGTCGGCGAGCCGCGGCACCTTGGCGTTCGCCTTCGCCAGGCTCTTCAGGACCGGGTCGGTCCAGGTGGCCGTGCCCACCATCCGGTCGGCGAGACCCAGCGAGAGCATGATCTCCGCCGAGCCCTGGTCGAGGGCGACGGCACGTCGCGGAGTGTGCTCGATACGGACCTTGGTGCCGCAGTTGTCGAGCGTGACGGCCCGACCGGTGCCTTGCGCGGTGTCGGTTGTGGAGCCGGTGCCGCCGCATCCGGCAAGCAGCACGGCGGCCGCCAACAGGGGTACGGCACGGCGAACTTGACGAGAGAGACCTGCTGGACGTGCTGGACGTGCTGGACGAACTGCACGTGCTTGACCTGCTTGGCGTGCGAAAGGCACGGGGATTCCTCTGCGTCCAGGGCTCATACGCGGAGCCGGTCTACGGTCCACCCCGGCCCACTGGTCGGAGCCGGGGTGCCAGCAGGTCTTCGGACTCGGGGTCATCCGCGCGAAGCGCCTTCCCAAACCGGTGCACCGGCCCAGTGGCAGTGGCTCCGCCCGTCACCCTCACCGCTGCGCGTCAGTTCCGGACTCCCACCGGATTCCCTGACCCGTGCGCGTACAAGAACGCACAGAGGTTCGACTGGCGCTGGAAAGCTACCACGGCACTGGCCTGGCCCTCGTCACCGGGCGGTCCCACATGCACGCGGTGCGCGGCCGTGGGCGAGTGGGCGAGCACGATGGGTTGGTGTCAGTGACGGCGAGACCCACGCCCTCGCTGCAAGGGGAAGCGATCGGGTGCAGTCTGGAAGTGCACACGCACGCCGTCTGCGGGGGGCGTCATGATCGTAATCCTGGGAATGTGAGCACGGCGGCAACTCCGAGGAGGCAGCGCCATGCACCTCTCGCTCCTTCGACCGCTCGCTGACCGGCCGGGGCCCTGGGCATCGGTCTATGCCGATACGTCCCATGACACCAAGGACGCGGCCAAGCAGCAGAGCCTCACGGCGCATGCGACCGCCGCCAAGCTGTCCGAGCTCGGCGCGGACGACGCCACCTGCGGTGCCGTGGAGAAGGCCCTGGCTGTTGAGCGCACGGGAGAGCCGGCGACGCAGGCCGGCCGTGCGTTGTTCGCCACCGAGGGCGAGGTGGTCCTCGATGTCTCCCTTCCCGCGCCACCCGCGGTGCCGTCCACGTCATGGGGGTTCGTGCCCCGGCTGACGCCCTTGCTGGAAGCGGTCGGCGACGATCCGGTCTGCCTGGTCGTCACGGTGGACAAGACCGGCGCGGACTTCGCACTGCACAGCAGCCGAGGCGGCGAGGATGCCGGAACGGTTGCCGGTGTCGACTGGTCGATCCCTCGAACGGGCAGGAACGACCGGGCCGAGCGTCACGTCCAGTCCAAGGCGGAGGAAACCTGGGAGCACAACGCCCGTGAGATCGCCGAAGCGGCCCGTGAGGTGTTCGAGAAGAGCGGCGCCGCGGCGCTGCTCCTGGCCGGAGATTCGCGTGAGCGCCGGTCGGTGCACGAGAAACTCCCCGCGGCCCTTCGCGCCGTGACGTACGAGACGACGCACGGAGGGCGGGCGCCGGGAACGGACACCGCGGCGCTCGACCGGGATATCGCGCAGGTGCGGGCCGTCAGTGAGCGTGCGCATCTCGCGGAGGTGACGGGGCGCTTCCGTGCGCGGGCCGAGCCCGCGGGCGGTGAGACGCCGTACGCCGCGTCCGGCGTACCGGCTCTGGTCGAGGCGGCACGGGAGCACCAGATCGACACCCTGCTCGTCAGCCCGCACGGCGCGGATGCCGCACGGAATGTCTGGGTCGGCAAGGCCCCCGACCAAGTGGCGGTGCGCAGCTCCGAACTCCAGTACCTGGGCGAGGTCCGCCCCACCTCGGCACGCGCCGACGACGCCCTGGTCCGCTCCGCCGTGGCGAACGGCGCCGACGTCCTGGTGGTGAGCGATCCCGCCCAAGCACCGGCCGGGGGACTGGGCGCCATTCTGCGGTGGACGGAGGCGACGGCGCGGATGTGACCAGTCCTGACCGGAAGGCCCGGCCGGAAGGTGAGCGCGGTGACGTGGCGGCTGCGGCTGACGCTGCTCGGGACAGGAGCGATGAACTCGCCGCGCTTCGCCCCGGCCGGGCTGCTGCTGCGCTACCGCCGTGGCCGGGTCGCCTTCGACGGCGGGCCCGGCGCCGAACCACCCCAGCGCCTGGACGCCTGGCTGGTGACCGACGAGCGGGCCGAGCTCCGTTCGGAGCTGCGCCGGATGGCGGCGGACCGTGGCGTCGTGCCGCGCATGGCCGATCTGGACCTCGGTGAACTGCGGATCAGCGCCTGTCCGGTGGTGCACACCTCACATCCCACCTGCGGTTACCGGATAGCGGCCAGGGGTGTGGTGGCCGTGTGGGCGCCGGAGTTCTGGGAGTTCCCGGCATGGGCACAGGGCGCGGACCTGATGTTCGCGGAGGCGGCCGGCTGGGATCGGCGGATCCGGTTCCGGGGCGGTGTCGGTGGCCACCTCGGCGCCCTGGAGGTCGGCCGCGAGGCGGCCGCGCACGGCGTGCGACGGCTGGTCTACGCGCACATCGGCCGCCCGTGCCTGCGCGCGATGGACGCCGGATTGCGACCCGAGTGGGGCGCATGGGGGCGCGAGGGCCGGACGTACACGCTGGCTGCCACCGGGTTCGCCACCACCGACGCCGAGTAGCCGAGGGGAGTTTGACACGCACCGGCCCAACTGGACTCCTCAACGTCCATGACGAGTCACAAACATCCATGACGAGTCACACCGAGCGGAGCACGGATGGTGGGCAGGGAAGGCCGGACTCTCACCGGACTCTCAACGGGCGGATCGTCCGGCCCCGGCCTAGCGTGGTACGAGGGATGTCCCAAGCCAGTGGGTGTGTCCCAAGCATGTGGGGTGTGTCCCAAGCCCGTTGGGTGTTGTCCTAAGCCCGTGGGGGGTGTCCCAGGCCCGTGAATCGCGCGTGGGCAGGAGGTGCGAGGCATGCATCGGATCGTTGTCTCCGCGCTGGCTGCCGCCTCCGTCGTGACACTCGCCGCGGGGAGCACGCCTGGTGGTACGCCGAGCGATGAGGCGGCGATCAGTACGGTGACGTTCACCGCGGCCGAGCGTCGCGCGACCCTCGCGTACTGGACGGCGGACCGGATGCGCGAGGTCGCAGCCGGTGCCGACTTGGGGCACGACGCCGCGTCCGTCAAACCCTGGAGCGGCCCGGCGATGAAGACCGTGGGGCGGTTCTTCTTCACCAACGAGAAGGGCGAGGACTCGTACTGCACCGCCACCGCGGTCGAGAGCCACAACCGTTCCGCGGTGATGACCGCCGGGCACTGCGTGCAGCTGCCCGCCTCTCCGGTGAACCGCTACAGCAACATGGTGTTCCTACCGGCCTACAGCGAGGGCAAGCGCCCGTACGGGGCGTTCGCGGTGCGGTCGGTCGTGATGCCGCGCAGCTGGGAGCAGGACGCCGAGAACGACGTCGCCGCTGTCGTGGTGGACCCGCAGGGCGGCACGTCACTGACCGACGCGGTCGGCGGGCAGTCCGTGGCCTTCGACCGCAAGCCCGGCGGCAAGGTGACCGTCTTCGGCTATCCCGACAGCCAGGAGCAGCGCGGCGAGCGGCTGATGTACTGCGCGGGCACCACGTCGACCACACGGGAAGGCGCACAGAGCGTGCGCTGCCCGATGGAAGCCGGGGCGAGCGGTGGCCCCTGGCTGGCCGACTTCGACGAGAAGTCGGGTCGCGGCAAGCTGGTGTCCGTGAACAGCTTCGGCGACGCGGCGGTGGAGGGCTCGGTCATCGAGGGCGAGGTCCTGGGCAGGATGGCGGCCGAACTCCATGCCCGAGCCGGGCAGTTGTGAGATCCGCGCCGACCGCGGGGCAACCCTCTGGGCGAGGAGGGAAGACGACCCCCAAGTGCTGCTGGAGTGCCTGCTGGTCGGCGCGTTCCGGGTCGCCGCCCGCCGGTTCAGCCCTCCCGCAGAACCTCGCGCAGCCGGGTGGCGAACGAGCGGGGGTCCTCGGCGAAGCCGGTGTGTCCGCCGGGGAACATCGTGGGCTCGATGCCGAGCGCCGAGGCGAGGGCTCGGGAGGCACGGTCACAGAGCTGCCCGGCGGAGTCGTCGCCGATGCCGACCACGATGCGGGTGTCGGTTGAGCTGAGGGCGGCGATGTCCGGCTGCCAGTGTGTGGTGGCGCGCAGTTCGTGGGCGAACCAGCGGCGCTCGTCCGCGACCTGCCGCGGGTCGCGCTCGCCGCCGAACATCTGCTCCACCACGGGATCGGGCAGAGCGAAATTGGCCAGGGCGAAGAACTTCTTCCACGCCTCGATCACACCGCCCTCGAGGTAGGTGGCGATCAGATCGTCGGTCGCCGCGTGCAGCTGCTCACGGTCCTCCAACAACTCGTCCAGCGGGGGCTCGTGGGCGATGACGATGCGGACCTGCTCGGGCCGGGCCTCGGCGAGGGCCAGCGCGCTGACGGCACCGCCGCTCGATCCCAGGACGACGGCTGGGCCCGCGCCGAGGTGGGCCATGAGCCGGGACAGGTCATCGGCACGCAGCTGTGGGGTGGAGTCCTGGCCGGGGTCGTCGAGACGGCTGCGGTTGATGCCCCGCGGGTCGGTGGTGAGCACCGTGTGGTCGGCGGCGAGCAGGTCGGCCAGCGGCGCGAAGGCCGCGGCATCCATGGGAGCACCGCAGAGCACGACGAGGGGGCCCTGACCCCGCACCTCGTAATGCAAGCGGGCCCCGGGCACCTCGAGGATCTGCTCGGTATGCGTTGAGGTGGTGACCATTCGTCCTCCTGGGCGGCGTAGTGAGTAGTGATCTGCGGTTCATCACTTGGACCCCCATGGAGAGGCAGACTCATCGGTCCGGAGTGAGATTTCTGCGTGAGGACATGCCTTTCCACTGGGACGCGGTGCGGCGATCAATTTCTGGGAGCAGCGGTTCGAGATGCACCGAGTCACGTCTGCGCGGGCTTCTTCTCGCGGGTGCCCTCGACGATGACGCCGTACCCGAAGGCGACGTGGTTCTTGATGTGGCGGGCCAGCGGGCTGGGGTGCGGGTAGTACCAGGCGGCGTCAGGGGCCACCGAGCCGCTCACGGTGATGGTGTAGTAGCGGGCCACGCCCTTCCAGAAGCACAGGGACTTGGCAGGGCTCTCGGTGAAGTACTCGCGGTTGAGGGACGCGGGTGGAAAGTAGTCGTTTCCCTCGACGCGCTTGGTGCGCGGGGTCTCCGCGATGACCACGCCGTTGTAGATCGCGCGCATCATGATCCGTTCGCCTCCTTGGGGCCTTGTCCACCGACCGAGCGTTGGTCACCTGGTTCTGAGGGAACCCGGTGGCCCGGGTTCGGGCTTCCCTCGGCGCCCGGTTTCTGATCCGGAGGTGGTGGATTCCGGGCCGGGGGGCCGCCCGATGGCGGCCGCGGTGCCGGGCGGCCGGAGTGGTGTCCGGAGTGGTGTGTGGCGCGTACTCAATTCTGTGCCGGTATGTGCCGGTGACGGGGCTCACCCGGCCTCGTCGCCCAGGTGGGCTTCGTCGAGGATGGCGATGCGTCCCCGGCCAAGGCGCAGCAGTCCCCGGTCGGCGAAGTCGTGCAGGGCCTTGGTGACGGTCTCCCGGGAGGCGCCCGCAAGGGCCGCCAACTGTTCGTGCGTGAGGGCGACTTGGGGGTGACCGGCGATCGGCCGCGGGGCCCGGTAGGTCGGCTGCGCCGAGGCGAGGGCGAGCAGGGTGGTGGCCACGCGCTGTGCGGCGGATTTGAATACGCTGTCGGACAGGCGCTGTTCGAGTTCGGCGACGCGGCGGCCGAGGATCTCGGTGATGCGGACGGCGATACGGGGGTCGGGGAGGAGCAGACGGCGCACCTCGTCGCGGTTCAACACGCAGACCGTCACGGCGTCGAGGGCCTCGGCGTAGTGGCCGTACATGCGCTGCCCGAGCAGGGTCATCTCGCCGAAAACGGTGCCGGGTTCGAGGATCGCGGTGGTCAGCGCACGACTGTCGGCGGATACCCGGAAGACGCGGACGTGGCCGCGTTTGAGGATGAACAGCAGCTCGCAGGGCTCGGCCGGGGCGTAAAGCATCTCTCCCGCCCGGTACTCCTTCATCGGCGCCGCGTCCGCGATGGCCACCACCTCGTCGTCGCTCAGGTCGCGGAAGATGTCGGCCTCGGACACGCACCAGGTGCTGTCGGAGTCGGTGGCATGCCCGGTCAGAGCCAGGCTCCGCTCGCGTCGTCCCGGGGCCCAGGGCGGAGGCCGCGCTCCCCACCGAGGGGCGCCCAGCGCGTCGGTGCCCTGGGGCAGGCAGACCGAGGCGCGCACGGGTCCCACCGAGTCCGTCGCCCTCGTGCGGCCAGAGGGCTCCGGGCCGGGGGTGGCCGTCCCCGGAGGGGACGAGGACGGCCGTGCGCCGTCGGTCATGACGCGTTCGAGCTCCGTGTGGCGTCGTGGTGCATGACTTGGTGGATGCAGGCGTACGCGAGGCCGAGGAGCAGGCCGTAGACGAGGTGTCCGGCGAAGCTCCTCCAGGCCATCTCGTTGACCTCGAAGACGGGCATGCCGAGCTTGGCGGGCATCAGCCACAGGGCGCCGAGGACCCACCAGACCGCCCCGTAGGCCAGACCGAGAGCGGCGGCGGGCAGCATCCTCGCGGCCCGGTGCCCGGTGAGCAGGGCGAAGACGATACCGGCGAACGCGGAGATCGCCAGGTGGACGACCCAGGCGACGCCGGTGGAGGCGGAGTCGACCAGCATCGCGACCATCGGCATCATGTCCCAGAGCTGCATCATGATGCCGAACGCGACGCCGCCGAGCACGCCTCCGGCGGCACCGAACAGGGCGTGGACCGGGATCGCGGCGCTGGCGCTGCGCTGAGGTGAGGCGTGTGCGGTGGTCATGGAGGCACCTCTCTGTACGGGGCAGGATGCCGCTCACGCTAGGAGTCATGCGCCATACACGAATGTGACCGCGAACACGTACGGCCCGGCCGGTACTTCGAGGCTCCTCGGCCGACTTCGGACCGACTCTGGACCGACTTCGGACCGACTTCGGACCGACTCCGGACCGACTCCGGACCGACTTCGGACCGACTCCGGACCTGTCCCACAAGCCACGTGGGCAACGCGGGCACGTGGCCAACGCCGATAGTCTGCCGGGCATGGACCAATCGCTTCCGCAGGCCGGTGCAGGGCGCGACGAGGCGTTCGGACGGATCGTGCTCCCTGAGGTGGAGTTGTTGCTGCGGGCCGCAACCGCGCTGACCGGGCGGGCGGCGGACGCCGAGGCTCTGGTGCGGGACACCCTGCTGCGCGCGCACCGCGAGGTACAGCGTCACACCGAGGAGACACGGTCCGGCGGCGGTGCGCCGTCGCGGGCCTGGCTCCTCGACCTGATGCGAGCGGCCTGGGGCGAACGGAAGGCAGCGGGCGGGGGAGCGGCTCCGGAGCGTCAGCACCCTTGGACCGGTGCGGGGGAAGACCCGCGGGCCGATGCGGTGTTCCAGCAGGAGGTGGCGAGGGCCGCCGCCGGGCTGCCGACTCTGCAGCGGCAGGTGGTGCGCCTGGTCGACGAGGCGGAACTGACGTACGCGGAGGCCGCCCGGCTGCTCGGGGTGACGGAGGCCGCCGCGGCGGACGAGTTGCGCCGGGGCCGCAGACGGATCAGGGCGCGGCTCGTGGCGGCAGGTCTTGTGGCGAGGCGAGGTGGGCGGCGATGACGGGGAACGAGCGCGGCGCGGGGAAGCGGTCGTGGCTGCGGCGGCGGGATCCGGACGAGCGCCGCCTGAACTGCATGCGGGTGGCGCGGATTCTGCAGTCGTACCTGGACGGGGAGACCGATGAGGTCACCGCCCGCCGCGTGGCGGCGCACCTGGAGGACTGCCGTCGCTGCGGCCTGCGGGCCGAGACGTACCAGAAGATCAAGGAGGCGGTGGCCCGGCGCGAGCAGCCCGACGCGGACGCGGTGGCCAGACTGCGTAGCTTCGGCGCGTCCCTGTCGCAAGAAGGGCAGCCGGGGGAAGAAGGCAGCAGCGGCGAGGGACGCGCTTCCGGGGCGTAGGGATATCGGCGTTCGCCGGGCCCATCGCATCTCAGGACGGGTCGGTGACCCGGCCAGGGGTACGCGAAACAGCGCGAGGAGGATCCTTGGCGCGGAGGCGTGCTGGTGTGCTGGTGACGCGCAGAATGGAATGGGGCGGACGGGTGGGCGGGTTCCCGGCACGTGGGAGAGAGCGTGGCGAAGCCGGTGGGCGCGAGGGACAGCGGGCCGCGGGACAAGGCGTTCGCTCAGTACGTGCTGCCCGAGGTGGAGGTGCTGCTGCGGGTGGCGATGACGCTGACCGCGCAGCCCGCCGACGCCGAGGACCTGGTGCAGGACACGCTGGTGCGTGCCTACAAGGCCGTCGACCGTTTCGACGGTGAGCATCCGCGAGCCTGGCTGCTCACGATCATGCGGCGGGCGGAGCTGAACCGGCACCGCCGCCGCAGGCCCCACCTCCTGGACGACCCGGACGCCGACCTGGACCGGCTCGCCTCCACCCCGGCCGGCCCGGACACCAGCCCCGAGGAGATCGTGGTCGGCGAGGAGTTCGACGAGGTCGTCGACGCCGCCCTCAGCGCACTGCCCGACAAGCACCGTCAGGTCGTACGGCTCGTCGACATCGGCGGCCTGACCTACGCCGAGGCGGCCCGGATCCTCGACGTCCCGGAGGGCACCGTGATGAGTCGCCTGCACCGGGCGCGCAAACGGATCCGAGCGCGGCTGACCGCGGCCGGACTCGCCCCGAAACGAGGTGCGATGTGAACAACAGGCCGTGGCACCGCCGCAGTACAGCGCACCGCGAGATGAGTTGCCGACAGGTCGCCAAGGTGCTGCAGTCCTACCTGGACGGCGAGACCGACGAGTTGACCGCCCGTCGGGTGGCCGAGCACGTCGAGTACTGCCACCGGTGCGGCCTCGAAGTGGCCGTCTACCAGGAGATCAAGCACGCCCTCGCCCGCCATGACATCGCGGACCCCGCGGTGGTGTCGAGGCTACGGGACTTCGGCGAGGCCCTTGTGGCCGCGGGCCCATCCGCGGGCCCGTCCGGCGCCGCACCCCCAGAACGGGAAGAGTGAGCCGGATGCCGCAGGAGAACGACACCGATGTCGTGGTGATCGGTATGTGACCCGGCGGCGAGCACGTCGCGGGTCGCCCGGCCGAGGCCGAGACCGAGGCCGGGCCGCATGTCACCGGCATCGAGGCAGCGTTGGTGGGCGGCGAGTCCCCCTACGGAGTTCCGGCGCCGCATTCTCGACGCGGCGCCGAGCTCCCTCGACGAGGCCGACGGCGCTGAGCGTGCACAAGCTGGGCATCAGACTCCGGGCGTACGACACGCCACAGCGCGGCGCTGGTGTGTCGGCCCGGCGGTATACGTGGGTACGAGCGGATGGTCGGCATCGCCTGGCCCTGGGCCTCCGTGGCGTACCCGAATACGGCCGGGCGGTGCACAGGAGTGTGGCGGGAGGCCGTGGTGGCAGAGCGTCCGGTGATCGGGTATCTCGTCTGGGCGGTGCTGTTCGGCGCCGTGTTCGCCTGGGAGGGCATTGCCCTCATCCGGACGGGGGACGTCTTTCCCACCCTCAGCGATGCCGTGCGCGCGGTCATGCGCTATCCGGCGGGGCGATGGGCGCTGTTCGCACTGTGGCTGTGGTTCGGCTGGCACACCTTCGTCCGCGGCTGGCACTTCCTGCTCCGGGACGTGCAATGACGGTCCACCGGTGATCGAAGGGCCCTGAAGTGCTCCCCACCTCACTGAACGTCGCCCTCATGCTGACCGGCTATCTGCTGGTCATGGGCTACCTCGCCCTCGGCCTGCGCATCCTGCGCCGACACCCGGAGCAAACCGAACCGCCGCCCCGGCGGCCGGAGATCCGGCGCGCGGGCCCCCTCGCCCCGGTTGCCGCGCGACGGGGATGGCTCGGCCTGATCCGCCGGGTGGTCGACACCGCCCTCGGCGGATATCTGCTGCTGATGGTCGTGGTGGTCGGCTACTACTACGGCGTGGCACGCTTCGGCGGCCGATTTCTGTTGAGCGCGTGCACCGGTGCCGCGCTGCTGGTGGGGATCGCCCTGCCGCTGTTCTTCACCGCGTCCTGGCTGGCCGAACGGCGGCGCAAGAGGCCATCCGGGACTGCGGCCAGGAAACGGGCCGACTGACTCGGAGCGGCAGATGACCTGCGGCCCAGCTGGTGCTGACCAGCGGCTCAGCTGGTGCGAGGCGACTTCTCGATGGCGGCGGCGAGCCGTTCGACGACGGGGGCGTGTCCGCCGGGCCGCTTGGACTGCCCGCCCACCGACGCGTGGTGGCCCCGGCGTCCATGAAGCGGACGCCGGGGCCACCTACAGGTCGCGGGTGGTGTAACAGCGGGGTGTAACAGACGTACGGACGTACGGACGTACGCCCGTACGTCACGCCTCGCTGGCGTCGAGCATGTCCTCGCGCTCGACGATCTTGACGCGTTCGCGCCCCTGGGGCGCGCCGAGTGCCTTCTCGGCGGCGTCGAGTCGGTACCAGCCGTCCCAGGTGGTGTAGCGGATGTTGCGCTCGCCCAGGAACGCCTCGATGGCCTCGGGCGCGGGGGAGGCGGGGTGGTGCAGCCGCCCGGCGGCGTGGTCCTCAAGGAGGTTGGCCACCGTCTCGTTGGCGTCGCCCTTGGTGTGACCGATGAGGCCCACGGGGCCACGTCGGATCCAGCCGGTGACGTACGTCGACCGAAGGTGCGCGCCGCCGTCCTCGAGCACGCGGCCGCCCTCGTCGGGGACGGTGCCGGAGGCGATGTCCCAGGGAAGCTTGGGCAGTTCGTCGGAGAGGTAGCCCACGGCGCGGTAGACCGCGGTGACGTCCCAGTCGGTGAAGGAGCCGGAGCCCTTGACGTTGCCGGTGCCGTCGAGTTCGGTGCGCTCCGTGCGTAGGCCGACGACGCGGCCGTCCGCACCGAGGACCTCGGTGGGCGATTCGAAGAAGTGCAGGAACAGTTTGTGCGGGCGGGATCCGGTGTCGCGTATCGCCCAGTTCTCCAGGGTCTTGGCGACCATGTCGGCCTGCTTGTTGCCGCGCCGCGTCTCGATCGACCCCTCGTCGTAGTCGATGTCCTCGGGGTTGACGATGACCTCGATGGTGGGGGAGTGGTCGAGCTCCCGAAGCTCCATCGGGCTGAACTTCGCCTGCGCCGGACCGCGGCGCCCGAAGACATGGATCTCCTTGGCCCGGTTGGCCTTGAGACCGTCATGGACGTTCGGCGGGATCTCGGTCGGCAGCAGCTCCTGAGCGGTCTTCGCCAGGATGCGGGCGACGTCAAGAGCGACGTTGCCGACACCGAGGACCGCGACCTTCTCCGCGTCGAGCGGCCAGGTACGGGGGACGTCGGGATGGCCGTCGTACCAGGAGACGAAGTCCGCCGCACCGTAGGAACCGTCGAGGTCGATGCCCGGAATGTCGAGTGCCCGGTCGGCGGTGGCGCCCGTGGCGAAGACCACCGCGTCGTAGAAGCTCCGCAGCTCGTCGAGGTCGATGTCCCGCGGATAGTCGACGTTGCCGAAGAGCCGGACCTGGGGCTTGTCGAGCACCTGGTGCAGGGCGGTGACGATGCCCTTGATCCGGGGGTGGTCGGGAGCGACGCCGTAGCGGATCAGGCCGAACGGCGCCGGCATGCGCTCGAAGAGGTCGATGGACACCCCCGGTTCGGCAGCCGCCGCGGACTTCAGAAGAGCGTCGGCGGCGTAGATGCCGGCGGGACCGGCTCCGACGATGGCTACCCGCAGAGGGCGCGGCATGGTCAGGTTCCCTTCGAGTGATGGCTGGGTGATCACCAGGAAGCCTAAAGTAAGGCAAGCCTTAGTTGGTAGACGGGTCCGGTTTATGAGCCCATAAGCCAGGTTTATGGGCTTGCCAAGTGCTGCTTTGGGTGGGCTTTGGGTGGGCTTTGGGCGGGCTTTGGGCGGGCCGTGCTGGCGACCCGACCCTGGGCAGGAAGAACACCCACGCCGTGCCGCGGCCCCTCCCGGCGCGATCACCTCAGGCGGGATCACCTCAGGCGGGACCGCGGCAAGGCGTACCCGGTCGCGGTGCGGACCGCTCCCGCAGATACCGGGGGTCGGGACAGCCGCGCGTGGCGACTCGTACGCCCGTCTCGTCGACCTCCCGCACCTGGAGGGACCCGCAGCTGCAGCGGGTCCACACCGTCTGCCCGCGCGGCGTACGGTGCCGCGAAAGCACCTGGAACGGTTCGGCGTCCGGCCATCCGCAGTGCGGGCACGAACTCATCACGCTCATCACGGGGATTCACTCCTCTTCCTGCGGCGTCTTGTCGTACGCCCTGTTACGGCGTCACTGCCAGCATGGAAGCCCGAACTTTGCACGTCCAGGTTGACTTTCCGAAGTCAACCATGAAGCGTTGACTACATGATTGACCTGCGCCGCCTACGCGTCCTGCGCGCCGTCGACCACTACGGCACCGTCACCGCCGCCGCCCAGGCCCTGCACTTCACGCCCTCTGCCGCGTCCCAGCAGATCCGCCAACTCGGCCGCGAACTGGACGTAGCGCTGCTTGAACCGCACGGCCGCCGGGTACGGCTCACTCCCGCCGCGCGCAGCCTCCTCGCACACGCCGACGCGATTCAGGCCCGCTGGGAGCGGGCCGAGACCGAACTGCGCGGAGCTCACGACCAGCCCGTCGGACTGCTGCGCGTGTGCGGCTTCCCGGTCGCCGTCTCAACGCTCCTTGCCCCGATGGCGGTCGCACTGCGGGAACGCCATCCGGGCCTGACCGTGCAGATCCAGGAGACGGAGCTGCGGTCGAGTCTGGACCTCCTCTTCGAGGGCGAGGCGGATCTCGCGGTCGTAGAGTCCACGACGAGCAATCCGCCGGCCGGCGACTCCCGGTTCGACCAACAGCCGCTCCTTGACGACCCGTTCGACCTGGTGGTGCCGGTCACGCACCCCTTCGCGAGGCGGCAGCAGGTCGCACTCGCCGAGGCGGCCGACGAGGACTGGATCCTGGCGTCCGCCCCCTCGACCTGCGGTCAGCACACGCTCGGGGCGTGCAGCTCGGCCGGGTTCACGCCGAAGATCGCGCACAACGCCATGGAGTGGAACGCCGTCGCCACCCTCGTCGCCCACGGCCTCGGCGTAGCCCTTGTACCGCGCCTGGCGCATGTCGCGCCGCACCTCCCGGTCACCCGCGTCCCGTGCGCCGGCAGCCCAAGGCGGAAACTCCTCACGTGCACGCGCAGCGGCGGACGCGAACATCCTGCCATCGCGGCAGCCTTGGACGAGCTGACGCGTACGGCTCCAACGGCGGTGGCGAGTACGGCGGTGGCGAGTACGGCGGTGGCGAGTACGGCGGTGGCGAGTACGGGGGCGGCGAGTACGGGGGCGGCGCACGTCGCGTGAGTCGACGTGAGGACATGAGTCGACAGCGGGATCAATCGCCTCGCCGTGGCGGCCAGGGCTCGCAGGCCGCGTGGCCTGATGCCCTCTTGGTTTACGTCGTCGCCTGGGCATGAGGGTCCGCAACCGGGATGATGAGTCGGCTGGATGCGCCGATCGCCCAAGGAGAGTGGCGGCTGATGAGAGCGTGTGTGATCGGGGCCGGTCCTGGGGGAATCGTCACCGCCAAGGTGCTGCTCGAGAACGGCTTCGACGTCACGGTCTTCGACAAGTACCAGCAGGTCGGCGGGATCTGGTCAGCGGAAGGCTGCTACCACGGGCTGGCCGGCCAGGCCGCGCTCCGCCTCTTCGAGTTCGCGGACCTGCCCAACCGCCTGCACTTCGCCGGCGCGGAGGACACGCAACGCTACCTGGAGACGTACGCCAAGACCTTCGGCGTCCTCGACCGCGTCAGACCCGGCACCGAGGTGATCTCCATCCGGCCGGAAGAGGGGCCCGGACGGGCGGGCGCCTCCGGCTGGTTGGTCGACTCCCGGCCTGCCGGAGACAAGACGGCGGAGGTTCATCGCGAAACCTTCGATTACGTCGTTGTCGCCAGTGGAGCTCATCATCATGCCCACCTGCCCGAGCTGCCCGGGCGTGAATTGTTCCGCGGTACCGTGCTGCACTCCAACGAAGTGAGGGCCGGGACGTTCGCCCGCCGACGCGTGGTCGTCGTGGGCGGCGGCAAGTCCGCCTTGGACCTGACCACGCGCGCCGCACGCGAGGCGATCTCGGCCACCCTCGTGCAGCGCAAGGTGAACTGGATGATCCCCGAGCGGCTCCTGTTCGGTCTGGTCGGATACAAGTGGATCCTGTTCACCCGGCTCGGTGAGGCGCTCCTGCCCCGCTACCACGATCCGGCCTGCGTCCGTCCGATCGACCGCATCGACGAGCGGGCCAAGCGAGCCCTGTGGTGGCTCATCACCCGCGACATGCTGATCTCCACCGGCCTGTACCGGCTGCCGAGGCAGCTGCGGCCCGCTCACCCGCTCCCCTTCCACCTGGCCCACGCGGGAGTGATGCCACGCGGCTACGCGCGAGCCGTCCGCCGCGGCCTGATCACCCCCAAGGTCAGCGCTGTCGAGGCGTATACCGACAAGGGGCTGCGACTGGCGACCGGCGAGGAAGTGGCGGCCGAGGTCATCGTGTTCGCCACGGGCCACCGCAGAGTCTTCCCGTTCCTGGATGCGAGCGTGCGCGTGCACGATTCCGCCGGGCGCCTGCGGCTCTACCGAGGCATCGTGCCACCCGGCGCCGAGCGGCTGGCGTTCGTCGGTTTCCGGCAGGTCTTCAACAACATCATGGGCATGGAACTCACCGCGCACTGGCTGAACAGCTATTTCCGCGCGACGCTGCGCACCGCCCCGAGCGAGCGGGAGATGCGGGAGGCCATCGACGCCCGCCTGGCCTGGCAGGAGCAGGTGCTGCCAGGCTCCGGCGGCTACGACTTCGGCCCCTACGACATCCACTGCGCGGACGAACTCCTGCACGACATGGGATTGCCGTCCCACCGCGCCGGGAACCTGCTCGCCGAATACCTGCTGCCCGGCGGCGTCGCACACCGCTACGCGGGCCTGACGCGAACGAGTTCAGCGACATGAGCGTCCCCGCCAACTGGGGCTCGTCTTGAGGGACTCCAACACCTTGAGGGACTCCAACACCGTACCGATGGGTCGTTCCAATGGCCCGTACCGATGGCCCGTACCGATGGCTTGAGGACACTGAGTACCGGGTAGTGCGTGCCGGTGTTGTTCTTACCCGAGTACGACCCCATCCTGCGTGAGCGCTTCGCGGCCGATGGCTATCTGTCGCTGCCCGCACTGCTGTCGCCTGGAGGGCTCAGAGAGGTGGACGGGGAAGTGCGGCGCCTGGAGAAGCTGGCTTTACGCCGGGACTTCACCATGACGTGCATGGACGACTCACCGCGGCACATGACCACCCTCGGTGGCCACGTCATCGCCAAGGAATCCGACATGATCCCGGACCTCTACCACGATGAGACCCTGCTCGCCTGGCTCAGCTACACGGCCGACTTCCGCACCGTGCCGGTCGACGACCTCCTGGAACGCCACGTCATCAACATCCTCCACCAGCAGGGCGACACCCACGGCGCTCACACGGATGACTACCCACTCGCCCTGGTGCTGTTCACCGAAGCCCCCGACCACGAACAGGACGGCGGGTTGCTGGAACACACGCCCCACACCACTGACCTCCGAGCCCTGGGCACCGCCGCCGGACAGCAACATCACCATCGCCCCGGCGACGGCTACCTGTTGCGAAGCGACACCACCGCCCACCGCGTCACCCCACTCAACCGACCAGGGCTACGCCGCACCGTCCTCAACTTCGCGTATACCAACCCCCAACGACAGCAGGCCACCACGCCCTCCGCTTCGTGGCTGTACTGTTCCGCCCCGGACCCGGACGCGCTTCGGGAGGGCGGACCATCGTGGGGCCGTGCGGGCTGAAGTGACCAGGGCCCATTCCCGGGCGCGGCGTGGGAGATGGAGGGGAGCGGATGTCCGGTGACGCGGGGCCGCGCCCGTCCGGGACCGCCGAAGCAGAGCGCCGGTTCGTCGAGCACCGCGGGCTGCTGCACGCCGTGGCTTACCGCGTGCTCGGCAGCGTCACCGACGCTGAGGACGTGGTGCAGGAGGCCTGGCTGCGCTGGAGCCGCCAGGATGTGTCGGGCGTCGCGGACGCCGAGGGCTATCTCGTACGCGTGACCACTCGGCTGGCGATCGACCGGCTGCGCAGCGCGCGTGTGCGGCGGGAGACATACGTGGGTCCCTGGCTGCCCGAGCCGTTGCTGACCGGCCCGGACATCGCCGAGAACGTGCTGCTCGCCGACTCGGTCTCGACCGCGATGCTCGTCGTCCTGGAGCGCCTGTCCCCGGTCGAGCGCGCGGTGTTCGTGCTCGGCGAGGTCTTCGGCTACAGCCATGCCGAGACCGCGCGCTGCGTCGGGCGCACCGATGTGGCGGTACGTCAGATCGCGCACCGGGCGAAGAAGGCGGTCGAGGCGCGCCGACGCCGCTACGACACCGACCAGGCCACCCGGCAGCGGGCCACCGAACGGTTCCTCGCCGCCTGCGCCGGCGGCGATGTGCGGGCCCTGATGGAGGTCCTTGCGCCGGACGTGACGATGGTGAGCGACGGCGGCGGCCTCACCGGCGCGCCCCGCAAGCCGATCCACGGCGCCGAGCGCGTGGCCCGCGCGGTCGCTGTCCTCTTCCGGCGCAGGCCGGACGGCTCGGCCGCGCGTGTGGTCCCGGTCAACGGCGCCCCCGGGATCGTCGTCCTCGCCGGAAACACTCCGGTCCTGGCGGGCACCCTGCATCTGGTGGACGGGGCGGTCGAGACGATCCACATGGTCAGCAACCCCAAGAAGCTGGCGGGCGTCGCGATGTGACGCAGACCATGCGGGACCGCGTCACGCTCCGGTGCACCGTCTCGTCCGTGGGGCGAACAACCAGCACGTTCTCACGGAAACGGAGATGTCCCGTGTTTGCTCTCCACCTCACGGTCACCCTGATCGCCGCGTCCCTGTGCGCCTTGGCCGGCGTACTCGGTCTGATCGGCCACGCAACCCCCAAGGCCCAGGCGCAGAAGCTGGGCGTGCCCGGGTCCTGGACGCCCGTCCTGGGCACGCTGCTGGTGACGGGCGCGCTGGGACTCCTTGCGGGTATCGCCGTGCCGCTCATCGGCACGCTCGCCGCCATCGGCTTGGTGCTGTACTTCGTCGGTGCCCTATACGCCCATGTACGGGTGCGTGACTACGACTTCACCTTCTGGTCCGTGTTCTTCGTGACCGTGGTGGCGGCCCTGACCGTCAACCTCGTCCACTACGGCCCGGGCGGTGCCAGGGAGTTGTAAGGGGCAGGGCGCGGTCCGGTCCCGTCCAGCCGACCGCCTGGGCCGATTCCGTCGCGTACGCCGTCACGCGGAACTGACGGCGTACGCGAGGGTGGGCCGGAGGCCGACTCAGCTGATCACTGGTGGGAGGACGCCGACCCTGCTACGACGGCCATACGACCAGGTCCACCGAGTCGTTGTACGGCGGAGGTTCCTGGAGCCACTGGTGCGGGTGGAGCGGGCGGACGGTTTGGCCGTCGTCGTCGATGAGGAGCGCCGGGCTCTCGGTGTTGTTCACCCAGGAGGAGACATTGTTGGCTGCGGTGTAGCCGTTGCCGCCTCCCATCGGCAGGTCATTGAGGTTGACGTCGTAGCCGGCGCCGATGCCGTACGCGGGGCCTTGGTTGCCGTAGTCGCGGTACAGGCACAGGGTGGCCGGCGGGCAAGGCTCACCGTCGTGGAGCTGGATCACGCCGGGAGGCAGTGCGGCGGCGTGCGCGGTTCCGGCGCTCAGCGGCAGCATCGCGGCGGCCACCGCCGCTGCCGCCATCGCGGTCAGACGGGCCAGCCTGGTGTGGCGCCTGTGGCGAGTCGTCATGCGTTCCTCCTGCGTGGTCAAGAAGCTGGGGCGGGTGGCCCCTGCGGACCCACCGGGTGTGGGACGAGGAGAGGTTCGCCACTGCCCTCTTTGGTTACGCGCAGTGTTCGTCAGGCGACTCAAAGTGCATGGCGCGTCCGGATAGGCGCTCTTGCTTGCGTCGTCCGGTCACTAGCAACCACGTGACGTGCGCAAATGTCCTCCGCGGAGAGCGGCGGATCGGACCTGGATGCACCCTCACCCACCGGACAGGTCCTCCCCAGGGGTGACCGGACAGCACGCGAAGGCGCCCAGGTCACACACCCCGGCGCTGCCCTGCCATCTGCTGGCGTACGCCGGGCGGGCAGTCGGCTGTGAAGCAGGAATCGGCGGCACGATCGGGGGCGTCGTGGTGCTCAGCGAGATGTCCTGCGTGCTTGAGGTTCGTGAGACCGGCGCGCAGCGCTGGACGCCCGCCGCCGAACCGTGCCTCCCCACGGGGCCGGTGCCGGGGCCGACCAGGGCAGCGACCTCGCCCGCTTTGAGGAGGAACGAGGAGGAATGAGCAGGAATGAGGGGGGAATGACGTCGGCGCGTCCTACTTGTTCGGGTCCCGGAAGCGGCCGAATGCCTTCGTGAGGGCGCTCAGGGGCGAACCGTCCGGCTTGCCCGGCCGCTGCGCGGGCGGCCGGGGCACACCGTTGCCACCGGTCGCCTCGGCCAGCGCGGCCAGGGCCGCCTCGGCCGCCTCCTGGTACAGGTCACGGGAGTTCGTCATGGCATCGAGCGCTTCGGCGTACTGGGTGACCATGCCCTTGGCGTGGACCAGCTCTTCGTCCGGGGTGAGCAGGTGCCAGCCTTGGCGCAGCCGCGTCAGGGCCCGCTCGGCGTCGGCCGTCAGCGGCCGTGCCAGTGCGGCGAACTCCTTGATCTTGTCGAGGAGTTCGGTCGGTTCCGAGCCGTCCAGGAAGACATTGCGCACCGTGAAACGCTCCGCGTCGTATCCCGGGTCCTGCGGGGCCGTGGGCAGGACGACGGCGCCGCCGCGTGGCATCCGCACGCTCAGCTCCCGCTTCATCGCGAAGTCGGCGATCTGTGCCTGCTCCGGCGTGCCCCGGTGCTCGACCACCCGGTGCCGCAGGCTCGGCGGCAGGAACGCCAGGACAGGCTGCTGCCCCTTCGCGTCCGGCGTCATCGCCTCGTGCACCACGACATGGATGAACCAGCTGTTGCGGGCGCAGTCCCGCAGCCGGTGGCGCAACTCGTCGTCGTCCTTCGGCAGGTGGTTCGTCGACCGGAGGCGCACGCCCGGCACCGTGTCCTGGTCCCAGGCGACCCGGTCGCTGTCGGGCCAGAACATGGTGGCGGGCGAGGGCCAGTGCACATCCCACGTCCGCTCCGCCTCGGCGGCGAGGATCCAGGTGACCCCCGCGCCTTGCTTGCGGCGGGCCTCGGGGTCGTACGTGGTCAGCTGTGCGCGCACCGTGACGTCGTCGGCCACGCGCCAGCGCGCCTCGAAGAGGCGGCGGGCCGACGGGCCGGGGTCGGCGGACGCGCCCCGGGGGTACAGGACGGTGGAGCGGGCCGCCTCGACGGGGTCGAGGTCCAGGAAGTCGTCGAGCACCCCGGCCGCCTTGAGGGCGATCAGGTTGCGTCGGACGTCCTGCTCGGGCTCGGGCCCGAGGTGGCGCCCGCGCCCCAGCCACGCGGTGTCGGGGGCAATGGTCGAGGAGGTGCTGTTCTTGGTCATGGAATCGTTCTGTGGGCGATCGGGGCTCGACCAGTATGGTCCGTCGACCCGTCGATGGCAGCGGAACCCCGTCCGCGGTTTCACCGCGCTCGACGACCACACCACGCTCGTACCCGGTGTCACCGCGCGACCGGCCGGGCACGGTGACCGTCGCGACGTCTTGTCCACGGTGCACGCCGGGACCGAGCAGACACGCGCGGCGCATGGTCGGTGCGTGCTGGGTGAGTGCGCGGCGCATCCGGCGGGTTGATCGCTGAACCCGGAAGCTGGGCGGCGCCGCGTGCGCCGATCGGTTCCGACTCAGTTCAGCTTCCGCGAGTGAACGCCTTGCGCACCAGCTCGAACGACCGGATGCGGTCCGTGACTTCGTACACCGGAGTGACGAGCATCAGCTCGTCGGCGGCGGTGGCGTCGGCGAGCTGTGCGAGCCGGGAGGCCACCGACTCCGGTGTGCCGTACGCCTGGTGGGCGCCGAAGGCGGCCAGCTGCTCTGCTTCCTCGGCAGTGAAGCGGTGGGCGGCGGCTGCGGCCGGGCTCACGAACGCCTCCTCCGCCTGCCCGGCGAGCAGACGGGACTTGATGATGTCCATGGGGCGCTTGAGCTCGTCCGCCCGCTCCTCGGTGTCCGCGCACACCGTCTCCACGCAGACCAGCGTGTAGGGCTTCTCGCACCAGGGGGAGGGCCGGAACTTTTCCCGGTAACGCTCGAGCACGCGCATCGTGTTCTGGGGGCGGATGTGGTGTGCGACCGCGATCGGCAGGCCGAGGTGTGCGGCAAGCGCGGCACCGGCCTCGCTGGAGGCGAGCAGCCAGGGCTCCGGGAGTGGTCCGAGGCTGCACTCGCGAAGCTGGTGGAGGATCGCCTCGACGTCGTGCTGGTACTCCTCGTCCGTGGTCGGGTCCGCGCCCCTGCGCAGGGCGCGGGCGGTGTCCTCGTGGAAGGTGCCGGGGCCGCGCCCGATGCCGAGGTCGATCCGGCCGGGGTGCAGGGCGGCGAGCGTCGTGAACTGTTCGGCCACGGTGAGGGGCGCGTGGTTGGGCGCGAGCACGCCCCCGGAGCCGATGCGCAGGCGGGAGGTGGCGGCCGCGGTGTGCGCCGTCATGATGGGCGGCGGGAAGACGCCGATGGCGGGGGAGTGGTGGTGCTCGGCGAACCACAGGCGGTGATAGCCGAGCCGGTCGAGCTCCTTGGCGGCGGTCTCGCAGTTGCGCAGCGAGGCGGCGGGCGTGAAGTCGGCCTGGACGACGGCGACTTCGAGCACGGAGAGCGGCAGAGGCGACATCGGATCAGCTTAGGTGAGGTGCGAGGGCTGGCCGAAGTGGGTTTCCCCGCACGCCGCACGCCGCGGTGCAACGGACGGGCCCCGCCCTTGTGTGGGGGGGAGAGAGGAGGGGGAGGGGCCTGGGGCCACGGCGGCCGGGGCGTTCCCGTGCCTGCCCCGGGACCGCCTCGGGCGCGACATACCCCCCGCGGAGACGCCCCGGCGGCGACGTGCCTCGCGGAGCGCCCCGGCCGCGACGCGCCCCGCGGGAACGCCCCGGCCGCGACGTGCCCCGCGGAACGCCCCCGGGCCCTGCTTTCCCCGGCGCCTTAGACCTGCGCGGCCCCGGCTGGTGCCGGGTAGGGGTCGCGGAAGGTGAACGCGCTTGGCCCGGGGCCGTGTTCGCGCACCATCGCGACCCGTTCCATCGCCTCGGCGATGCTCGGGCGGTGACCAGCCGGGATCCACCACAGGGCCTGGTGTACCTCGGCCATGCGTTGGAACCACTCGCGGCGGCGGCTCAGTACGCGCAGGTGATCAGTGTGATACGTGAAGTTCCGCAGGGCTTCGACCGACTCCCAGACCGAGCAGTTGATCAGGAGAAGGTCGTCGTTCTCGTCGGGACGGAAGCCGGTCGCGTCCTCGCCGTCATCGTCGACCATGCGCCAGACGAACCCGGGGCTGCGCTCGGCAAGCGCGTTGATCTCGGGCAGTTGAGCGACGAAGCCGGCCAACTCGGGGCCGGACAGCGGGGCGACGGTGCGGCCGATGTTGACCTGCGCAAGGTGAAAGCCAGTCATGGGCCAAGCATGGCCCGACCCTGCTTCTATAGTCAATGGTTATTGTTTTTAGACAGTGCCACGCAACACCCGCCTGGGCACGGGTCCATCGCCGGGGACCACTGCTCGGGGGTCAGGCCCTCGAGCAGCGCGAGATTCATCCCGCAGATCAGGGCAGGGAACTCCTCGGCCAGCGCGTGGAAGGGGCAGTTGCGCAGCCGCAGCGTCCCCCCGTCCCAGAAGGGCTGGTAGCCGCGGGCGCGCAGCACCTCGACCAGGTCACCGGCGGCCGCATCCGGATGTGCCGCACCCGCGGCCTTCGCCGCGGCCTGCAACTCCTGGTCCAAGCCGGCGTTCTCCACCAGCTCCGCGAGCAGCCGGCCGGCCGCATCGTAGGACCGGGGCGGGACGGACGCGGCGTGCTCGCCCTCGGCGCGCCGGTACACCTTCGCGGGCCGCCCCGCCCCGGGGCCGGTGCGCCCGGACAGCCGCCGGTAGGACACGGCAAGGAGTCCGGCCTCGACCAGCTTGTCCAGATGGAAGGCGGCCAGCGACCGGGAAACCCCGGCCGCTTCCGCCGCCGCATCGCGCCCTACCTCACCCGGGGCGGCGGCGACGTGTCGATAGAGGCGACGGCGCACGGGATCAGCCAGCACACCCAGCACCGCGAACGCGGAATCAGCGGAATCATCAGCAGTCACGCGCCGATTCTATGACCAATGGAAGTATTCAAAACAGCGCCGACTACTCGTCCACTCGTCACGCGGCCACCCAGCGATGGCCGCGACCGGGACTCTCGCAGTAAGCCCTGGGCCCGTGACTCAGGAGGGAACGGCCCTTCCTGGGCGTTCGTGGCCGAAGAATGACGAGGCGCGTCAGGCCGGGTGGGTGGTAGAAACCAGCGCATGGAGATGACGGTGTGGGTGGACGATTGGCAGATGCAGTGCTGCGGTACGCCATTCTCCGTGGGCGATGAGGTGTCCTGGTCGGTCAAGTAAGCCGACGCGGACTGGTTCACCAACCTGCTCGGCCCGGAGGCTGCCGCCGACATCGATGCGGCCGAAGAACACCACACCACAGAGCTTGAACCGTGCACCGTCACGGCAGGCAAAGTAACGGGCATCAGCGCCGTCCACTGTCGCTACGCGCCTTCAGAAGACGACCGCACGCTCTATCCGGTGCAAGGCTCTGCCATCCTCACGCCGGTCACCTCGGCCGACGGCTGGAACGCCGCACAGGGCGGGCACCAGTTCGTCGGCTACCTCGTCCAACTCGCAGTCCCTGAACCCCCTGCCATGTCCTGAATCAGGAAGCGGCCTCGGCACGAGCGGGCCGGAGGCAGGTGCCCGGTTCCACCGATCTGGCGCGCCTGCTGGAGGAGAAGCCGTTCGCCACCGACCCGTACGAGGCCGCCGAACTCGCCGCCTTGTGGTCATCGTTGTCGCACAGCGCCGGGTCACTGATTCAAGTACCGGGACCCACGCGCCGACCAGGATCAGGTCCAGATCAGCCGCTCCGTGGGATACAGCTGCCGCGCGGGCCGCGCCCCGAGGCCGTCCAGGACCACATCGACCGCCGAAGGCACACCCAACTCCCCTGGCCCGACAGGAGAGTTGGGTGCGGCAGGCTGTTGGCCGTGCCGCTGCTGCTGGAGCCCGAGGTGCCGCGCTGGTTACCGGCCTACGGGGTCACCTTCGGCCCCGTCGGTCTGCGTGCGCAGTATCGCGTGGCCGCCGTGGTGCAAGGGTGTGCCCAGCTTCACAAGGGTTGCCTCGCTGCCCGTTCGGGCGTCGAAGAGGTGAACTTCGCCGTGGCCGCCGCGGGTGACGGCAACCCAGTCCGCGCCCGGTGAGGCTGCCACCGCGCGGCGTTGGACGCCCTCCCAAGGCGTGCCGCCGCGGCGGGGTGCGCCGTCCATGGCCGGGAGCGGGACGCGGTGGGCGGGCTTGTCGTCGGCGTGAAGCAGGATCAGTTCGTCGCCGTCCGGGTGGATGCGGGTGAACGCGGTATGGCCCTTGGCGAGGGCCAACCGGAAGACCAGCCCCGGGCCGAGCTCTGTCAGGGTTGTACGGTCGGCGTCCAGATCGTGGCACCACGCCTGGTTCGTCCACTCCGGCCACCGCAGCGGGTCCGCCGGGCCGCCCCGTAGCGTCGACCACAGTGTCCGCCGCCGCGGATCGAGGCGCAGATACCAGCCCCTGGCGGGCGAACCCCACGGGATCACCGGCTTCGCGACGAGTGCGTCGCCCTGACGGTGTGCCCGGTGCACCCCCTCGCCGGTAGCCGCGAACACCTGGCCGTGGAGCGGGGATTGGGCGTCTCCGTGCCCGTCGTCCGGCAGTGGGAGGTGTGCGTGGGCCGTTGCCGGAGGGCAGCCGGGCGGCGCGCCGAGCAGGTCGGCGAACCGGTGGACGGCCAGGGCGCCGGGTTCCCTGTGGCGCAGGACGACGAGAGGGTCTCCGTCGCCCAGTACGGTCACGCCGGGCTCGCCCACGCGCGTGCGCACCCGGGCCGTGTCTCCCGTGGTGAGGTCGACGACCGTCAGCAGATCCGACCATGGTTCGCCGTTCTTGCCCAGGCCCGTCGTGATGGCCGCCCATCGGCCGGACGGGTCGACGGCGAGGTGCTCGGCCGGTACGGCGACCGGAATCGCGGCTTCCACCAGCTCGTGGCCGAACGGGTCGAGCACCAGCAGTTCGCCCCTGCGGTCGTCGACGCAGGCGGTACGCCCGCCCGGCAGCGCCAGGAACCCGGCGTGCTCGGAGAGGTGGCGGCCCGTGAGGCGGCCCGTCTCGGTGCCGTCCGGCACGGTCAGCACATGGACGTATCCCCCCACGTGGTCGGAGATGAGCAGCAGTGGACCGGTGGTCATCGGTGCCTCCATCGGCAAGAGGGGTTTGATGAAAACGATTATCATGTATGTTCGGGGGGTCCAGGGAGCATCCAAGGAAGAAGCGAGGGCATCGATGCTGCGCTCACCGTCGAGATTCGTCCGAAGCTGCATAGCCGCAGCGGTAGTTGGGTCGGTCCTGGCCGGATGTGGCGGGTCCACCGAACCTGCGAGTGAGCAGAGCGGTGCCGCGGCCGGGCCGAAGACGGACGTCACCGTCGAACCCATCAAGGCCACACGGGAGTTGACGGACGAGAACGGCGTCAAGGTCTCCCTGAAGAAGAAGCCGGAGCGGGTCGTCTGCCTGTTCGCGCTGTGCGACGACATCCTGACCGAGCTGGGCATCGTCCCCACGGCCACGAACAGCACACTCCTCGCCCATCCTGACTTCCTGGGCGAGGAGAAGGCGAAGCGGGTCGACGTGATTCCCGGCGGTTTCATCGCTCCCGAGGTGGAGGCGATCCTGTCCCACAAGCCCGATCTCGTGATCGGTCTGGAGGACACCCACGGCAAGCTCGCCCCGGCGCTGAAGGGAGCGACCACGTTCTGGCCCATGCAGCCCGAAACGTGGCAGGACAGTGTGGGTTACCTGCGCAATGTCGCCGCGCTCACGGGCCGTACCGCCGAGGGGGAGAAGGCGGAGAAGACCTTCCGTAACAAGCTCGCGAAGGCCGAGCGGGCCAGGAGCGACAAGACCGCCCTCATCATCTTCGGCAGCGACGAGAACTTCGGCGTCGCCACTCCGGAGGGGGACGTGGCCGCCAGTCTGTTCCCGAAGCTGGCCCAGTACCCGTGGAAGTCGCGGGGCGTGGAAGGGAGTTACAGCCTCGAAGAGATCCTGGCGCGCGACGTCGACGTGATGTTCGTCGAGACGCTGAGCTTCGGCGAGACGGACGGCAAGCTGTCGAAGAAACTCGCCAAGAACCCGCTGTGGGGGAAGATCCCGGCCGTGAAGAACGGGGACGTTCACGAGGTCAACTCCGAGGTGTGGGCCAAGGGACGTGGCACCCGCTCGCTGGGAATCGTTCTCGACGAGGCCACGGCCGCGCTGCGGTGAGCGCACCCACTGCGGCGCGGTACGCGGCGGGTGACACGACCTCGCGCGGGCCTCGGCCGGTGCCGAGACCGCCACGGCCATGGCAGCTTCTCGCCCTGGTTGCCCTGCTGGCCGTCGCCTCCGGCTGTGCCCTGAGCCTGGGCACGCCCTATGTGCCGCCGCATCAGCTGGCCGGCGCGCTGGGGGACGCGGACACCACGCTCGCCGGGGTCGTCGTCACCGAACTCCGCGTTCCCCGCCTGGTGTTGGCGCTGGTTGCCGGGGCCTGCCTGGGGGCCGCCGGGCTCGTGCTGCAGGAGGCGCTGCGCAACCCTCTGGCCGTTCCAGAGATGCTCGGGGTCTCCTCGGGGGCCGCGCTCGGGGTCGCCGCGCCGCTGGTGCTCGCGGTGTCCCTGCCCGCCGCCGTCCAGCCGCTGCTTGCCATGGGCGGGGCCGTGTTCGGTGGCGGACTCACGCTGCTCGCCGCCGGTCTTGGACGCAGCCCGTCCGCCGTGCTGCTCACCGGGGCCGCTGTCGCCGCCGCGCTGCAGGCCGCGCTGCTCGTGCTCATGGTGATGGCCGACCAGCTCGACCTCCAGCTGATCTACCGCTACCTGCTCGGCTCGCTCTCCGCCCGAACCTGGGACGACGTCACCGGCCTGTGGCCCTGGCTGCTCGTCGCGGTGCCCGGGCTCGTGCTGTGCGCGCCGGTGCTCTCGGTGCTGCGGCTGGGGGACGAGGACGCCGAGGCGCTGGGGGTGCGCGCACAGCGGGCCCGGTTCGCCGCGCTGGCCATCGCCGTCGTGCTGATCGCCCCCGTGACGGCCGTATGCGGGCCGGTGGCGTGGGTCGGGTTCCTGGCCCCGCACCTGGCGCGGAAGCTCAACCCCGCGGCGGACGCCGTGCGGTGGCTGCCCTGGTCGGCGGCGTGGGGCGCGGTTGTGGTGGCCGCCGCCGACGTCCCGGCCCGGCTGGCGCTCGCGCCGGTCGAGACACCGGTCGGCGCCTGGACGGCCCTGCTCGGCGTGCCCGCCGGGGTCGCCCTGCTCCGGACGGGCCGTCGGATGCCGGCAGGCGGGCGCCGACGCCGGGCCGAGGGTTCGGACGCCGTGCGGGAGACGGGCTGCGATGCGGCCGGCCCCAAGATGCCGTCCGGAGTGGAGGAGACACGGTGAAGGGGCGCATCGCGGCGCTCGCCGCGCTCGTCGTCGTATGCGCCTGCGCGGAACTGCTGGCGGGGACGGGCATGTCCCCGGCCGTGGTCCGGGACGTCCTCGACGGGGGCGGCGACGCGACGGAACGGCACATCCTGTTCCAACTCAGGTTTCCGCGGCTCCTTGTGGCCCTCGGCGCGGGAGCGTGCCTGGGCGTCGCGGGCCTGGTCCTGCAGTCCGCCCTGCGCAACCCCCTCGCCGGGCCCGAGGTCACGGGCGTGACGCCGGGAGCGGTGCTCGGAGCCGTCGCCGCGACCGGCCTCGGCCTCGCGGGGTGGGAATCACCCCTCGCCGTGGTCGTCGCCGCGTGCGTGGGCGGCTGCACCGGAGCCGCACTGCTGTGGCTGCTCGCCGGACGGGGCCGGGGCGACCCGGCGCAGATCGCCGTGCACGGGGTGCTCGTCTCGGCGGTGCTCGGCGGGCTCACCGCCATGGTGCTCCTTGTCGCCCCGGGCGAACTTGGCAGCGTCGTCCAGTGGCTCGTCGGCACCACGGAGGGCCGGGTGTGGCAGCACTGGCACCTGCTGTGGCCGTGGGCACTGACCTGGGGAGCCGCGGCGTGGCTCCTCGCCGGGCCGCTGACCCTGTTGCGCTGCGGCGACGAACTGGCCGCCTCGGCCGGCCTGTTCACCGCACGGGCCCGGAGCCTTGCCCTGCTGTGCGCGGTGGCGCTGACGGCCGGTGCGGTGGCCGCCGTGGGGGCGCTCGGTTTCGTCGGGCTGCTCGTGCCGCACGTCGCCGTGGCCGTGTTCGGCGCAGACCTGCGGGTGGCGCTGCCCGGTGCCGCTCTCGTGGGGGCCGCCGTGGTGTGCGGGGCGGACGCGGCGGCGCAGCTGGTGTCGCGGCTGCTTGCGGACGTGCTGGAGACCGGGCGACTCACGCTGCCGGTCGGGGCGCTCACCACGTGCCTCGGGGCCGCGCTGCTCCTGATCGTGGTGCGCCGCGCGCCGAGCCGTACGTTCTGATGTCGACGAAGGACAGAACATGACCGAATCCGTGGGGGTACGCGTCGAAGGGGTCCACTTCGGCTACCCCGGCCAACCCGTGTTGCGCGGCGTCGACATGACCGTCGAACCGGGCGAGCTGACCGCCCTCATCGGGCTCAACGGCTGTGGCAAGTCGACCCTGCTGCGGCTGGCCGCCGGGCTGCTGCGTCCGGATGAGGGACGCGTACTGCTCGGCGGGGACGACTTGGCCCGGATCTCCCGGCGCGCCACCGCACGGCGCGTCGCGCTGCTGCACCAATCCGCCCCGTCCGTCCCCGGTATGACCGTCCGCCAGCTCGTGCGGCAGGGGCGGTACGCGGCCCGCGGCCCGCTCGGCATGCTGCGCGAGGGCGACGACCCCGCCGTGCAGCGCGCACTGCGCGATGTCGGTGTGGAGGAGTGGGCCGAGCGTGATGTCGACGTGCTGTCCGGGGGCGAGCGGCAGCGGGTCCGGCTCGCGATGGCGCTCGCCCAGGACACCCGCGTCCTGCTGCTCGACGAGCCGACCACCTATCTGGACCTGCATCACCAGCTCGACGTGCTGCAGACCGTGGTGCGGCTGCGCGAGGAGCGCGGTCTCACGGTCGTGATGGTGCTGCACGACCTGGCGCACGCCGCCCGCTTCGCCGAGCGGATCGTCGCGCTGCGAGACGGCCGCGTGGTGGCCGACGGGGCGCCGAAGGAGGTCGTCACGCGCGGGCTCCTCGCGGACGTGCTCCAGGTTGCGGGCCGGGTCGGTGAGGACCCTGAGGGCGGCTGGCCGGTGTGTTACCCAGATCACCCTCTCCCAGTCTAGTAAATGATAATCATATTCATTAAGTTCTCTCCTGCGGTGCTCACCCGAACGCCGCAACTCCCGTGCGAATAAGGAGAGTTCATGGAGAACGAGCAGGTCTTCGCGCCGATCGCCGACCCGGGCCAGCTGGCTCACGACTCGGCTTCCCACTCCAACGCGCTCGTCGAGAACCCCTTCGACGACACCGAGGAGTGATCAAGGGCTGACGCCTTGATCGTGGGCCCGCCCCGTCCCCTTCGGGGCGGGCCCACACGCTCCTCCAGGCCCATCCGACTCCCCCAAGGCCCATCCCGACAGGAGAACAGACGTGTCCCGAAGCCGGCTCGCACCTGGTGTGGAGGTCGTCACCGTGCCCGGTCGGGGTCTCGCCGTCCGCACGGCCGACGGGGAGTTCCTCAGCGTGCGGACAGGCGACACGGACCAGGACGCCCTGCTTGCCCGGCTCGCCGGTACGGTGACGGGCGAACCGGACGCCGAACTCGACCGCCTCGTCGGGGCCTTCGAAGGCGCCGGATACCTGGCGGACGGTCCGCAGCGCGCCGCATGGCCCGCAGGGCGCCGGGACGTCCGGCTCGTGGGCGACCCCGTGCTGACCGGGCCGCTGGCCGCGTACCTGCGGGCCGCGGGTGCCGAGCCGCGGTCGGCAGGGCCCGACGAAGCGGCCGGCGGAGAGCCCGCCGCCGTGGTCTGGTGCCTCGACGGGCCCGTGCCCGAAGGGCTGTGGGACGCCGCCGACCGGCTCCCCGAGCGCGGTATCGCCTGGCTGCGCTGCCACCGCGAGGGCTGGCAGGCCTACCTGGAACCCCTCGCGGCCGCAGCCGGTGACGTCATCTCCGCTCACATCCGTTCCCGCCGGCTCGCCGCCACGCCCGCGCACCACGAACTGGACGCCTACTGGAGCGGCCCTCGTACGTCCGGCGCATCCGTCCAACTCACAGCTCCGGCAGCAGGGTTGCTTGCCGCCCTGCTCACCGACGACCTCACCCGGTGGGCCACCGGCACCCCCGAAACCGGCCGGCTGCCCACCCGACGCCGACTCCGCCGTGTCGACCTGCGCACGCTGACCGTCACCGAGCACCCCGTGCTGCCCGTCCCCGACGTCGCCCCCATGCCCGAGAGGGCCGGATGACCCCGCTCACCGTCGCCGTCGGGGGCCTTGCCACCGACGTCCACCTCCCGGACGACGACGGCCCCTTCCCCGCCGTCCTCATCCGTACGCCCTACGACCGGCGACGCCACCACGCCGAGCTGCGCGGCTGGGCCCGGCGCGGATTCGCCGCACTGGCCCAGGATGTACGAGGCCGCCACGCCTCGGCAGGGGAGTGGCACCCGTACGAGAACGAGGCCGCCGACGGAGCGACAACCGCCCGCTGGATCCGCCAACAACCCTGGAGCGACGGGCGGTTGGTGGCAGCAGGCGCCTCCTACGCCGCGCACTGCGCGCTCGCCCTCGCGCTCGACGTACCCGAGGGCGACCGCCCCGACGCCGTCATCGCAGCCGTGCCCGCTCTGGGCGCCGTCGAGACCGCTCGCGAACCCTCAGGTGTGGAACGGCTGTTGGCACGCGCCGGGTGGTGGGCGGCCCACGGCGACCGGCGGGACTCCGACTTGGAGGCCCTGCCCAAGGCCCTCGACGCCGACCCCGGACTGCTCGCCCACCTGCCGGTGAGCGACCTCCCCGCGCGACTGCGCCAGAGCCTGCCCTCCTGGCCGGGTCTGTGGCGGAACCACGACTGCGGCCGGCTCGTGATGCGGGCGGAGCGCGCCGGGATGCCCCTTCTCGCAGTGGGCGGCCACCACGACCACTTCGCCGAGGACACCATCACGCTGTGGAACCGCTGGGGCGGGCCCTCGGCGCGCCTGCTGATGGGTCCGTGGGGGCACGGCCTGGTCGCCGAGCCCGGCCCTGACGCCGGGCCCGCCCACCGGGTAAGCCTCGGCGAGCTCTACGCCCGCTGGGCCCGCCTCGCCCTCGCCGGGAACGTCGGACACGGGCGCCGCGGTGCGGTCGGCCTTGGCGGCAGCCCGCTGTGGGTGTCCGCCGGCACCGAGGGCGAGCCGTACAGTCCGGACGTACGACTACTGCACGGCGCCTCCTTCGCCGCTGACCCCGAACGCCCCGTGTCCTCGGGGGAGTTGACCGTTCCCACCGTCGGCACGCCCGACCGCTGCCTGCTCGTCTCCGCGCCGCTGCCACGCCCGCTGGATGTCGTCGGAGCCGCCGAGGTGCGCCTGCGGGCCACCGCCGACACCCCGTCCGCCGACTGGTTCGTCAGACTCGTCGCGGTCACCCCGGAAGGCACGGCCGAGCGGCTGGCCGTCGGCGTCGTGCGGCGTGCGGACCCTCCTGGCGGGGCCGCCGAGTTCAGCGTGGCGCTCGGGCGGCTCGCACGGCGGCTGCCCGTCGGCACCCGGCTCCGCCTGGAGATCGCCGGGCACCACTTCCCGGCCCACGCCCGCAACCCCCACTCCGGCGACGACCCGGTCACCGCCACCCGCCTGCTCGCCTCCCGGCGCACGGCCGACGCCGGGCGGGTGGCTCTGCGGCTGCCCGTGCTCCGTACCCGTCCCACGCCCACCGATCCCGCAGAGGAGATCCTGCGATGACGGCGCTGCCGCTGGAAGCTCTTGTCGACCCCGTGTGCGGCATCGTCCGCAAGGTCAAGCCCGTCGAGCACCCCGCGGGCGCTCCGCCCCGCTACACCGCGCTCACCGCCGAGATCGCCGACGCGCGCAAGCTCGGCCTATGGCCCGCGGACCGCGTGTCGCTCGGCACCACTTTCGGCGACCCCGAGGGCGCCCGAATAGCCGCCATCGCCGAGGGAATCGAACGGTACTGCGGCAACCGCGTACCGCCACCCGGCCACCCCGACGCGCCGCTGCGCGCAACGGCCGCCGAGCTGGCCGAGAAGGGGCTGCGACTGTACGGGCCGGACGAGCTTCCCGCGTACGCCGACTGGCAGTACAGCCGCGCACAGTTCCCCTACCGCCCCCTCACCCCCGACACGCCCTCGCTGTGGACACGCGGGCAGGAACGGCTGCCCGGCGGGGGCACGACGGAAGTGTGGGCGCCCGTCGCGCTCACCCACCTCAACTGGCGCCAGGGCGAGCTGCGTTCGCTGCCCCGCACCCACCACCTCAACTACGCGGGGATCGCCACCGGGCAAGGATTCGACGACGCCGTCGAGCGCGGCCTCCTTGAGATCGTCGAGCGGGACGCGCTGGAACTGTGGTGGCACCTCGACGGCCCCACCCGTGGCATCGACCCGGCCAGCGTGCCCGGCCTGACCGACGACCTCGCCGGATCCGCACTCGACGTATGGCTCGCCGAGATGCCGTCGGAGTTCGCCCCCTGCATGGCCGCACTCGTCCACGACCCCCGGCTCGGCCTCTACGCCGCCGGGTTCGCCTGCAAGTACGACCCGGCCGAGGCCGCCCGCAAGGCCGTGCTCGAAGCCGTCCACACCTGGGTGTTCACCCAGGGCCTCACCGACCCCGAAGGCTGGGTGTTCCAGGCCGTCGAGGCCGGGCTGCTCGCCCGCGGGCTCTACCTCGACCACCGCGAGGACGGCCGCTACCTCGACGCCTGCGGCGAACACTTCGCCCGCGTACGGGACTTGGGCGCACACGTACAGGTGTGGCTGGACGAGCGGATGGCCTCCGAGGCACGGCGTTTCACCGCACCGGCGCACGGGGTCGTGTCCATCGAGGAGGTCGGGCCCGGCAGCCGGGACCGGCTTCAGCGCGCCCTCGACGACGGCGGCCACCGCGTCATGACCTTCGACGTCACAACCGAGGACGTCGCCGAAACCCCGCTGCGCGTCGCCCGGGTCCTCGTCTCCGGACTCATCCCCAACGCCCCCGCCGCCTTCGGGTACTTCGGTTGCCCGCGCCTCGCCGAGGCCGCCCTCGAGCGTGGCTGGCGTACGACCGCACCGACCGGTCCGGAGGACTTCACGCTGGCTCCTCCGCCCCACATGTGAGGGCCGCCCCGTGGATCTCGTCACCGCTCTCGCCCGCGCCCGTTCCGCCGAACGGCCCGGCCCGGACACGCCCGCCGGGCCCGCTGTCAGGGCGTGGCCGGGCAAGGCGTGCCGCCTGCCGGAGCCCGGACCCGCGGAGCTGGACCTGGACCGACTGCTCCGCCTCTCGCTTGCGGCATCGGACGGTGCCGGACGACTGCGGCCCGCCCCGTCCGCAGGTGCGCTGCACCCGGTGGACGCCCAGCTCCTCGTGGCGACTCACTGCTCGCTGCCGCCCGGGCGCTACGGCTACGATCCGCTGGCCCACCGGGTGCACCGTCTCGGCCCCGTACCCGATGACGCGTCACCGGGACTGACCGTCGAACTCTCCGTAACCCCGCAGCGCACGGTCTCCCACTACGGCCACCGCGCCTGGCCGCTGATCCTTCTGGACACCGGACACGCTGCCGCGGCGCTGTCGCTCGCCGGGCGGGCGCTGGGCCTCTCCGAGCCCGTACTCCGCTTGGCCGGGTCCACCGAAGACCCCCTGGCCACAGTGCACTTGGACCCGCTCGAGAGCGTGCACCGCCGAGCCGGTCAGGTGGCTGCCTCCGAAGAAGCGAGCCGGTTCGTGGACGGACCCACGCCCTGCGAACTGCTGGCCCGGCGTAGCGCCCCGCCACCGCTGCGCGGCGCCCCGCCCCGGGACGTCCTGGCAGCGGTGCTCGCCACCGCCGTCGACGCGAGCGCCGGTGAGCTCTCCTGGTGCGTGGCCCTCGGTGAACCGCAGCCCGGACTCGCCGAGTTGGCCCCGGACGGCACACTGCGGCGCCTCGCCGCGGGGGAGGCCCGGCCGACGCTCGCCGCCTGGGCCGCGGGCCAGGCATGGATCGCGGAGGCCGGCGCCGTCCTGCTGGGGTACGGCTGCCCCACGGACGCCGACGCCCCGCTCATCCGCCGGGCACACCTACACGCGGGATTCGCCGTCCACCTGGCCCAGACAGCCGCCGTACGACAGGGTCTCGCGGCCCGTCCCGTCGGCTCCTGGCAGCAGGCCGACCTGGGCGCCGCGCTCGGCGCCGCGCCGGGCAAGGACTGGATCGTCCACGGCCTGGCCCTAGGGGGTGTCTCCCCGATCCTGGCGGGCCCGCGACGCCTGGCACGCACTCTCGCCGCACCAGCCGAAGCCCCCCGTACGCCTGGGCCATCGAGTGAACAGCACTGCGCCCGGCACGCCGACAGCACGCACCAACTGCATCCATCAGCCGCTCCGCGGCGGGCGCGGGCAGATCCACGAAGACCTGGAAGACGGGCCCTAAGCACCACCCACCCCCAGAAGAGGACCCCGTGATCGTTCACCCCGAGCTGCGCCGCGCCGCACGGCACGCCCGGCGCCCCCTGCTCGCGGCCACCCTCCTGCAGGGGGCCGTCACCCTCACCCACCTCGCGCAGGCCGTGCTGCTCGCCGTCGCCCTCGCCGACCTGGCCCGGGGCGGGACGGATCGGCTTCCCCTGCTCCTGGGTGCCGTGCTCGGCGTCGTCGCCGCCCGGGCCGTGGCCGGCAACCGGCAGCGCCGTACCGCCACCCGCGCCGGGGCACAGGTCAGGGTGCGCCTGAGGGACGAACTCCTCACCCACCTCGGACGGCTCGGCCCCCCGCATCTCACCACCGCCCGCGCCGGGGCCGTCCGCACCACGCTGGTCGACGGGGTCGAGGGCGTCGACGCCTACGTCTCCCGCTACCTGCCCCAGCTCCTCATCACGCTCGCCGTTCCGCCCCTGCTGCTCGCCGCCATGGCCGCCATCGAACCCCGTTCGCTCCTCGGTCTCGTCCCCGCCCTGCTCCTCGCTCTGGTCGGGCCGCGCGCCTGGGACCGGCTCCTCGCCAAGCGCGGCAAGGAACACTGGGACACCTACGAAGGCTTGGGCGCCGACTACCTGGAGGCCCTGCAGGGCATGCCCGCACTGCGAGCCGCGGGCGCCGTCGGACGCGCCCGGGAGCGGCTTCAGGAGCGTTCGGCGGCGCTGCACCGGGCGACCGTCGCCAAGCTCCGCGTGTCGCTCGTCGACACCGGCCTGACGGATCTGGCCATCCAGGGCGGCGTCGTGGCCGCCGCGCTGCTCGGCTCCTTGTCGGCCGTCACCGGATCCACCACGGCGACGGCCACCTATCTGGTGCTGCTCCTGGCCTCCGAGTGCTTCCGGCCCGTCCGTGACCTGTCCCGTGAGTGGCACGCCGGGTACTTGGGCGTGTCGGCCGCGGACGGGCTCGCGGCGCTGCGCACCGCCGAACCGGCGGTCCCCGACACGGGAACAGCGCAGGCACACTGGCCGACCGCGCCCGAACTGCGCTTCGAAAACGTCGAGTTCGGTTACGACGGCGCTAAGGCCCCCGCTCTCAGCGGGATCACCTTCACCGCCGAGGCAGGGCGCACCACGGCCATCGTCGGCCCGTCGGGCGCCGGCAAGTCCACACTGCTCGCCCTGCTCCTGCGCCATCGCGACCCGCAGCAGGGCCGGATCAGCGTCGGCGGCCGCGACGTGGCCGAGTACGCACTCGACTCGCTGCGCCACGGCATCGCCGTCGTCTCCCAGGAGACGTACCTCTTCCATGCCACCATCGCCGACAACCTGCGCCTGGCACAGCCGGTCGCCACGGACGACGAACTCATACGGGCGGCACGCACCGCCGGTATCCACGACGAGATCGCCGCCTTCCCCGACGGCTATGCCACCGTCCTGGGCGAACGCGGCGCCACCCTGTCCGGCGGTCAGCGGCAGCGGCTGGCCCTCGCGCGTGCCCTGCTCGCCGATGCTCCGGTACTCGTCCTCGACGAGGCCACCAGCGCGGTCGACGAACGCCGCGAGGCCGACATCGTCCGGGAGTTGCTCGCCGCCGCGGGCTGCCGGACCGTCCTGGTGGTCGCCCACCGGCTCGCCGCCGTCCGGCACGCCGACCGCATCGTGGTACTGGACGGCGGACGCGTGGACGCCGTCGGCGAACACGCCGCCCTCGTCGAAGCAGGAGGCGTCTACGCCGAGCTCGTCAACGCGGGCCGCACTCATGAAGAAGGGCTCGCCGCATGAGCACCAGCACCACCGACCACATCACCACGGCCGACGCGTCCGCCGTGCCCGCGCGCGGCTCACTGCGCGCCCTGCTGCCCGCCCTCGCCGGGCACCGGGCCATGATGACCCGCACCTGCGCCGCCGCCCTCATCGAACAGGGCTCGCTGGTCATGCTGTTGACGCTGGCCGCACACACCGTCGGCACCGCCGTCATCGAAGACCGCGCCCCCTCGGCCGGTACGGTCACCGCACTCGCCGTCCTCGTCCTCGTACGCGCCCTGATGACCTGGCGCGAGATGGACCTCTCGCACGACCTGGCCTACCGGGTCCTGGCCGAGCTGCGCGTGCGGATCTTCGACGGGCTCGCCCGCAGCGCTCCCGCCCGGGTGGCCGGCAAGCGCAGCGGAGACCTGGCCGCCACCGCGATGGCCGACGTGGAGGCACTGGAGTTCTTCTACGCCCACACCACCGCCCAACTCCTCGCATCCGGCGTGGTGTTCACCGGCGGAGCCGCCGCGCTGGCCACGGTGGAGCCGTGGCTCCTGACGGCGGTGCTGCCGGTCGCCGCGCTGCTCGCCGTGGCGCCCTTCGCGGATGCGCGCGGCCGCGCGGTGCGCGGCGCCCGCACCCGAGCGGCCGCCGCGAAGCTCTCGGCCGACACCGTGGAAACCGTCGACGGGCTGCGCGAACTGCTCGCCTTCGGCGGCCTGGCGGAGCGGCGCCGCCGAATCGCCGAACAGGGCCGCAGGGTGGGAGCGGCCCAGCGGTCCGAGGCCACCTGGGAGGCCGTGGCCGCCGCCGTGCGCGACGTACTCATCGTCGTCGCGCTCCTCGGCGTGGTGGCCGCCGCGGCTCAGTCCGTGACCTCCGGGCGTCTGCACGGCGCATGGGCCCCGGCAGCGATGGCGTTGGCCCTGTCGGTGCTCGGGCCGGTGGCCGAGTCGGCCCGGGCGCTGAGCCAGGCCGTGGGACTGCGTGCCGCGGCCGCCCGCGTCGACGCCGCCCTGAAAGCCCCCGCGCTCGCCCCGCCGCCTGCCTCACCCCGTCCCCTTCCCCCGGGCCCACTGGGCGTGCGGCTGCACCGGGTGAGCTTCGACTACGGGGGACGGCCCGTCCTCGACGGGGTCGAGCTGACAGTTCCCGCCGGGCAGACCCTCGCCCTGGTGGGCGCGTCGGGAGCCGGCAAGTCGACCTGCGCCCACCTGCTGGCCCGCTTCTGGGATCCGTCCGCTGGAGCCATCCACCTGGTGCCCGGTGGCGGCGACTCCATCGATCTCCGCGACCTGACCGACGCCCAACTCCGCAGTGCCGTGGCCGTGGTGGGCCAGGACACCCCGCTCTTCCACGGAACCCTCGCCGAGAACCTGCGCCTTGTCGCACCCGATGCGGACGAGGACGTCCTCGCCGAAACAGCCCGGCTGTGCGGCATCGACAGGATCGCCGCCATGGACACCCTCGTCGGGGAGCGCGGCCGCACCCTCTCGGGCGGCCAGCGCGCGCGCATCGCCCTCGCCCGCGCCCTGCTGGCCGAGCCCAGGGTCCTCGTGCTCGATGAGACGACCGCCCACCTGGACAACGCCGGAGACGCCCAACTCGCCACCGTGATCGGAGGCAAGGAACACCGCACCACGATCGTCATCGCCCACCGGCCCGCCACCATTCGCCGCGCCGACCGCATCGCCGTACTCGAAGCGGGCCGCATCGCGGAGGAGGGCACTTGGGAGGAACTCATCAGCCGCCGCGACAGCGTACTCAGCCGTGTATTGGCCGTCACGCCCTCCTGACCACGCCCTCCTGACGACAGTCGGAGGAAGAATCAGCTCAGGGTCTGCGACGCTCGCAGTCTTGACCGATGGGTCCGCGGCAACGTAATTTCGGCCGCACCGACTCGTGAACCGTTGACTCATGGACCGCTGGAAGGAGGCGAAGTCGGATGTCGGCCTTCTCCGATCTGCAGCGCCTCGCCCGCCGGGATGCCTGGGTTCCGGGTCGTGTAGCGCACGGCTGCTGAGCAGCCCCCTTTTTCCGGAGTGCCCGATTACGGCCCCGGCTTCTTTTGATTTCTGTCACCGCCTGCGGCACGCCGTCGCGTGCTGGTTTGCGCACCGGGACTCTCGGGCTGCGCCACCGAAACAGAAGGCTCTGAAATGGCGACTAGGGTAATCAGATCGACCGCGACCGCGTGCCGAAATGAGGGTGCGTCATGGTAGCGGCGCGGATCACGGTCAATGGGAAAGAGACACCGATTTCACCGGCCGCGCCCCACACCACGGTGCTGGATTTTCTGCGCGAGCGCGGCCTCACCGGCACCAAGGAGGGCTGCGCCGAGGGCGAGTGCGGCGCCTGTTCGGTCCTGGTGGCCCGTCCCGGGACGAACAAGCCCACGGACTGGGTCGCGGTCAACGCCTGTCTGGCCCCGGTCGCGGCGCTCGACGGTCAGGAGATCGTCACCTCCGAGGGCCTGGCGATCGAAGGCGAAGGCGGCACGGCGCCCACGCTGCACCCGGTGCAGGCAGAGATGGCGGTCCGTGGCGGCTCCCAATGCGGGTACTGCACACCGGGGTTCGTGTGCAGCATGGCCGCCGAGTACTACCGTCCCGACCGCTGTGCGGACGCGCAGGCGGAGTCGGCCGACGGCACCCACCCCGAGCACGGTCCGAACGGTTTCGATCTGCATGCGCTGAGCGGAAACCTGTGCCGCTGCACCGGCTACCGCCCGATTCGCGATGCCGCGTTCGCCGTTGGGGAACCCACCGACGACGACCCTCTGGCGCGGCGTCGCGAGCAGTCCCCGCCCGAACCGGCTGCCACCGCATACACCCAGGGCGACAGCGCGTTCCTGCGGCCGAGCACCCTTACCGAAGCGCTGCAGTTGCTGCGCGAGTGGCCCGACGCCGTGGTGGTCGCCGGGTCCACCGACTGGGGTGTGGAGGTCAACATCCGCTCCCGGCGGGCGAGTTGTGTGATCGCCGTCGACCGGCTGCCCGAAATGCGGGAGCTGCGTGTCGAATCCGACCGCATCGAGATCGGGGCGGCGCTGACGCTCACCGAGATCGAACGCCGCCTCGACAGCAGCGTCCCGCTCCTTGCGGAACTGTTCCCGCAGTTCGCATCCCGGCTCATCCGCAACAGCGCAACCCTCGGCGGCAACCTGGGTACCGGCTCGCCCATCGGTGACAGCCCGCCGGTCCTGCTCGCCCTTGAGGCGTCGGCGCTGCTCGCCGACGCCGACGGTGAGCGCGAGGTCCCGCTGGCGGACTACTTCACCGGCTACCGGCAGAGCGTGCGCCGTCCCGGCGAGCTGATCCGCGCGGTGCGCATCCCGCTGCCGCTGTCGCCGGTCACGGCCTTCCACAAGATCGCCAAGCGGCGCTTCGACGACATCTCCAGTGTCGCGGTGGGTTTCGCGCTCGACATCGAGGACGGTTTCGTACGCAAGGCCCGCATCGGTCTGGGCGGCGTGGCCGCCACCCCGATCCGCGCCCTCGCCGTCGAGGCGGCCCTGGAAGGCAAGTCCTGGACGGCGGAGACCGTGGAGGCCGCGGCCCAGATGCTGCGGGCCCAGGGCACGCCGATGAACGATCACCGCGCCAGCGCCGACTATCGCTCCGCGATGCTCGGCCAGAGCCTGCTCAAGCTGTACGCGCAAACCACCGAGGCGGTGCCGTCATGAGCCAGTTGTCCGAGCGTCCCGAAAAGCCCGTCGTCGGCGTCTCGATGCCGCACGAGAGCGCCCACCTGCACGTCACCGGCACCGCGCGCTACACCGACGACCTGGTCCATCGCACCAAGGACGTACTGCACGCCTACCCGGTCCAGGTCATGAAGGCCCACGGCAGGGTCACCGCGCTGCGCACCGAGCCCGCGCTCGCCGTGCCCGGTGTGGTCCGCGTGCTGACCGGGGCCGACGTGCCCGGCGTCAACGACGCCGGAATGAAGCACGACGAACCGCTCTTCCCCGACGAGGTCATGTTCCACGGCCACGCGGTCGCCTGGGTGCTCGGCGAGACCCTGGAGGCGGCCCGGCTCGGTGCGGCGGCCGTCGAGGTGGAACTCGATGAACTGCCTTCCGTCATCACGCTGCAGGACGCGATCGCGGCCGACAGCTTCCACGGCGCTCGGCCCGTGATGCGGACCGGCGACGTCGACGCGGGCTTCGCCGACTCGGCGCACGTGTTCACCGGCGAGTTCCAGTTCTCCGATCAGGAGCACTTCTATCTCGAGACGCACGCGGCGCTTGCCCAGGTCGACGAGGCCGGGCAGGTGTTCGTCCAGAGCAGCACCCAGCATCCTTCGGAGACCCAGGAAATCGTCGCGCACGTGCTCGGCCTGCACAGCCACGAGGTGACCGTGCAGTGCCTGCGGATGGGTGGCGGCTTCGGCGGCAAGGAGATGCAGCCGCACGGGTTCGCGGCCGTCGCCGCGCTCGGTGCCAAGCTGACCGGTCGGCCGGTCCGGCTGCGGCTCAACCGGACCCAGGACCTGACGATGTCCGGCAAGCGGCACGGGTTCCACGCCACGTGGAAGATCGGCTTCGACGCCGACGGCCGTATCCAGGCGCTGGACGCCACCTTGACCGCGGACGGCGGCTGGAGCCTGGATCTGTCCGAGCCGGTCGTGGCCCGCGCGCTGTGCCACATCGACAACACCTACTGGATTCCCCACGCCCGCATCGCCGGTCGTATCGCCAAGACCAACAAGGTCTCCAACACCGCCTTCCGCGGCTTCGGCGGACCGCAGGGCATGCTGGTGATCGAGGACATCATGGGCCGGTGCGCGCCGCTGCTCGGCCTGGATCCGATGGAGCTGCGGGAGCGCAACTTCTACCGGCAGGGCCACTCGACGCCGTACGGACAGCCGGTCCTTCACCCCGAACGGATCTCCACCGTCTGGCAGCAGGTCAAGGACAACGCCAGCATCGCCGACCGTACGCGCGAGATCGCGGCCTTCAATGCCGCGCACCCCCACACCAAGCGGGCGCTCGCGATGACGGGCATCAAGTTCGGCATCTCGTTCAACCTCACCGCCTTCAACCAGGCCGGCGCGCTGGTCCTGATCTACAAGGACGGCTCGGTCCTCATCAACCACGGCGGCACCGAGATGGGCCAGGGCCTGCACACCAAGATGCTGCAGGTGGCCGCGACCACCCTTGGCATCCCGCTGCACAAGGTACGGCTTGCCCCGACGCGCACCGACAAGGTGCCCAACACCTCAGCCACCGCCGCCAGTTCCGGGGCGGATCTCAACGGTGCGGCGGTGAAGAACGCCTGCGAGCAGCTGCGTACGCGGCTCCTTCAGGTGGCCGCGACCCAGCTGGGCGCGAACGCCTCGGACGTACGCATCGTCGAGGGCGTCGCGCGCGCCCTCGGCAACGACACGGAGCTCGCCTGGGACGACCTGGTGCGCACCGCGTACTTCCAGCGCGTTCAGCTGTCGGCGGCCGGTTTCTACCGGACCGAGGGTCTGCACTGGGACGCGAAGACGTTCCAGGGCTCGCCGTTCAAGTACTTCGCCTATGGCGCCGCAGCGGCCGAGGTGGAGGTGGACGGCTTCACCGGCGTGTACCGCATCCGGCGGGTCGACATCGTGCACGATGTCGGCGACAGCCTGTCCCCGATGATCGACATCGGTCAGGTCGAGGGCGGTTTCGTGCAGGGCGCGGGCTGGCTGACGCTCGAGGACATGCGCTGGGACACCGGTGCGGGCCCGAATCGCGGTCGGCTGCTCACCCAGGCGGCGAGTACGTACAAGCTGCCGAGCTTTTCGGAGATGCCCGAGGAGTTCAACGTCACGCTCCTCGAGAACGCCACCGAAGAGGGCGCGGTGTACGGGTCCAAGGCGGTGGGTGAGCCTCCGCTGATGCTCGCGTTCTCGGTACGGGAAGCGTTGCGGCAGGCCGCCGCGGCATTCGGGCCCGCCGGAGTCGGCGTGGAGCTCGCCTCTCCCGCGACACCCGAGGCGGTGTACTGGGCGATCGAAGCGGCCCGCGGCGGCGACGCGCAGCGCAACGACCACGTTCGTACGGGCAGCGAAATCCCCACCGGAACAAGCGCGTTGAGCCATGCCTGAGATGACCTGGGTGGCCGCGGTCGCGAGGTTGCGGGCCCGCCGGGAACCCGGCGTGCTCGTGACCGTCGCGACCGTGCGCGGCCACGCACCCCGCCGGGCCGGTGCCAAACTCGTCGTGGGACGGACCGGGACGTGGGGTTCGATCGGCGGCGGCAACATCGAGGCCGTCGCGATCGACCGGGCCCGTGAACTCATCGGCACGCCCGATCCGGAGCCGGAGCTGATGGAGTTCGCTCTCAACGACAAGGTCACAAGCCGACACGGCGTGCAATGCTGCGGCGGGGCCGTCACCGTATTGCTCGAACCGCTGTCGGTGGTCCCGGCGGTGGCGGTCTTCGGCGTCGGGCACGTCGGCCTTGAGCTGGCACGCATCCTGGCCCGCCACGACCTCGATCTGCACCTGATCGACACCCGTCCCGACATGCTCACCGACGAACGGCTCGACGTGCTCGCGGATGCGGTGGCGCAGATCCACGTGCACCACACACCGTTGCTTCCGGAGGAGGCGCTGGCGGAGCTGGCACCCGGCACCCACATCCTGATCATGACCCATGACCATGCCGAGGACGCCGCGCTGTGCGACGCGGCCTTGCGCACCACCGGCCTCGGCTCCATCGGACTGATCGGATCGGCCGCCAAATGGGCCCGCTTCCGGCACCGCCTGGCCACCGAGGGCGGCCACGACGCCACCACCATCGGCCGGATCAGAACCCCGATCGGGCTCACCGGGATCACCGGCAAGGAACCCGCCACGATCGCGGTGAGCGTCGCGGCAGACCTGCTCCGGACCTTCGAACAGGACCGCAACTGAGCAGCGCCTCGCCCGAAGCGGGTGCCCGCGGTCCACGCACGCTCAAGTGGCGGGGCGGCCGCCGTACGGGACCGAGCCGACTCCGCGCATTCGACAGATCTGCGTAGTCGGCCACTCGCTCTTGTACGAGCTGGTGAATCCGCGTCACAGAGGGCGGGTGCTACAAAGAAACCCGCTTCATCTCCGCCTCCCGGCCGCGCTCCTCACCCCTCGAGCGCGAGTGGCCGGGGCGCGCGCACCGGACGATCCGGGTGGCGTCGAAGCGTATGCGCCCGCCTCGATCAGGCACTGCCGCGCCTTCCGAATCAAGGGGTGCCTTCGGCCCCCGATGTCGTAGAGAGGCCGACAGGTTGAGCCCACAGATATCTTCCGGCGACCGTGCCGCCCCACGCCCGCACACTCCCGCCACCGGCCGGGACGTCGTGATCATCGAGGACGACGCGACCCTGGGCCGCTCCGCGGCCGCCTGCATCGAACGCTGGGGGAGCACCGCGCACCGCCTGCCCCGCCCCGACGACGACGCCCTGCGGCGGCAGTTGAACGGTCCCGTCGACAGCATCGCCATCGTCTCCCGCGACGACATGGTCGCCCTGCGGTACGCGCTCCTCGCCGAGCACCTCAAGCCCGGGGTCCGCCTGGTCGTGACGATCTTCGACCGTACGGTCGCCGAAGAGGTATCGCGGACCATCCCCAACTGCACCGCCCTGAGCATGACCGACGCGATCCTGCCCAGCCTCCTGGCCAACTGTCTCGCTCCCCAGTACGCCATGCTCCAGGCCGTCGGCGACGACCTCGTGGGCGTACGACGGGAAGGCGCGACCACGGACGTCGAACATCTGCCGCGGCGGGCCTTCGCCACCGTGCCCAAGCCGCACCCGCGCAGCACCGTCAGCGCCTGGTTCCGCTCCCTCGGCAAGTCCGCGAAGGCACTGGTCGCAAGCCTGATCGCGCTGCTGCTCGCCTTCTCCGTCGATGTCGCGCTCGGGGTGCTCGTCCTGCACGAGCACTGGACCGAGGCCGTGTGGAACGCGGCCCGTACGCTCACCACGATCGGCTCCTCGCCCGCCGCCGAACACGGGCCCGGCTGGTACAAGGTGTTCTCCGCCGCCGCGATGCTCGGCGTGCTCGTCCTGGCCGCCGTGTTCACCGCCGGTGTCGTCGACCGGTTCACCGGACACCGGATGACCAGCATTCTCGGCGCCCGCTCCATCCCGCGCCGCAACCACGTCATCGTCGTCGGCCTCGGACAGGTCGGCCTGCGCCTGTCCGCCCGGCTGCGGGACCTCGGCGTCAAGGTCGTCGCCGTCGAGCGGAACCGGCAGGCCCCCTGCCTTCCGCTGGCCCGCTCGCTCAACATCCCCGTCGTCATCGGCCGTGGCGGCGACCGCTTTCTGCTGGAGCGGCTCTCCGTACGGCGGGCCCGCGCCCTGGCGGCGGTCGCCTCGGACGGCCTGGGGAACATCGCCGTCGCGGTCGCCACCCGGGCCGTCGCCGGGGACCAGCGCATCGTGCTGCGCGCCGGAGGCGACGAGGTCACCACCGAATCGCAGTCGCTCTTCCGCATCGGCGCCGTCTGCGACTTCCCGCTCATCGTCAGCACATTCGTCGCCGCGACCGTCCTCGACGCCGAACTGCGCAGCGTGTTCGTGGCGGACGGCCGCACCTGCGCACTCTTCGCGGACGACCGGGTCGTGGACCTCGCGACCTGGGACGCGACGCCTGCACACGAGGTGGCACGGGCCTGACCCGCTGTTTCGGGTGAGCGATGAGTTCGGAGCCGTTCCGCGGTCCTCATTGTGAAAGCCCGTACCGGGCGCCCCCCCCCGCACGAGGAGTGGACTCATGAAGTACCTGTTGGCGGTTCAGGGCTCGCAGGCCGACTACGAGGCGATGAGCGGCAAGGCGTCCGCGCACAGCCCGGCCTGGAGTGAGCAGGAACTGCAGGAGATGTACGCGTTCATGGGGCGCGTCAACGACGACCTGGCCGCGTCCGGCGAGCTCGTCGACGGCAACGGCCTCACCTCACCGGCCCAGGCCCGTACGGTCACCCGCGACGAGAACGGTGAGTTCGTCGTCGCGGACGCCCCGTACGGCGAGACCGAGGTGGTGCTCGCCGGGTACTGGGTGGTCGACTGCGCGAGTCAGGAACGGGTCACGGAGATCGCGAAGCGGGTCGCGCAGTGCCCCATCCCGCACGGGACGCCGGACTACCCGGTCGTGATCCGGCCCATCGAGGCGTGATCAGAGAGCCGGTACCGGTGCGTGGGTCCGCGACGCCTACGTGACGGCTGGCTATAGGGCCCGGGCGAACGGCTACAGCGCCCGGGCGACGAGGAGCGCGACGTCGTCGTGGTCGTCGGGGTGGCGCAGGCCGTACAGCAGGAGGTCGCAGGTCTCTTCGAGGGGCCGGTCGGGGGCGTCGAGGAAGCTGAGGAGGGTGTTGAGGCGGTCGTCGAGGGGGTGTTGCCGGGTCTCGACGAGGCCGTCGGTGTAGAGGACAAGCAGGTCGCCGGGGTCGAGGCGGACCGTGGTGGTCTCGAAGGGGATGCCGCCGACGCCGAGCGGAGCGCCGGTGGGCAGGTCGAGCAGCGTGGCGGTGTGGTCCGAGCGGGCCAGCGCGGGCGGCATGTGTCCGGCGTTGGCGATGTGGCACTGCCTCGTACGGGGGTCGTACACGGCGTAGAGGCACGTGACGATGTAGTGCTCCAGGTCGCAGGTGATCTTGTCCAGGTGCCGGAGCACGGCGCCGGGGTCGAGGTCGAGTTCGGCGTACGCGCAGGTGGCGGTGCGTAGTCGGCCCATGGTGGCGGCGGCGTCGATGCCGTTGCCCATGACGTCGCCGACGACCAGGGCGGTCCGGTCATCGGTCAGGGGGATGGCGTCGTACCAGTCGCCGCCGACCTCGGTGGTGGCCTGGGCGGGCTGATAGCGCGAGGCGAGGTCGAGACCGGGGTGACGAGGCGGGTGGTCGGGCAGGAGGCTGCGCTGCAGGGTGAGGGCGGTGTTGCGCACGCTCTGGAACCAGCGGGCGTTGTCGATGGCCACGGCGGCACGGCCGGCCAGCTCACTGGCCAGGACGACATCGTCATCGTCGAAGGGGAGCGGGTTGCGGGTGCGCTTGAGGTCGAGGGCGCCGAGCACCTCGCCGTGGGCGATCAGCGGTACGGCGAGATACGAGTGGACGCCGGCGCGGGCCAGTAGCGAGGCGGCCTCGGCGTCACGGGCGATACGCGGCAGATCGTGATCGCCGACGTGGCGCACCAGGACCGGGCGGCCGGTGTGGACACACAGAGTGACAAGCCGGTCACCGTCGTAGGCGGCGAGCTGACCGGGCGGGTCGGCGGCGCGCAGCGCCACGGTGGGGTGGCCCGCCTTGAGAGCGAGGGCGCGGAACAGTTCCGGGCCGTTGTCCGGTCTGCGGGCGCGGCGGCAGGCCAGGGCGGAGTCGAGAACGTCCACGGCGACCACGTCGGCGAGCTCGGGGGTGGCGATCTCGGCCAGCTCGGCGGCGGTCTGCTCCACCTCCAGCGTGGTGCCGACGCGGGTCGAGGCGTCGGCGATGAGGGCCAGGCGTCGCCGGGCCCGGTCGGCCTCGGCGGCCACGCGGTGCCGCTCGGTGACGTCGACGACCGAGGCGGCCGCGCCCAGGACCCGCCCGCCGGGGTCCTCGAGCCGGTAGAAGGAGAGGGACCAGGCGTGCTCGTGTTCGGGGTCGGCCGGCGGGCGCCCCACGTGGTACTGGTCGAGCAGCGGGGTGCCCGTGGTGAGCACCTGCCGCAGCGCGGACTCGACGGTGTCGATGTCGAGGAAGGGCAGGGTCTCCCGCAGACCCCGGCCGGTGTGGTCCTCGGCGGGGATGCCGTCGATCCGCTCCAGTGCCGGGTTGACCAGGAGATACCGCAGGTCGGAGTCGAGGAGGGCGAGGCCGATCGGTGACTGGGTGATCAACCGTTCGCACAGCGCCAGATCGGTCTCGACGCGCTGGAGCAGGCTGTGGTCGGCCGCGATGCCCAGCGCGTAGACATCTCCGAGATCGTCATGGAGGCGCATGTTCCGGAACTCCGTCAGCCGGGTGCTGCCGTCCTTGTGCCGGATGGGGAAGGCACCGGCCCAGCTCCGGCCGGTTTCCAGGACCTCCGTGAACAGACGCGTGACCGCCCCCAGGTGCTCGGGATGGATGAACAGCCGCGCCGCGTGTGTGCCCAGGGCCTCTTCCGAGGTGTAGCCGAAGAGTTCCTCGGCCTGCGGGGTCCAGAACACCAGGCGCCCGTCGGCGTCGACGACGACCGCGGCCACGCTCAGCACATCGAGCAGGCCGGTCGGCAGGGGCGGCTCGGAGCCGTACTCGTCACCGTTGGACTGGAAGGATTCGGCCGTCATCGCAGGTCCTCCTCCACCCGTCGGCAGGCAGGACGTTCCGGCCTCCTGCCGGCATCGCTGCACGCCCGGGTTCCGACTAGCCGCCCTTCCATGCTGCCCCTGCCCCAGGCTCTTTGCCCTGCCCAGCGTCGGCGCGTGGCGGGCACCGTTGAGTGCGTTGAGTCCGTGCACATCGGGCGGACAAGCAGGACTATGGCCTGTAGAGGTGGAAAGAATGGTGGGTTCTCCACGAAACGGATCCGATGTGCCCACGTCGACAGGGCCGCCTGATGCCTTCGACGCGTCCACCGACGCGGCAGCGGTGGTGGACGCAGATGGGATCGTGGTCGGCTGGACCCGGGGCGCCGAAGCACTTCTCGGCTACCCGGCGCCGGAGATCGTCGGCGGCTCCGCCGCGCGTCTTCTCGCGATGCCCGGGGATCCGGTACGCGTCGTCGGCATCGCGGAGCGGTGCCGCGCCGGACAGGGATGGACCGGTCTCATCCCCGTACGGCACCGAGACGGCAGGCGTATCGACGTACACCTGCGGGTCTCCGCGTCCTTCCGCATCGGCGGGGACGAGTGTTTCCTGATCTCGGCATGGGAGCAGCGGCAGCAGTGGACGGTCGGCCAGTCCGTACTCGACGACTTCCTGACCCGCTCGCCCGTCGGCATGGCGGTCATGGATACGCAGCTGCGCTACGTGTGGCTGAACGACACCCTGGAACGCTTCGGCGGTGTGCCCCGCGAGCAGCGCCTTGGACGTCGCCTGAGCGAGCTGTTGCCCGGGCTGCAGACGGAGGCCATCGAGGGGGTCATGCGTAAGGTCCTGACGACCGGAGTCCCGGTGACCGACTACGAGTACGTGGGATGGAGTTGGGCCGATCCACATCGCCAACACGCCTACTCCACCTCCTTCTTCCCCCTGGTCGACGCCGACAACTCCGTCACCGGGGTCTGCTACATGGTCCTGGACGTCACCGAGCGGTGGAACGCGCGCCAGCTCCTTTCGCTGGTCAATGAGGCCGGGACCAGCATCGGCAGGACTCTTGACGTGATGCGGACGGCTCAGGAGCTTGCCGACTTCGCTGTCCCCCGCTTCGCGGACTTCGTCGTCGTCGATCTCCTGGAGCCCGTCCTCAGCACCGAGGGGCACGGAGCGTGGCTGACCGACGCGGGACCGGCCCCCGCCAAGCCGATGATGCGCCGCGCCGGAATGAGCTCAGTGCGAGAAGGCTGCCCGGAGGCCGTGGCGCAGATCGGGGACAGGGTGGACTTTCTGCCCCCGCCGCACGACGTGAATCTGCTCATCGACGGCGAGCCCATCCTCATCCCGGTCCTGGACCCGGACGACGACTTGTGGGTGGCCGAACAGCCCACCAGAGCGGCGAGCATCCGCGCGTACGGACTGCACTCCCTCATCTCCGTACCGATGCGGGCGCGGAACACAGCCCTGGGCCTCACCACGTTCGCCCGGTCCCTCAATTCCGTCTCCTTTCAGCCCGACGATGTCCTGCTGGCCCAAGAGCTGGTGGCGCGGGCAGCGTTGTGCGTCGACAACGCCCGTCGCTACACCCGGGAACACACGGCTGCGGTCACCCTTCAGCGCAGTCTGCTGCCCCACGCCCTGACCGGAGGAACAGCGCTTGACGTGGCCTCCTCCTATCTGCCGGCGGACGCGACAGGCGGGGTCGGCGGCGACTGGTTCGACGTGATCCCGCTGTCCGGCGCCCGAGTGGGCCTGGTCGTCGGCGATGTGGTGGGTCACGGCATCACCGCGGCGGCGACCATGGGCCGACTGCGCACCGCGGTGCAGACCCTCGCCGACATGGAGATGCCTCCCGACGAACTCCTCGCTCATCTCGACGATCTCGTGCTCCGGTTGAGCGAGGAGGAGCCCGAAGGCGACGCGGCCGATGCGGCCGATGCGGCCGACGCGACCGATGCGGCCAACAAGAACGCGACGGCTTTCCTCGGAGCAACTTGCCTGTACGCCGTCTACGATCCGGTCACCAGGCGTTGCACGATGGCCCGGGCCGGACATCCGCCACCTGTCGTCGTGGCACCCGACGGGCACGTCTCCTTCCCGGAACCGCCCGCCGGGCCTCCGCTCGGCCTGGGAGGGGTGGCGTTCGAAGCCACCGAGATCGAGCTCGCCGAGAACAGCCTGTTCGGCCTCTACACCGACGGCCTCATCCGAGGGGCCGACCATGACATGGAGCTGGGCATGTCCCGATTCGGCGATGTGCTGGCCAAGGCCGCCGCCGCCGACCCCGACCTTCGAACACTGTGCACGTCCGCGGTGCGGCAGCTCGTGCCCGTGCCTCAACCCGACGACATCGCCCTTCTGTTGGCGCGCACGCACGCCCTGGGTGCCGACCACGTCATCTCGTGGGACGTGCCCACGGACCCGGCCGCCGTCGCCGACCTCCGGGCCCGCGCGACTCGCCAAGTGGAAGCCTGGGGCCTCGGGGAACTGGCCATGACGACCGAACTCATCGTCAGCGAACTGGTCACCAACGCGATTCGCTACGCCGCCCCGCCCATGCGCCTGCGACTGCTCCGCGACTTCCGCTTGACCTGCGAGGTCGCCGACGCCAGTAGCACGGCCCCGCGGCTGAGGCACGCCCGGAGCATGGACGAAGGCGGCCGTGGCCTCTTCCTGGTGGCCCAGCTCGCCCATCGCTGGGGTGCCCGGTACACGGCAGGCGGAAAGATCATCTGGGCCGAACAGGAGATCCCGGGCGGAGCTGTCCGCGCTGTCGTGGCAGCGGCCGACGGGTGTGACGCCGACGGGTGTGACGCCGACGGTGAGGTCGTCGATCCGGAGGCCGCCCCTTGAGGGCTCCGGCTCAAGGATGGGTGGGCGGCGGCACGGCGGTTCACTGGGACGGCCGACGTCCCCGCCTTCAGCGCCGACGTAGCGCCTTTCAGCAATTCATGGATCGGCTTCGCGCGGGGATGACAGCATCAGGGCGTGCGGACGGAGCGGCGGAAAGCAGCCCCTGCTGGGGTGGTTGTGGTGACGGGAAGTTCGGGCCGGGTCGGATCGGCCCTGGCGGCGGCCTTCGACGCGGCCGGCTGGGTGGTCCGCGGCGTGGACCGGGTGCCCGGCTGTTGGACGAGTGTCGTCGGAGACCTCAGGGATCGGCGCGTGCGGTGGGGCGCATTGCCGTCGGCTGATGTCCTGGTCCATGCCGCCGCCTTGCACGCCCCGCACGTCGGACGCCTGACCGATGAAGAGTTCCGCGCCGTGAACGTCGATGTGACCGCGGAATTGCTCGAGGACGCTGCCCGCCTCGACGTCCGGCGTGTTCTCTACATCAGCAGTACGAGCGTCTACGGACACGCCTTGGTGCCCACCGACCGCGCGGTCTGGGTGGACGAGCAACTCACGCCGCTTCCCCGGGACATCTACGACGAGACCAAGCTGGCCGCCGAGGATCTGGTCGCCGCCTGCGGCGTGCCCTCGGTCACGCTGCGCATAGCGCGATGCTTTCCGGAGCCGCTGCCTGTGCTGGCCCGCCACCTGCTGCACCGGGCGGTCGACGTGGCCGATGTCGCGACGGCGGGGGTCCTGGCCGCGACGCACGCCACCGTGACCGGCACGTTCAACATCTCCGGGCCGCACCTGTTTCACCGAGAGGACTGCCTTGCCCTTCACCACGACGCGGGCGCGGTCCTCGCCGGTCGGGCTCCGGACGTCTTCGAGGCATTCCGTGACCACGGGTGGCCGGTGCCCGATCGCCTGGACCGGGTGTACGACTCGACCGCCGCCGCGAACGCCTTCGGATACCGCCCTGTTCGCGGAGTCCGGCAACTACTGAGCGATGCCGCAGACGGGCAGAGCGCATGAGTGATCCGACGGCAGCCCCGCGTGGGCGCAGCGAGCCATCCTTGGAGCAGCGGTTTACTGAGGCCATGACGGAACGGCGCAGTGCGGGACTGCTGCTCTACCGCAGGACGGCAGACGGTACGGAGGTGCTGCTCGGGCACATGGGCGGGCCTTTCTGGGCGCACCGCGACGCGGGCGCCTGGTCGATTCCCAAGGGCGAGTACGAGCCGGACGAACAGCCGATGGCCGCCGCGCGCCGGGAGTTCGAGGAGGAGTTGGGCCTGGCGCCACCCCAGGGCGCCTATCTGCCGCTGGGCGAGACGCGGCAGTCGAACGGCAAGGTTGTCACCGTGTGGGCAGTGGAAGGGGATCTCGACCCGGACCAGATCGTGCCCGGCACCTTCTCGATGGAGTGGCCCAAAGGGTCGGGATCCCTCAGGGAGTTCCCTGAGATCGACCGGGTCGCATGGTTCGTTCCGGAGGCAGCGGCCGGGAAACTGGTGAAGGGGCAAGCGGTCTTCCTGGCGCGCCTGCTGGAACGCCTGAACGCCTGATGGGCTGAGCCCCTGAGCCCCTGAGCGCCGCTGCCGCTGCCGCCCGGGCCGATGCCCTCGGCCTGCCGTTCCTCGGGCGGGTTCGACGGCATCCGGTGGCGGACAGCCCGGTACGCCGTGCCCTCGGGGGCCCACTTTTCCCGCCGTGGCGGATCTTCATCTGTTGTTAACTGACCGTGTCGAGACCGTACTTGACCGTAATCGAGTGCTGGCTGTTGACTGCCAGATCCCGGCGCCGACCTGAAAGCACTTCATGACTGCGAAGAGTTCGGACCTGCTCGCCCCACTCGACCTTGCCTTCTGGCACATCGAGACCCCCGAACACCCCATGCATCTCGGTGCGTTGGGTGTGTTCACGGCCGATGGGCCCGGTGCGGCCAAGCATGCCCACGAGTTGCTCGCGACGCGTGCGGCGGGGGTGCCGGGCCTGCGCATGCGGATAGCCGGTGTGCTCGTACCCGTGGGCGGCGCGGCCCGGGTGCCCGCCACCGGATTCGACCCGTTGGAGCACGTCCGGCTCGGCGAGCCCGTGGACGACTTCCACGCGGCGGCCGGGGCTCTGATGGAGCGGCCCCTGGACCGGACGCGTCCACCGTGGGAAGCGCATGTGCTGCCGTCGGTGGACGGTGGCTCCTTCGCCGTGCTGTTCAAGTTCCATCACGCCCTCGCCGACGGGCTGCGCGCCCTGGCGCTGGCCGCCGCCGTCCTTGACCCGACGGACCTCCCGGCCGCGAAGGCGCCCCGGCAGGAGCCCGAGCCGCAGCGGTGGCCGCGGCTGCCGTTCCTCGGCATGCGCGACGTCACCCTGAAAGACCTCGAGCCCGGGCGGTACTCGGATCACGTGCGCTCGGTCGTGGGCGATGCCACGCGGGCTCTTTCCATCGGCGCGTCCGTGGCCCGGGCCAGCTGGGACGTGCGCACATCACCCGCGCTCACCTCGCGGGGCGGGGGCACCCGGCGCACCGCCGGCGTGGTGCTCGACCTGGACGACGTCCACCGGATCCGGAAGACCGTCGGCGGTACCGTCAACGACGTGCTGATCGCGGTCGTGGCCGGGGCCGTGCGGCGCTGGCTCGACGAGCGAGGCGACGGCAGCGACGGGGTGGAGCCGCGCGCCCTGATCCCCGTCTCGCGCCGCCGTCCGCGCACCGCCCACCCACAGGGCAACCGGCTCTCCGGATACGTGGTCAGACTGCCCGTCGCCGAGGCGGACCCCGTCGAGCGGCTGCGTACCGTGCGGGCCGCGATGGACCGGCGCAAGGACCACGGGCCGAACCGCGGCGCCGGGGCCGTGGCGCTCCTCGCCGACCATGTGCCGCCGCTCGGGCACCGGTTCGGCGGGGGATTGGTCGGGCGCGGCGCACGGCTGCTCTTCGACCTGCTTGTCACCAGTGTGCCGCTGCCCAGCCTCGGTCTGACGCTGGGCGGCTGCCCGCTGACCGAGGTCTTCCCGCTGGCACCGCTGGCCCAGGGGCAGTCGCTGGCCGTGGCCGTCTCCACGTATCGCGGAAGCGTGCACTACGGGCTCGTCGCCGACGCGGAGTCCGTCCCGGATCTGGATGTGCTCGCCCGCGCGGTGTCCGAGGAGGCGGATTCGCTGGTCAGCGCCTGCGCTCCGTGACGCCCCTCGGCCAGGGGAGCCCGGTCAACGTGCGGTCGGGCTCGACCCGGTCTTCGACCCGGTCAACGTCGGCATCAAGGGAGCCGCCTTCAGGGAGTCCTGCCTCCGGCCGCTCGCGTTACACCACGGGGGACATGATCGATATCACAGGGGCGGATGGCGTTCGCTGACCCGCGAAGACTCCCCACGGGTACGCACGGCCCGTACATTTCACACCCACCGTGTTACTCCACCGACGTTGAGGATTCGGATGTTCAGCAAAGTTCTCGTGGCCAACCGGGGTGAGATCGCGATCCGGGCGTTCCGGGCCGCGTTCGAGTCGGGGATCTCTACGGTGGCGGTGTTCCCGCACGAGGACCGCAACTCGTTGCACCGGGCGAAGGCCGACGAGTCGTACCTGATCGGGGAGCGCGGCCACCCCGTGCGGGCGTACCTGTCGGTCGACGAGGTGGTCCGGGCCGCGCGCAAGGCCGGTGCGGACGCGGTCTACCCCGGCTACGGCTTCCTGTCGGAGAACCCCGACCTGGCCGCTGCCTGCGCGGATGCCGGCATCACGTTCATCGGCCCGCCCGCGGACGTGCTGCACCTGACGGGCAACAAGTCGCGCGCGGTCGCGGCGGCGCGCGAGGCCGGGGTGCCCGTCCTGGCGTCGTCCGAGCCGTCCACGGACGTGGAGGGGCTGCTGACCGCGGCCGGTGATGTGGGGTTCCCGCTGTTCGTCAAGGCGGTCGCCGGTGGCGGGGGCCGCGGTATGCGGCGCGTCGCGCAGCCCGGGGAACTGCGTGAGGCCATCGTGGCGGCGATGCGCGAGGCGGAGTCCGCCTTCGGTGACGGCACCGTGTTCCTCGAGCAGGCGGTGGTGAACCCGCGCCATATCGAGGTGCAGATACTCGCCGACGGCGCCGGAAACGTCGTCCACCTCTACGAGCGGGACTGCTCGGTGCAGCGCCGCCACCAGAAGGTCGTCGAGATCGCCCCGGCCCCGAACCTGGACCCGCAGCTGCGGGAGCGGATCTGCGCCGACGCCGTCGCCTTCGCCCGCCACATCGGATACGTCAACGCGGGCACGGTCGAGTTCCTGGTCGACGAGCGCGGCAACCACGTATTCATCGAAATGAACCCGCGGATCCAGGTGGAACACACGGTGACCGAGCAGGTCACCGGCCGGGACCTGGTGATGGCGCAGCTGCGGATCGCGTCCGGCGCCACCCTGCCCGAGCTCGGCCTCACCCAGGACGACATCGTCCTGTCCGGCGCCGCCCTGCAATGCCGTATCACCACCGAGGACCCCGCCAACGGATTCCGGCCCGACACCGGCACCATCTCCGCCTACCGCTCCCCGGGCGGCCCCGGCGTCCGCCTCGACGGCGGCACCGTCCACACGGGTGCCCAGGTCAGCGCCCACTTCGACTCGATGCTGGTGAAGCTGACCTGCCACGGCCACGATTTCGCGGGCGCCGCGAGCAGGGCCCGCCGCGCCATCGCGGAGTTCCGTATCCGCGGAGTCTCCACGAACCTGCCCTTCCTGGCCGCGGTCCTCGACGACCCGGACTTCCAGGCCGGGCACGTCACCACCAGCTTCATCGACGAACGGCCCCAGCTCCTGCGGGCCCGCCCTCCGGCCGACCGGGGCAGCCGCATCCTGCACTACCTCGCCGAGACCACCGTCAACAAGCCGCACGGGCCGCGACCTGTGGTCGTCGAGCCCGTCGACAAGCTCCCCTCCACCAACCTCTCCGATGCGCCCTCACAGGGCTCCCGGCAGCGCCTCGCCGCGCTCGGCCCCGAAGCTTTCGCCGCCGAGCTGCGGCAGCAGAGCGCGGTCGCGGTCACGGACACCACGTTCCGCGACGCGCATCAGTCGCTGCTCGCCACCCGGGTGCGGACCCGGGACCTGCTCGCTGTCGCTCCCCATGTCGCCCGCACGGCACCGCAGTTGCTGAGCCTGGAGTGCTGGGGCGGTGCGACCTACGACGTCGCGCTGCGCTTCCTGGCGGAGGATCCGTGGGAGCGGCTCGCGCTGCTGCGTGAGTCGGCGCCGAACATCTGCACCCAGATGCTGCTGCGCGGCCGCAACACCGTCGGCTACACGCCCTACCCGACGGAGGTCACCGACGCGTTCGTCGCCGAGGCCGCCGCCACCGGCATGGACATCTTCCGCATCTTCGACGCGCTCAACGACGTCTCGCAGATGCGCCCGGCCATCGACGCGGTACGGGCGACCGGGACCGCGCTGGCCGAGGTGGCCCTGTGCTACACCGGCGACCTGTCCGATCCGGCCGAGCAGCTCTACACCCTCGATTACTACCTGCGCCTCGCCGAGCAGATCGTCGAGGCCGGTGCACACGTCCTGGCGATCAAGGACATGGCGGGGCTGCTGCGTCCCCCGGCGGCGAGGAAGCTGGTCACCGCGCTGCGGGAACGCTTCGACCTGCCGGTGCACCTGCACACCCACGACACCGCGGGCGGACAGCTGGCCACCCTCATCGCGGCGATCGACGCCGGAGTCGACGCCGTCGACGCGGCGGTCGCGTCGATGTCGGGTACGACGAGCCAGCCCTCGCTGTCCGCCCTGGTCGCCGCCACCGACCACACCGACCGGGCCACCGGACTGTCCCTGCAGGCCGTCGCCGACCTCGAGCCCTACTGGGAGGCCGTACGCAGGGTCTACCGGCCGTTCGAGTCCGGCCTGGCCTCGCCCACCGGACGCGTCTACCACCACGAGATCCCCGGCGGGCAGCTCTCCAACCTGCGCCAGCAGGCGCTCGCGCTCGGGCTCGGCGACCGGTTCGAGCTGATCGAGGACTGCTACGCCGCCGCCGACGACATGCTGGGCCGCCTGGTGAAGGTCACCCCGTCCTCCAAGGTCGTAGGCGATCTCGCACTCCACCTGGTCGGTGCCGGAGTCGAGGCGCGCGACTTCGCGTCCGACCCGGCCAAGTTCGACCTGCCGGACTCGGTGATCGGATTCCTGCGCGGCGAACTGGGCGACCCGCCCGGAGGCTGGCCGGAGCCCTTCCGGACCCGCGCCCTCGAGGGCCGTCCCGCGCAGGCCGAGCCGCCACAGCTCTCCGGCGACGACCGGCGTGGGCTGCGCGATACGCGACGGGCCACGCTGAACCGGCTGCTGTTCCCCGCACCGACCAAGGCGTACGACACCCACCGCGAGACCTATGGCGACACCTCGGTGCTCTCGACGAAGGACTTCTTCTACGGCCTGGAACCCGACACCGAGCACACCGTCACTCTGGGTCAGGGCGTGAACCTGCTGATCGAGCTGGAGGCGATCTCCGAGCCCGACGAGCGCGGCTACCGCACGGTCCTTGCCACCCTGAACGGTCAGCTTCGCCCGGTGTCCGTGCGTGACACCTCGATCGCCACCGACGTCAAGGTCGCGGAGAAGGCCGACCGCGGCGACGACCGTCACGTCGCCGCCCCCTTCGCCGGGGTCGTCACCCTGCAGGTCGAAGAAGGGGCATCCGTCGAGGCCGGGCAGACCGTCGCCACCATCGAGGCCATGAAGATGGAAGCCACCATCACCACCCAACGCGGCGGCACCGTCGCCCGCTTGGCGATCGGCGCCATTCAGCAGGTCGAGGGAGGCGACCTGTTGCTCGAGGTCCGCTGATCCGCCTGATCGGCGGCGGGCTGGCTGCTGACCACAGCAGTGATCGCGGGGGTGTCGCGGGTACGACGGGAATGATTCCGACGGCAGGTTGGTTGTACGAAGTGGTCGCAGTTTTATGTGTGTGTTTGTGTTCATCGCATGCTCGCAGAGAACGATGTTGCGGGCGCGAAGCTTGCCTTCCAGGTTGCTGGAGCAGCCGCGTCGTGAACCGGCCGGGATCTCGCACCGTGTGAGTCCCCTCAACCAGCCCCTGTAAGGAGCAACAATGACTCAGGGAACCGTGAAGTGGTTCAACGCCGAGAAGGGCTTTGGCTTCATCGCCCAGGAAGGTGGCGGCCCGGACGTCTTCGTGCACTACTCGGAGATCGACAGCTCGGGCTACCGCAGCCTGGAGGAGAACCAGAAGGTGGAGTTCGACGTCGTGCAGGGCCCCAAGGGCCCGCAGGCTTCGCACGTCCGCGCGCTGTAAGTACCCTGACAGGCCAAGCCTGCCACGGCTGACATGACAGAAGAGGGCCAGCACCGGGAAGGTGCTGGCCCTCTTCCTGTCCCTGGCCTCTTCCCGTCTCCCTGGGGTTATGCGGGGTCGATGCGGTTGATGCTGCCGCCGAGGTTGAGTACGTAGAGTTCGCCGTTGCTGTTCTGGGCGAAGGCGACGACCTCGCCGCCCTTGCTGCTTGCCGGGGCCCAGTCGATCTCTTCCCAGGCGCTCTGGCCGACGTCGCCGATGAGGAGGTCGCCGCCGTTGTGGTTGGCGTAGGGCTGGGTCTGGGTGAGGACGGTCCGTCCCGCCGCTGCCGATCCCCCTGCCGCGCATCCCCCGCGACGACATGGGCGCCGAGCAGCAGCCCGACTGGCGCTACCCCAGCTACTACGACGTGACGGGCACCAACTGCCTGCCCAACGTGTGGGGTTACGTCACCGACGCCGCGCACAAGGAGAACGCGCGGACCATGAAGTACGAGGTGTACCGGCAGGTCAAGGAACTGGTCACCCAGTACGGGACGATTGACGAACTGTGGTGGGGCGGCGGCTGGCCCGGCCAGCAGCGTGCGGGTCACCGTCACCGGACTGCCCGCGGACACGTGGGCATCCCTCCGCAACTGGAGGCGTACGACCGGCTCTTCGCGGCCGCCTGAGCCCCGACCGCTACCGGTCGGAAACCTCAGATCTCACGCAAATCTTGCTGTGCGCCATTGCTGGCCTGCACGGACGCTGTCAGGGTTCGATCATTCCCTCAACGCAGGTCACCGGAGGCTCCCTTGGCTGTCCGTCGTGCCGTCGTCGCAGTTGTGTCCGCAACGGCGCTCCTCATCCCCGTCCTGACGTCCACCAGCGCCACCGGTGCTCCGGCCGGAGCACCGGCCGCCGGTGGCGGTAGCGGTAGCGGTGGCTCCGGGCTTCAACCGCCGGACAAGCAGGCCGTCGCCGTCGGTAGCGGAGGTGCGGTCTCCAGCGTGAATCCGTATGCCTCGCAGGCCGGAATGAACGTGCTGCGCCACGGCGGCAACGCGGTCGATGCAGCGGTGGCCACCGCGGCCGCGCTCGGTGTGGTCGAGCCGTACTCGGCGGGTATCGGAGGCGGCGGGTACTTCGTGTACTACGACGCCAGGACCGGGAAGACCCGCACCATCGACGGCCGGGAGACCGCCCCGGCGAAGATGCGCTCCGATTCCTTCGTCGACCCCTCGACCGGCAAGCCCATACCCTTCCAGGAAGCGGTCAACTCGGGCCTGTCCGTGGGCGTCCCGGGCACCCCCGCCACGTGGGAGAAGGCCCTGAAGGACTGGGGCACGGTGCCGCTGGCGTCGGCCCTGCGTCCGGCCACCCGCCTCGCCGACGAAGGCTTCGTCGTCAACGACGAGTTCCGCGCCCAGACCAAGCTCAACGAGGACCGCTTCCGCGACTTCACCTCCACCGCCGAGCTGTTCCTTCCCCACGGCGAACTCCCCGTCGTCGGCTCCCGTTTCCGCAACCCCGGCCTCGCCCGGACCTACCGCGAGCTCGCGCGTGACGGTGTCGGCGCGCTCTACCACGGTGACATCGGGCGCGACGTCGTACAGACCGTCAAGAAGCCGCCGGTGGACCCGAGTTCCGAACGTCGGGTCCGCCCCGGGCTGATGGAGCAGAGCGACCTCGCCGACTATGAGACCGTACGGCGCGACCCGACCCACACCACGTACCGCGGCGTTGACGTCTACTCCATGGCGCCGTCCTCGTCCGGTGGGACCACCGTCGGCGAGGCGCTGAACATCCTGGAGAACTTCGACCTGTCGGCTGCCGACAAGAGCCAGGCGCTCCACCACTACGTGGAGGCAAGCCGGATCGCCTTCGCCGACCGCAACCGCTGGGTCGGCGACCCGGCCTTCTCGGACGTACCCACCAAGGAACTGTTGTCCAAGGAGTTCGCCAAGGACCGCGCCTGCCTGATCCGCCCCGACGCCGCACTGACCAGCCCACTGGCGTCAGCCGACCCACGCAACCCGGGCTCCGGCTGCAAGCAGGGCACCGGCAGCAAGGAGCCGTACGAGGGGCCCTCCACCACCCACCTGGTGACCGCGGACCGCTGGGGCAACGTCGTCTCGTACACCCTGACCATCGAGCAGACCGGCGGCTCGGCCATCACCGTGCCCGGACGGGGCTTCCTGCTCAACAACGAGCTGACGGACTTCGACTTCACGCCGCTGACCGAGGGCGTGCCGGACCCGAACCTGCCCGGCCCCGGCAAGCGCCCCCGCAGCAGCATGTCGCCGACGATCGTGCTGCACGACGGCAAGCCGCTGCTCGCCGTCGGCTCGCCCGGCGGGGCCACGATCATCACCACGGTCCTTCAGACCCTCGTCAACCGGTTCGACCTGGACATGCCGCTGCCGCAGGCGGTCGCCGCGCCGCGCATCTCGCAGCGGAACCGGGCGGCGACCCAAGCCGAACCGGCCTTCCTCGACTCGCCCGAGCGCACGGCACTGGAACGCCTGGGACACCGCTTCGTCCCGGCCCCGGAAACCTTCACTCCGTCCCCGGAGATCGGGGCAGTGGCGGCCCTTGAGTTCCTGCCCGACGGCAGGCTCCAGGTGGTCGCCGAGCCGAAGCGCCGGGGCGGGGGCTCCGCGATGGTGCTGCACGAGAGCGACTGACCTTGCGGGCGGCGCTCGGCCCTGCGTTCGCCGGGCGCCGCCTGTGGTGCCCGCGACCCATATGGCCACGGCGATGCCCGAGCCACCGTTGGCGTCCGGTGCGGGGCATGGCCATCATGGGAGTCATGATCGGGTCAGACGCCGAGGGCGCGAACGGCGGCGGCACCGGGGATGTTCCGCTGCCCGCCCTTCGGGAGGACTGGCAGCGGTGTCTCGCGGTGGTCGCGCATCCGGACGACATCGAGTACGGCACCGCGGCCGCCGTCGCCCGCTGGACCGCGCAGGGCAAGCAGGTCGCGTATCTGCTCGCCACCCGCGGCGAGGCGGGCATCGACGGGATGCACCCCGATCGTGCGGGGCCGCTGCGGGAGGGCGAGGAGCGGGCCGGGGCCCGTGAAGTCGGTGTGACGGACGTCGAGTTCCTCGACCACCGGGACGGTGTCGTCGAGTACGGCCTTCCGCTCCGCCGTGACCTGGTGCGGGCGATGCGCCGGTTCAGGCCCGAGGTCGTGGTGTCCGGGGCCTTCACCGTCAGGATGTTCGGCGGCCTCACCAACCAGGCCGACCACCGCGCGGTGGGTCTGGCGGCCCTGGACGCCGCCCGCGACGCGGGCAACCGGTGGATCTTCCCCGACCTCGCCGACGAGGGTCTCACGCCCTGGGACGGGGTGCGGTACGTCTGCTTCGCCGGTGCCGAACGCCCCACGCACGGCGTCGACGTGACCGGCGAGCCGGTGGAGCGGGGCATCGCGTCGCTCGCGGCGCACGCCGAGTACACCAAGGGTTTGGGCAGTGCCGGTTTCGAGCCGCGGCCCTTTCTGACCTGGCTGGCCCGGATGGGCGGCCGGTCCCTCGGCGTGGAGTCCGCGGTGCTCTTCGACGTGCACACGCTGCGCCAGGAAGGCCCGCTGCCCTGGGAGTGACCCCCGCTCGGAGTGCGCACACGGCGCGGGACTCAGGACCAAGGCAAGATATGGCCGTATCGCCGTACACATGCCGCATGCACTCACTGATGCGCCGTTAGAACCCCTTTCGATTGAGGGAAGTTCACGCTGGAACTGTTGGCGCTCGAACTCCCCTTCCGGAGGCGCTCCTGGAAGCCGCCGCGCATCGCCTCCTGGTGCGGGTACGCGAAGTTCTGGATCCACACCAAGTACCGCCGGGGCCTGAAGACCGACTCCGCCGCGCAGTCCATGCTCAACCGCTGCTCCTACTGAACCGGCTCCGCGGGGCGCTCCGGCGGTGGTTCCAGCACGGGGCCTGTCGCTGTCCGTCGGCGAGTTGGATCAGGCGTCACCGGTCTCGTCGTCGGTGCCGTCCTCCTGCCCCGCGTCCGGGCCCTGGGCGCGCACGCGCTGGACGTGGTCGAGCGACTCGCGTAGTTCGGTCAGCCAGTCGTCGGCGTGGCGCTGCACCAGGCGGACGCACCAGGCCAGCGCGTCGCTGCGGCTGCGGGCCACGCCGCCTGCGATCAGTGTGTCGAGCACCTGCCGCTCGGGCTGGCGCAGGCGGGTCATGACGGGGGCCGCGACGTGGGTGAACAGGGCTTGGTGCGCGCCGCATGCCGCCCCCCAGGAGACCTTCCTGCGGAAGCGCTGCTCGGCCTCTTGGGCCACGGCGATGCGGGCCTCGCGGGTGCGCTCCCGGAACTCTTGGATGCGGCCCTTGACGGCCGCCTCCCGTTCGGCCGCCGAGGCGGACTCGGCGAGCCGGGGCTCGGGAATGCGGCCGATGACGGTGATCTCCTCGCGGTCCACTGTCACGTCGAGGACGCTCTCGTAGAGATCTTCTGGCAGGCGGCCGACGAACCAGCCGCGGATCTTCTCGCGCTGCTCCGATGTAATCATGTAATCAGCGTTGCACCAGTGGGAGCGCCTGGCAAGGTGGCCCGACGGTCCGCCTGCCCTTTGTGCGCGTACGCCGCTGCTGCCGCTGCCGCTGCCGCCGCTCACCCGAACCCGGCCTCCGGAGCACACCGGCCCCGGCCCGCGGCAACCTGAGCGCTCATACGCCCTGGTCAGCGCGCCGATATGCGCCCCGGAGACGACAATGGGCCCATGCCAGGACCGATCGAGGACTACGCGTTGATCGGGGACCTGCTGACCGCGGCCCTGGTCCGTGCCGACGGCAGTCTGGACTGGCTGTGCCTGCCCCGCTTCGACTCGCCCGCCTGCTTCGCCGCGCTCCTCGGCGACGAGGGCAACGGCCGCTGGAAGATCGCCCCCACGGAGGCCGCGGCCCGGTCCTGTACCCAGCGTCACTACCGCGGCGACACCCTCGTCCTGGAGACCGAGTGGGAGACCTCCACCGGCTGGGTGCAGCTGACGGACTTCATGCCGGGGCGCGGCGACGGCGCCCCGTGCGTCGTACGGATCGTGGAGGGCATGACCGGCACCGTGCCCCTGCACATGGACCTGCGCCTGCGCTTCGACTACGGCCGCGTGGTGCCCTGGTGGACCGGCACGCAGGAGCGGCTGACCGCCGTCGCCGGGCCCGACGCGGTGTGCCTCGACTCACCGGTCGAGCTGACCGGACAACGGCATGAGGGCGCGCACATCGCCGAGTTCGCGGTCAGGGCGGGTGAGCGGCTCCCGTTCGTCCTGAGTTGGCACCCCTCCCACTTGCCCGTCCCGGACCCCGTGGACCCCTTCGAGGCGCTGCGCGGCACGGAGCGGTTCTGGAACCAGTGGCTGCGCCCCTTCTCGTACGAGGGCCGCTATCGCGACGCCGTCGTACGCTCCCTGATCACGCTGAAGGCCCTCACCTACGAGCCGACCGGCGGCATCGTCGCCGCCCCGACCACCTCGCTGCCCGAACTGCCCGGCGGCGTCCGCAACTGGGACTACCGCTACTGCTGGCTGCGGGACGCCGCGATGACCCTGGAGGCCCTGCTGCGCAGCGGCTTCACCGCAGAGGCCGATGCGTGGCGCGGCTGGCTGGAGCGCGCGGTGGCCGGACGGCCACAGGACCTTCAGATCATGTACGGCATCGGCGGCGAGCGTCGGCTCACGGAGTGGCAGGCGGACTGGCTGCCCGGATACGAGGCGTCCCGCCCGGTGCGCATCGGCAACGCCGCTGTGGGGCAGCAACAGCTGGACGTACCAGGTGAGTTGATGGACACGCTGGCGCTCACGCTGCGGGCCGGGTTGCGGCCGGAGCGCCACCTGCTGTCCCTGCAGCGGGCGTGGCTCGAGCATCTGGAGCAGGTGTGGTCCGGACCGGACCAAGGGCTGTGGGAGATGCGCGGCGCGCCACGGCACTACACCCACTCCAAGGTGATGTGCTGGGTGGCCTTCGACCGGGCGGTGCGGATGGCCGAGCGGCACGGCAGGCCGGGGCCCGTCGACCGGTGGCGCGAGCTCCGGGACCGTATCCACAGTGAGGTCTGCGACCAGGGCTTCGACGCGGTACGCGGCACGTTCACGCAGTCCTACGGCTCGCCCGAACTCGACGCGTCCCTGCTGCTCATCCCGCGGACCGGGTTCCTTCCGCCGGACGATCCGCGGGTGGTGGGCACCGTCGAGGCCGTCCAGCGGGAGCTGGTCGTCGACGGCCTGGTCCGGCGCTATACCGCCGGACGGGCCGGCTCACCGGACGGGCTGACCGGCGGCGAAGGCGCCTTCCTCGGCTGCTCGTTCTGGCTCGCGGACGCGCTACGTCTCATCGGACGCGAGAACGAGGCGCGCGAGCTCTTCGAACACCTGCTGTCCCTGCGCAACGACGTGGGGCTGCTCGCCGAGGAGTACGACCCCCGTGTCCGGCGCCAACTCGGCAACTTCCCGCAGGCGTTCACCCACGTCCCACTGATCCACACCGCGTACGAACTCGACCGTCACGCCACCGACGCCGACCGCACACGAACAGGCCGAACCGGCCGAGCGGGCTGATGGGGCTGATTGGGCTGGTCGGGCTGGTCGGGCGTCAGACGCGTCCCTCCTGGTCCCCGTCGCGACGGCACTGGTAGCCGCGGGTGTTCAGCGGCGATGGAGGCGCAGCAGGAGGCGGCGGGGGGTGAGGACGGTGCCGAGGGCGGTGGGGCGGGGGTCGGACCGGGGGTGGATACGGAGGGTCCAGCGGCGGGCGATCGTGGCGAGGGCGAGGGTGGCTTCGGCCATTCCGTAGTGGTCTCCGATGCAGGTGCGTGGCCCGGCGCCGAAGGGTACGAAGGCCCCGCGGGGAAGGCTCTGGGCTCGGTGCGGGAGCCAGCGGTCGGGGTCGAAGGTGTGTGGGTGGGGGTAGACGTCCGGGTGGCGATGGACCGCGGCGCCGCAGAACAGGACGGTCGTGGCGCGGGGCAGTTCGGCGGAGCCGAGCCGGACCGTCGTGGTGGTGCTGCGGGGCATCAGCCAGGCGGGCGGGTAGAGGCGCAGGGCCTCGGTGAGGACACGGGTGGTGTGGGGGAGCCGCCCCAGGTGCTCCCACCGGACCGACGGGAGAGCGTCGGCTTCGGCATGGAGGCGGTGTTCGGCCTCCGGGTGGTGGGAGAGGAGATACAGCGTCCAGGAAAGCAGCGAGGCGACGGTGTCCGATCCCGCGATGATCATTGGCACGAGCTGCTCGCCGCGCTCCCGCTCGGTCATGGCGGGGCAGTTGCCCCGGGGTGTCGTCAGGGCGGTGAACAGGGCGCTGCTCTCCTGGCTCGCGCCTGATGCGCCGCTGTGCAGCAGGATGTCGCGGGCGCGTTCCAGGGCCCGCATCAGCTGCGGGTGCCGGATGAACGGCAGCGGCAGGCGCTCCAGTGGTGCGGGGAGGAGGAAGCCGGGCAGGAAGCCCCGCAGCCCGGTGGCGAGCGCCTGCCGGAACTCGCGTACCGCGTCAGGGCCTGGGCTCAGGGCGAGGAGCGTGCGGCAGACGGTGCGCAGGGAGGCGTCGAAGAGCACCGGGAAGGCGTCGAGGACCTGGCCTTCCGACCACCGGGACGTGGCGGCCTCGAACTCGTCGGCCATGACCGCGCTGAAGTCCTCGATGCGGCTGCGGCGGAAGGCGGGCTGCGTCAGGCGCCGCTGCCTGCGGTGGTCCTGCCGGGTACACAGCGGCAGGGGGTTGCCGGCGACCGCCCGTACCTTGGTGTAGAGGGTGCCGTCCTTGTCGAAGGTGCGGTCGTCGGTGAGGACCTGCCAGAGCAGCTCTGGGTGGCACGGCACGTAGGCGCGCGCGGGGCCCAGGCGGATCTCCACGAGGTCGCCGTGCGCGGGGAGTGAGCCGGCGAACGCGATGGGATCGCGTAGCACGGCCCAGAGGTGGCCTAGACCGGGGAGCGCGCCGGGTGCCGGTACCGCTCCGGGAACCCGTACCGTCATCGGGCGTTTCTTCCGTGCAGCGGCCCCGCGTCGAGATCGGGAATGCGGGGACCGGGGAGCCGTGGCGTGGCCGTGTCGCGGCGGATCGCGTGGGCGATGGGGCGGGCCTCGATGCCCGCTTGGTGGAGGGCGCCGTTGAGGGGGTTGGTGAAGCCGGTGAAGTAGAGGTGCGGGGCTGCGGGATGGGTGCGGGCTCCGTGGACGGCCGGGTAGCCGTCAGGGGTGAGGATGCCGTCGAGGTCCGGCAGGAGTGGGTGGAGAGCGGGGCGGTAGCCGGTCGCGGCGATGACGGCGTCGGGCGTCAGACGCGAGCCGTCGGCAAGGAGTACCTCCGGGCCGTCGAAACCCTCGACCGCCGCTACGGGCCGGACCCGTCCCGAGCGCACAGCCGCCACGAAACCGTGGTCAAGGACCGGATTCACCCCCTCACGAAGGTTACGGCTGTAGACGCCGACGCGTGGGCGCGGCAGCCCGTACGGGCTCAGGTCCGGAACCGAGAGGCGTTGTGTCAGAAGGGAGAGGCGGTCGCGCCATCCGATCGGCAGACGATCCATCAGCCGGCCCGCCGCGGACCACCGGCTGCTGGAGCGCGGGAGAATGTTCGGTGGCGTGCGCACGGAAAGCCACACCTTCTTGGCCCCGCTGTCCGCCAGGGCCGTGGCGATTTCGGTACCGCTGTTCCCGGCGCCCGCTACGAGCACCGTACGACCTGTGTAGGCAGCGGGGTTCCGGTACTCGGCGGCGTGCGCCAGTGTGCCGGTGAACGCATCGCGTCCCGGCCACTCCGGCAGGTACGGGGTGTGGCAGCGGCCGGTGGCCACCACGACCGCGCGAGCCGCCACGACGTCGGCGCACGTACGCACCAGCCAGCGCGCCCCCGGGCCTTGCGTCATCGGGCCTTGCGCCCCCGGGCCCGGCGCGGCCGGTTCGATCCGGCGCACCCGACTCCCAAGGCGCACATCCAGCTCGTAGTGGCCGCGATACCGCTCCAGGTACCGTACGAAATCGTCCCGGCCCACCCAGGGTCCGTACCGCCACGGCATCGCGAGCCCAGGCAGTTTGGACGAGCCCCGCGTGGTGTGCAGCCGCAGATGGTCATAGCGCCCGGCCCAGCTCGCGCCGACGCGGTCCGAGCGCTCCAGGACGACGACGGGAACGTTCGCCCGGCGCAGCATGGCCGCGACCGCGAGTCCGTACGGTCCCGCTCCGATGACCACAGCCGCCAGTTCAGGATGGGTGTGTGGGTATCCAGGCATCGCCGCCTTCAACGAAGCCGGTCCCCGCGGGTCACTGACCGTCAACCCGCATACGCACGGTCTTCTCCGGACGCGATCGGTCCGTGGACGCATCGCGTGACGCGGGGGCACCCAGCTCGTTGGGGCCGGGCGATGACGACTTACCCCCGCTCTTCCGCCCCCGCTCCGGCCGTGGTCATCGGCGCCGGACCCAACGGCCTGGCCACCGCCGCCCTGCTGCGCCGTGCGGGCATCCCCGTGGTCGTCCTTGAGCGCTCCGAGGCCCTCGGGGCCACTTGGCGATCCCAGCACGATCACCTGCGTCTGAACACCACGCCCTCCTTCTCCAGCCTCCCAGGGCTCCGACTGCCCCGGGCATACGGGCCCTGGGCGACGCGGGACGATTTCGTGCGCTACCTGGAGCGCTACCGTTCCCACCACGAACTCGATGTCCGCCTCAACACTCCAGCGGCCCGGATCGAGCCCTGCGGCGAGGACGACTCCCGGGCGGTGCGTTGGCGGGTGCAGACACCGGGCGGGCCGATCGCGGCCTGCGCGGTCGTGGTGGCCACCGGCCGCTGCCACACCCCGTACCTGCCGGAGTGGCCGGGACGCGATGCGTTCACCGGCACATTCGCTCACGCCGCCGAGTACCGCAACCCCGCCCCGTATCGCGGGTGTTCGGTACTCGTCGCGGGCTCGGGCAACACGGGCACCGAGATCGCCACCGCCCTGGCGGGCAACGGAGCCGCACGCGTGTGGCTGGCCGTACGTACCCCGCCCACCATCCTGCCCAGGGACATCAGCAGGCTCTACCGCGCGGGCGCGTTCGCCCAGCGCATCCCGACGGCCTGGGCCGACGGGACGGTACAGCTGCTACAGCGGGCCCTTGTCCCCGACCTGACCGGGTACGGTCTGCCCCGGCCCCGGAGCGGAGCGTTCACCCGTAACCTTCGTGAGGGGGTGAATCCGGTCCTTGACCACGGTTTCGTGGCGGCTGTGCGGTCGGGGCGGGTCCGGCCCGTAGCGGCGGTCGAGGGCTTCGACGGCCCGGAGGTACTACTGGCCGACGGCTCGCGTCTGACGCCCGACGCCGTCATCGCCGCGACCGGCTACCGCCCCGCTCTCCGCCCGCTCCTGCCGGACCTCGACGGCATCCTCACCCCTGACGGCTACCCGGCCGTCCACGGAGCCCGCACCCATCCCGCAGCCCCGCACCTCTACTTCACCGGCTACGCCAACCCCCTCACGGGACCGATGCGCGAGGGACGCGTCGAAGCCCGCGCCATCGCGCGCGCCCTCCGGCGTACGGTCGGATAGGACCTGATCAGAGACGACCGGACCCGGTCGAGGAGCCGCGCATCGCCGGTCACCACAGGCCACCGGCGAACGGCGTCGTCTGCCATTGGGCGAGGGCTGGTTGCAGGTATTCCAGCAGTTGGGGCAGTTGCGGTGCGAGCGCGAAGGCGGAGACGGCCCGCAGCATCCCCACGGCGTTCACGAAGCGCAGGACGTCCTCGTCCAGCGGCCTCATGCCCGCGCGCCGCGCGCCGCGGTTGTAGGCGGATGCGAGGTCGGGCCCGAGAGAGGCCAGATCCCACTCGACGGGGCCCAACGTCACCAGCTCGAAGTCGGCGTAGCGGTTCCCGTCCACCCCGGGGAAGATGTTCGCGGGCGGGGAGTCGCCGTGGATCGGCTGGAGTTCGATCCCCGGGAACGCTTCTTCGAAGGCCGTGCGTGAGCGCACGAGCGGTTCCAGGACCTGCCACTCGCGGCGCGCGCGGTCCAGCTCGGCCGCACCGACGAGACCGGGGAGCCTGTCGAGCAGGACCAGGCTCTCCGTAATGAACTGCGGGTCGGCTGCGGACAGAAACGACAGACGGCCCGGGTAGGCGCGCATCGCGGCGTGCAGGACGGCAACGCTTTCGGAGTTCGCCACATAGTCGGGCTCTTGGGACCGGTCTTCGTCGACGAACTGCCAGAACGTCATCGAGAACCCGTCGCGCTGAACGGCTTCGGGTGGCACGAGAGGGCTGGGCGGGATCACGGGCGTTCCCTGGCCCGCGAGCCACCGCGTCACGTTCAGTTCCGTCCGCTGGCGTCGTGCGAGGGCATCAAGGTCTTCGTGGTGCGGCAGGACGGTCGGAATCCGGGCCACGACCGGCGAGGGCGCGAGGTGGACCACGACGGAGAAGAGGTCATGGAGCACCCTGGCGTCGGTCACGGTGAGTCCGAGGGCGCGCCCTGCTCCGACAGCCGCGTCGACTGCGGCGGCAGTGCGGTGGGCGATGTGTTGTGGCGTCAGGAAGGTGGTCATGGCTCGGTCCTTCGGTGTGGGGTGTGGTGTGTCAGCGCCTGCGGCCACCACGCAGCTCAAGGCGTTCGCCCGGGAACCGTGCGCGGAAGCCGCGGTCGTGCGAGACCGCGACCACCGCTCCCGGATACGCCGCGAGTGCCGCCTCCAGATCCTCGACCAGGTCGAGCGCGACGTGGTTCGTCGGCTCGTCGAGTACGAGCAGGTCCGCGGGCCGCGTCACCAGGCGCGCGAGCTGCAGCCGCCGCTGCTGTCCCGCGGACAGCGCCGCGACCGGGACGTGCAGGTCCTCCTCACGGAACAGCCCCAGCGCAAGGAGCTGTTCGGCGTACTCCTCCGGCAGTCCGGTCCGCCCGCCCGCGAAGGCGGCGAGCAGCGGCAGCCGCGTGGAGTGCGTCGGCAGCTCCTGCGGCAGGTACCCGATCCGGGCCGGGCGGCGTGCCGTGCCCGCATCCGGCTCCAGGTCGCCCGCCAGGACGCGCAGCAGCGTCGTCTTGCCCGCACCGTTCTCGCCCGTGACAAGGAGCCGTTGCCCGGGCCCGATCGCCAACGGCCCGTCCAGGCGGAGCCGGTCGCCGACCGCTACGCCGTCGAGCTCGGCAATGGGGCACCCCGTGCTGGGGCGAGGGCGAGGCCGAGAGCCGGGGCAGGCGCGCTCGCCGGGATGCTCGGCGCCCGCCGCCGACAGCACCGCGGTGAACCGCAGCGGTTCGGGCGGCGCCGCGACCGGGTTGCGCTGCAGGTGGGCCAGCCGCTCCCGGACCGCCCGCACCTGTCCGCCGAGCTTCGCCTCGTGGGAGCGGCGGTGCTTGCCGAACCCCTGCCGGGGGTCCTTGCCGGTGGTGGCAAGCCGCTTCCCGGCGGCCTGAAGCAGTTCCTCGGTACGGGCCACCTCCTGGAGCCAGTCCGCGTACTCCTGCTCGGCGCGGCGTCGGGCGGAGGCCTTCGCGGCGCGGTAGCCGGGCAAGCCGTCGCCGTACCGGTGCACTGTGCGCGCGTCCCGGTCGACCTCAAGGATCGTGGTGGCGACGCGCTCGAGGAAGCCGCGGTCGTGGGTGACCGCGACGACGGTGCCGCGGTGCGCGCGCAGATGGTCCTCGAGCCAGCGCACGGCCGCCGCGTCGAGGTGGTTCGTCGGTTCGTCGAGGAGCAGCAGCTCGGGGGCGGCGGCAAGCACGCAGGCGAGCGCGAGCCGGGACCGCTCGCCGCCGGAGAGCGAGCCGAGCACGCGGTCGCGGGTGATCGTGGCGAGGCCCAGCCCGTGCAGGGCGGCGTCGACGCGGGCGTCCGCCGCGTAGCCGCCGCGTTCCTCGTAGGCGGTCAGCAGCTCGCCGTACGCGGCGAGTTCGTCCTCCGTCGCCTCGCCGAGGAGCTCCTCCGCCGTGCGCAACCGTCGCTCCATGGCGCGCAGTTCGGCGAGGGCGAGGTCGACGGCGTCCTGCACGGTGCAGTCCAGGTCGAGAACGAGGGTTTGGGCGAGGTGACCGGTGCCGCCGGGGAAGCTGACGGTGATCTCCCCGGCGTCCGGCGCTTCGGCCGCGGCCAGCAACCGCAGCAGGGTGGACTTGCCGGAGCCGTTCTCGCCGATGACGGCGGCCTTCTCACCCGGGCGGACGGTGAAGGAGACCTGATCGAGGATGGTCCGGGTGCCGTAGGACTTGGTGACGTCCTTGACGGACAGCTGCGCCACGGCAGCGGGCACAGCGGTATGGGCGCGTTCGCGCATGTGACTTTCCCTGGGGATGCGAAGGGTCTACGGGCAGCAGAAACGGCGGCGTCGGCCGTGCCCGGACTCAGAGAAAGCAGAAGGAAGCCATGCGCCCACCATAACAAGACGATGCGTCTCGTCTCTAGTCGTGCACCCGACGAAGTCCGTGATCCGCGCCACCTGCCCGGGCTCCCCATCTGGTGGTTGCCGCGGTACGTGGCGTACGTGGCCTCGGGCCCAGAGGGCGTGAAGCGGATACGGAACGACGTGCCCCGGCGAGGCTGATCATGCCCGTCGGGTATCGGGGCAGGGTCGGTCCCCGTTGTGCCGTGCGTCGGCCGCGTAGGTCCAGAAGTCCCGCATCACCGCGGGGAATTCCGCCGCCCCGGTCAGTTCGCGCTGGGTCATCAGGATCGTGACCGCGTCGGTGGCCGGGACGAGGTGCGCGGCCGTGCCGAGGCCGCCGATCCAGCCGTAACGGCCCGGCACATTCCAGGAGTTGAGGGGTGGCGAGACGTCGACGGAGCCGCCGAAACCCCAGCCCTGACCGTCGAGGAACAGGGTGCTGTCCGCGCGTTGCGCGGCGGTGAGGTGGTCGGTGGTCATCAGGCGCACCGACTCGACCGAGAGCACGCGGCGGGCGCCGTACTCACCCCCGGCGAGCAGCATGCGGGCGAACGCACACCAGTCGTCGACGGTCGACACCAGGCCGCCCGCGCCAGAGGGGAACGCGGGCGGTCGGCTCCACTGCCCCCCGGGGGCGTCCACAAGGTCAAGGCCGCCGCTGCCTGCCCCGCCCGCCCGGTAGTAGTCGGTGAACCGGTCGAGCTTCCCGGCCGGTACGTGGAACGCCGTGTCGACCATGCCGAGCGGCACGAACAGCCGCTCCGCGAGGAACTCTGGCAACGGACGGCCCGAGGCCCTGGCGACCAGGACGCCCTGGATGTCCGAGCAGGTGTTGTAGAGCCAGGCCGCACCTGGCTGATGCAGCAGCGGAATCCGGGACAGCGTCGCCATCCACTCATCCGGCGCGACCACCAACTGCGGCTGCGGCGGCCCCTGGTACAACTCGCTGACCAGCGCGGCCACCGCGGGCAGTGCGAAGTCCGGCGCGAAACCGTATCCCGCGCGGAAGGTGAGCAGGTCCTGCACCGTGATCGGCCGCTCGGCAGGCACCACGTCGTCCAGCGGGGACTGCGGGGTGCGCACCACCATCGGGGCGGACAGCTCCGGCAGCCAGGTGGAGACCGGGGCGTCGAGGGTGAGCGTGCCGTCGTCGACCAGCGTCAGCACCGCCGCGGCCACGACGGGCTTGGTGAGCGAGGCGATCCGGAAGATCGAGTCCCGCGTCATGGGCCGGTGCCCGTCGAGGTCCGCCGACCCCGCGGCGGCCACCTCGACCCGCTCGCCCCGCGCCACCAGGGCGACCGCTCCGCACAGCGACTCCTCGGCGACATGCGAGGCAAGGAGGCTCTGAAGGTCCTGTCGGCGGCTCAGTCGGCGGCTCATAGGTCTCGCTTCCTCGCGGCAGTTATCGGCCCCAGGTGCGTGGCGGATGGGTTCCCCACTACGCACATACATGCAGACCCCCGTCGCGACGAGAAGTAATCGCCGCGGCGAGAGACGATGGCAACCACCACCGTCCCTCGCCGCAGTGCGGGTGCGGGTGCGTGTGCCGGTCCTGGGCGTCGGTCGCGGCACCGTGAATCAGCCGGGCAACCTTACGAGCCGAGCGGTCGTCGTGTGCCTCAAATGCTGAACTTCCGGCCCGCGTTGGGTGAGGTAGTGCAACTTCGCTGGACAGAAGACACACCTGGGTGATTAGCATCCGGGCTCAACTCAATTCCAACAACTCGACGAAAGGGAGCCGTTGTGTCTGACGAGCAGGTCACTTCTTCGGTCCAGGACCGGTACGCCCCGCAGTTCGCACAGGAGCTGGCACGGAACGAGCAGGAACAGAAGGAACTTGAAGAGCGCCTCCGCCAACTGCGCGAGGACCACACGACGTTGAGCGGTCTGCTCGCGGCCCTCGGCCACGAGACCACACCGCGGGAAGAGCCCGTCGCAACCCCGGAGACGGTGACCGACGAGGCCAAGGTCACCGCGGAGTCCGTCCCGCAGCAGCGGCGGAGCCGTAAGAAGGCGGCGGCGAGCACCGACACGGAGCCGAAGCGGGCGAAGAAGTCCGCAGCCGCAACCAACGCGGCACCCGAAACGAAGGCCACCGGCGCGAAGGGGTCCGCGGGCACGAAGAAGGGCGGCAGCGCGAAGAACGTCGCCGCGCCGAAGAGCGCGGCCGCCAAGAAGAGCACCGACGCCAAGAGCACCAATGCCAAGGAGGGCGACGCCCCGAAGGCCGGTCGGGGACCCACGCTGCAGGACGTCGTCTCCGGCCTCCTGGACCAGCATGCGCCGGAACGGCGCACGGTGCGCGAGATCTTCGACGAGCTGAAGCAGAAGCACCCCGAGCGCGCGTCCAGCACGCAATCGGTGCGCAACGCGCTCAACGGACTGCTGCGCAAGGGCGCGATCGAACGCGAGGAGAAGCAGGGCGCGGTGTGGTTCGGCGTCGCGACGACCGGCTCCTCCGCCGCCACGCCCGCAAGCGCCGTTCCGACGACGCCCGAGTCGGCCACCACCACCGACTCGGCCACCACCACCGAGTCGACCAGCGAGAAGACGCAGGCAGAGACCAACTCGTAAGTGGAGACGTGGCCTTGTCGCACCTGCGGCCCTGCGACCCTGCGGCCCTGCGGACGATGCACGCCCGCGGCGCGGCCCCGTGCCTCGTACGCCCTCTGCCCCGTAGGCCTGTTGCAGCACTCTGCCGGGTACAGTCGCGGCAAACCTGGTCGGCTGCTGAGGGGAGCGGTGTGAGCGCGCGGATACACCTACGCGGTTGGTGGGGGTACCTCGCGTGCCTGTGGGCGAGCCTCTTTGGCGGGCTTCACTTCTACTGGGCCCTTGGTGGTGACTGGGGTCTGAGCGTTTCGGCGGGAGACAGACTGGCCGCTGAACGGCCGATCTGGTTCGTCGTCACTGGTCTGTGGGGTGTTGGGGCACTGTGCCTGGTCGGGGGCCTGCTGGGGTGGGCGCTGGCCCGCTGGCGGCTCCACGGGGTTCCTGGATTGGTGGTGAGGTGCCTGGGATGGGGGGTGGCCGCGTTGCTCCTGATCCGCGCCGTCGGCGTCGAGTTCCTCCTGCTGAGCAACGCGACCCACGTGGACACGTCCATCAGCGCCGGGCAGCGGTTCTGGACGTTGGTGTTGTGGAACCCCTGGTTCGTCGTTGGTGGTGTGGCTTTCGGGTGCGCGGCCTTCGTAGCCGGCCGACGTTCGTCCTGACCTCACCACGGTTCGTTCGCGTCGAACACGAAGGCACGCACCGGACTCAAGGTCTCGGTGCCCCGCGCAGAGGGAAGGGTGTCCGACCACCGGGCTCAGGAGTCCGGCAGCGTCAGTTCCGAGGTCTCACCCGGCTCGATGTCCACCTCGCGGCCCGGCAGTTCGATCCGGATGGGGGTGCGGTCGGAGGCCGGTACGTGGATGTGTAGCTCTCCGTGGCGTATCCGCAGTCGGACGCCCCAGTGGCCGTGGTAGCGGATGGCGAAGCCGTACTCCGACAGTTCGGGCAGCGGCACCGGGTCGAGCCACAGGGCCTGGTCCCGGGTCTCCAGGCCCGTGAGGCCGCGTTGCACCAGGTCGAGGGTGCCGGCCATGGCGCCCAGGTGGATGCCCTCGCCGGTGGTGCCGCCCTGGACGTCGGCGATGTCCCCGGCGAGCGCTTCCTGGACGTACGTCCACGCCTCGGCGCGGCGCACCCGGGCGAGCACCCAGCCGTGAACGAGGCCGCTGAGCGTGGACCCGTGGCTCGTGCGGTGCAAGTAGTAGTCCACCGTGCGCTGCCACAGGGCGTCATCGAAGTCGTACCCCAGCTGCCGGAACAGCGCCCGCAGTTCGGCGGGGGAGAAGAGGTGGCCGAGCATCAGCACGTCGGCCTGCTTGGACGCCTGGTAGCGGTTGACCGAGTCGTCCTCCGCCTCCAGGATCCGGTCCAGGCGGCGGATGTCGTCGTACCTCTCGACGTACGACTGCCAGTCGAGCTCCGCGAGGCGGCCGTACCCCTCGAACTGGCTGATCACGCCCGCGTGGAAGGGCACATACAGGGAACGGGACACGGACTCCCACAGCTCCAGCTCACCGTCGTCGAGCCCGATCCGCTCCACCAGCTCCCGCTTGCGGGGCTCCGGCAGCGTCTGCAGGAGCTCCAGGGCACGGCTGAGCACCCAGGCGGCGGTGACGTTGGTGTACGCGTTGTCGTCGAGCCCCGGCCGGTCGCTGTCCGGATAGCCGTCGTGATACTCGTCGGGGCCCACCACACCGCGGATGCGGTAGCGGCCGAGCGCCTCGTCGTACGCCGCCGAGTGCGCCCAGAAGCGGGCGATCTGCAGCACCATCTCGGCGCCCTTGGTGTGCAGGAACTCGGTGTCGCCGCTCGCCTCGACATAACGCCAGACGTTGTACGCGATGGCCGAGCCGACGTGGTGCTGCAGCCGGGAGTGGTCGGGCAGCCAGCGCCCCGAACGCGGGTTGAGGTGCAGTTCCTGGGTCTCCTCGCGCCCGTCGCTGCCGCTCTGCCACGGGAACATGGCGCCCGTGCGGCCGGCTTGCCGGGCCGCCGCGCAGGCCCGCCCGAGGCGTCGGTGCCGGTAGGTGAGCAAGGCGCGGGACACCTCGGGAAAGTGCAGGTTGAGATAGGGCAGGACGAACAGCTCGTCCCAGAAGACATGGCCCCGATACGCCTCACCGTGCAGCCCGCGGGCCGGGACGCCGACGTCGAGGTCGGCCGTGTGCGGGGACAGCGTCTGCAACACATGGAAGAGGTGCAGACACAGGATGCGTCCTGCCTCGCCCGGCACGTCGAGGTCGGCCCTGCGCCAGAGCTGGTGCCACGCGGTGCGGTGCGACTTCAGGAGCTCGTCGAAGCCGGGGGCCTCGCCCACGCGGTCGACGGAGGCCTGGAGCGGGTCGGTGATCGCCGGGTCGTGTGAGGTGTGCAGGGCCAGGGTCTTGTCGAGCGTGACGGTGGCCGCGGGCGACAGGGCGAAGCGGAACACCTGCGTCACGCGCGGTCCTTCGCGCCGGGTCTCGGCCGCCGCCGCGGCGTCGGAGGTGGTCCTGGCCGCCATGCCGATCCGGATGTCCGAGTGCCGCGTGCGGCAGCGCAGCCACACCGTGTCCGGGGCGGCCGTGCCGGTGTGTCCGTGGGTGAGGTGGCGGCCTTCCAGGTCCCGGTAGCGGGCGACGCCGCAGTTGGTGACCGTCCCGTCGAGCGCCGCTTCGACCTCGAGCTCGCAGGCCCGCTGCTCGGTGCTGAACTCCGTGCGCAGCGCGGCCAGATGAGGGTCCGCCATGTGCACGATGCGCAGCTGCCGCACCCCGATCCGCTGCCCGGACTCGTCCTCGTACCGTGTGCTGCGCTCCAGGAGGCCCGAACCCGGATGGAGGGTCAAGCGGTGTTCGAGCACCGTGGCGGTGTCCGGCGTGAGCCACGCGCCGGTGCCCTCCGGACCGCGGACGCGGAAGCGGACCGGCAGCCAGTTCGGCAGGTTGACCATGTCCTCGTTCTCGACCCGCCGACCGGACACCGTCGAGGTGAGCCGGTTGTAGCAGCCCGCGGCGTACGTGCCCGGGTAGTGCACGTCGTCGGCCGCGCACTCCGGCAGCGCGCCACGCGTGGCGAAGTAGCCGTTGCCCAGCGTGCACAGCGCTTCCCTGAGCTGTTCCTGCCCCGCGTCATATCCTTCGTACTCCCAGGTCATGGCCGTCACGACGATGTCCCTTCGACGAGCAGGTCACCGAGATCGCGTACCACGACATCGGCGCCGCGACACCGCAGTTCCTCGTCGGCGTCGGCGTCGGCGTCGGCGTCGGCGTCGGCGTCGGCATCGGCATCGGCATCGGGGCGGGACCCCCGGTTCACGCCGATGACCAGGCCGAAGCCGCCGCGTCGGCCCGCCTCGACACCCGCCAAGGAATCCTCGACGACCGCGGTGTGCTCGACGGGTACGGCGAGCCGACGGGCCGCCTCCAGGAACAGTGCGGGCTCGGGCTTGCCCGGCAGCCGGAGACGGGCGGCTTCGGCTCCGTCGACCAGTACGTCGAACAGGCCGCGGACACCGGCTTGGACGAGCAGTGCCTGGGCGTGCTTCGACGCGGAGGCCGCGGCGACCGGCACGCCCTCGCGGATCAGGACGTGCAGCAGCCGGACCGTGCCGGGATAGGCGCGGATGCCGCCCTCGCCCAGGCGCGCCACGTAGATCCGCTCCTTGGCCGCCGCCACGGTTTCCACGTCCTCCTGGCTCGGCCGCAGGCCGCGGGAGGTGAGGAACGAGGCGGCACCGTCCAGGCGGGACATGCCGTCCACGTACCGCAGGTAGTCCGACTCCGCGTCGAACGGCCGCCGCGCGTCGGGGTCGTCCGGGGGACGCTCGCGCAGGAAGGCGTCGAAGGCGGCCTTCCAGGCCGCGGCGTGGACCCGGGCCGAGTCGGTGATCACACCGTCGGTGTCGAGCACGATGGCCCGCAGGCCCCTCAGCGGCGCGGCGAGTGTGGTCATGAGGTGCGCGGTCATGAAGTCCCCTCACACGCAGGGCGGTTCAGTCGGGGAGCGGCACGACGGCCACGGGACACGAGGCGTGGTGGAGCACGGCGTGCGCGACCCGGCCGAGATGCGGGCCGACCGGACCGTGGCGGTGATGCGCGCCGATGACGAGCAGGTCCGCCGCGGCCGACCGGCGCAGGAGGACCTTGCGCGCGGAGCCCTCGACGGTGGAGCGGTCCACCTCGACCCGCGGGTGTTCCTGGACCGCGGTGTCCAGCGCCTCGTCGAGGAGCAGCGCGGCCTCCTGCTGGAGAAGGTGGGCGGGCTCTCCGACGAGCAGGGGATGATCGACCATGTCGTGCGCCGGGCCGCGATACGCGCGTACCGCCTCGAGCACGCACCCCCGGGCCTGCGCCGCACGCAGAGCGAACCCGACCGCGGCAGTGCCGGTCCCGGCGTCGCCGACGCCGAGCAGGACGCGCCGGTGCGTGCCCTCGCGGCTCTCCTCGTCGCCCCGTACGACGATCAGCGGGCAGGGGGCCCGCGCCGCCAGGGCCAGGCTGACGGAGCCCAGGAGCAGACCGGCCACCCGGCCGCGGCCGTGCTGGCCGGTGACCAGGGCGCCCGCGTCGTGTGCCGCCCGCAGGAGGGCGTCCACCGCCTCACCGGGCAGCACGGCGCCGGAGACGGCCACGTCGGGATGGCGGCGCCGGGCCCGTTCCGTCGCGGCATGGACGCTGTCCTCGGCCAAGGACTGATCGTACGGGCGGCCCGGGCTCTCGGCGAGGACCGCTCCCTGGTGCTTCTCCCACGGCGCGGCCTGGACGAGCCGTAGGGGCAGGCCATGCCGCGCCGCCTCGTCCACCGCCCAGTCGACGGCCTCGAGACTGGACTGCGAACCGTCGACACCCACGACCAGAGGGAGGGCCACGATCAGCACCGCCTCTCGCATGTGCACCGCCGTGCCGCCCGGGACGGACCGTCCTCTCCTCCCAGCGTGACACCGCGGAGGGGTAGGCCGCAGGGCGTGCTCGTCCGCGGGCCCGGGACAGTCGGCCACCTGCCCGAGCGCCGGCGCCGGTGCTCGGGCGGCCGACCCCGGAAGGGATGGTCAGATCACCGGTGGCCCCGCCTCGATGCGGCGCAGGACTGGGGGCAGGCGGTACAGGTCGGGACCGGTCTGGACCTGTCGCTCGTCCCACCAGGTGGCGCCCGCGTCGCGCAGCGGACCGATGGCGTCCCTGGCCTTGGCAGCGTCCGGAGGCGTGGCACCGCCGAGCACGAACTCGAAGGGGCGCTCGGCCTCGGTCCCAGCCGTACGGTGTTCGCGTACGTAGCCGACAAGATCCCGGACCTCCGCCACATCGGGCACCTGCCCATGCCGGGCCGATTCGAACAGCGGCACCGCGCCGTCCCACCGCGCTGCCCGCCGCATGGGCGGACGACTCGGCCAGAACCCGCCGATCCACACCGGCGGGCCGGGCCGCTGCACGGTGGCAGGCAGCAGTGTCACGTCCCGTACCTCGTAGTGCCGACCGTGGTGGTTCACCGGCTCGCCGGACCAGAAGCGCCTCAGCAGGTCCAGTCCCTCGTCAAGGCGCTCGGCGAGGAGGCGTGGTTCGGCGGTGTCGCCGAAGCTGCGGTATTCGTCCTCGATCGGACCGCCCAGGCCGGCGGCGAAGATGGCCCGGCCGTTGCTGAGGTGGTCCAGGGTGGCTACCTGGCGGGCGAGTTGCTGCGGACGGTAACGGGGCACGGGCGTGAGCAGGGTGCCCAGCCGGATCCGGGAGGTCGCCAGCGCGGCCGCGGTCAGCAGCATCCAGGGGTCTGCGAAGGGACGCCCCTGGTGCTGCCGGTGCAGTACGTGATCCCAGACGAAGAGCCCGTCCCAGCCGGCCTGTTCGGCGGCAGCCGCCACGGTCGCGACGTTACGAGGGTCGGCGAAGTCACCGAAATTGGGGATGTTGATGGAGAAGCGCATTCCAGCAGGATGCGCAGCTGTCCGCACAGGGGCAATCGCATTCGGACCCCGGCGGCTGCACGGCAGGGCTGCTCGCGCTACCGCGCCCATTCCTCCGGATGCCCGCCGGTCTTGGTCCGGCAGGCCGGGACGGGCAACATGGCCGACGCGCTCGCCACCCACTGGGTACGGGCCGGGCACGAGGTGAGGTGACCATCGGGGGGCGGGACGCACACAAGGCGGAGCGGCTCGCGTCGCGCATCGGAGGCAGCGCGAAGCCGACCAGCCTCCGCGCGGCGGCCGAGTCCGGCCAAGTGGTCTTGGCTGCGCTGCCTTTCGGGGCTGCGGCAGCGCACGCATCCAGCATCATGCGGCGGCAGTAGCCCTCCGGCTGCCCGCCCCGCCCCGCCCCGTCCCTCCAGCCAGGCCGGCACCGGCAGCAGCGGCCGGATGACCATCGGAACGGCAACAGTCACCGACTACGTTCCTGGAGCGTCTGCGTCCTGCGTCCTCCGTCCTTCTCCGTGGGTGCCGAGGACCGTGTCCAGGACCTCGCCGACCACGCGCTCGCGGTCGACGCCGACGACCGTTTGTACCTCGGGTTCGTCGGACGTACCGGCGAGCCCGTTGCCCCGCCGGTCGACCACCGTCACGCCGCGGGTGTGCTCCCCGCGCAGCTCGACGTGGACGGGACCGGTCAGCACCTGTGTCGCCACGGGCGGGTGGGTGAGCACGACGGCGGCCGTGGGGTCGTGCAGCGGGAAGCTTCGGCGGCCGTACCGCTCGCCGTAGAAGCCGATGTACTGCCGCAGCGCTTCCCGTACGAAGACGCCCGCAGGGGACGTGGCGGCCTCGATGCGCTCCAGTTCCGGCGGTGTCAGCCAGGTGCCCATCGTCGCGTCCACGGTCACCAGGGTGAGCGGCCACCCGGCGGTGAGGACCAGCTCGGCGGCCTCCGGGTCGTGCCGGATGTTCGCCTCGCCCAGGGGCGTGACATTGCCCGGCTCGACGACCGCGCCGCCCATCACCACGACCTCCCGCAGCAGGCGGGGCAGCCGGGGTTCGAGCAGCAGGGCCAGGCCCAGGTTGGTGAGCGGGCCGGTGGCGAGGAGCGAGCACTCGCCGGGGTGCTCACGCGCGATCCGTACGATCTGCTCGGCCGCCGATTCGGGTACCGGGCGACGCCCTGGCACCGGTGGGACCGCCTGTCCACCGATCCCGTCCTTGCCGTGCACCGCGTCGCTGTACGCCACCGGCTGTGCCATCGGACGCCGGGCGCCGACGGCGACCGGGGTGTCGGGCAGTCCGGCCAGGTCGAGGAGGTGCAGGGCGTTGTACGCGGCCTGTTCGGCATCGGTGTTGCCGTGCACGGTGCCCACCGCGCGGATCTCCGTGGTGCCGGTGCCCGCCAGGTACAGCAGGGCCAGTGCGTCGTCGATGCCGTAGTCGCCGTCGAGCACGATCGGCGTCCGTGTCCGTGGCCGTGGCCCGTGGTCCCGGCCGGGTGTGCCGGAGTGGTTCATGGCGATGCCTTCCGTTCGGACAGTGCCTTCCGCAGGACGATGCGGGTCAAGGTCATCGTCAAGTACTGGTTGGACAGCGGCTGTCGGACCCTGAACACCTGGAGGGTGGCATCTCCGGAGTCCGGACATGCCGGAACCCTATGCCCGTACACCGGGACCGGGTGGAGAGGTCATGTGGACCGAACAGTCCGGGAAGCCCGGTCGGCAGTCCGCAACGGTCCTAGGGTCGGCCCGAGGGAACCGGGTGCGAGCTGGTCCGGTAGCGGCTGCGGAATTCGGCGAGGAGCACGTCGGTCGCCTCGGCTCCGGCGCTCACGGCGGCGTGGACGTCTCGGAAGTAGTTCTCGTAACCGGCGGGGGTGTAGAGGCACAGGGCGCGTGCGGGGACCGTACCCGCGTTGCGGAAGCCGTGTGGGGTGCCGCGGGTGGCGGCGAGCAGATGCCCGGGGCCGGCCGTCACCTCGCCGTCTCCGGTGTGGAGCGTCAACTCGCCCTCGAGAACGTAGAAGTACTCGTCGTGTGCCTCGTGCACGTGTGGTCTGGCGCCGATGGTGCCGGGGGCGAGGCTGAACTCCTCGAAGGCGAAGTGCCCGCCCGTGTGTTCGCCGGTGAGCCGGAAGAAGTGCGCGACACCGGCGACATCGATGAGTTCGCCGTCCTCGGGGCGGCGCAGCAGCGGATGGCCGCCCACGGGTGTCTGGGCCTGATCACCTGTCATGGGGGCATTGTGCCCCAGAGGCCGGCCTGTGTGTCATGTCCATCCCTGTGTGGGATGTTTCCCTGAGGCCGGGGCCTACGGGGAGCTTCAGCGTCGCGGCCTGGACCTGCTCGGCGACAGGGAAGGCTCCTTCACACCGAGCCGGACGACCTCAACCACGATCACACCTTCACGTGGACGAAGCCGAAGCCGGTTTCATACATCTGACTCGCTTACGTCTGGCGCGCATACATCTGGCTCGAACGCCGGGTTCTTTTCGAGTAATGCGTGGGCCTGCCGGACGTCGGGGAGCACGTCCGTGATCGCCCGGAGATTCCCCTGCGCCGACCCACTCCTGAAGGTCCGTTCGTACGCCTGTGGAGTCAGCCCGGCCCGTACCACAGCCTCGATCCGGTCGACGTCCCCGCGCTCGCCCGCCGGCAGCGGCACCCCGGCCGAGACACGCGCCGCCGCGGCCGCGCCGAGCAGGTAGGCCGCCCTCTCGAGATCCCCCGCCAGTGCCTCAGCCCCGGCCAGGCCCTCGAAGGCCAGCGCGAGCGCCCGCGGATCCCCGGTACGACGGGCGTGCACAAGACCCTCCCGGTGCAGTTCCCGGGCGGCCTCGCCGTCCCCGCGCTGCTCGGCGATGAAGCCGAGCTCGGCGAGGATGAACGCCACCCCGTGATCGCCCTCCCACCGGCGGCACCAGTCGAGCCAGGCGAGCAGATGCCGCTCGGCCACCTCGAACCTGCCTCGGCGCCGGGCCACCAGGCCCAGGCCCACCTCGGCGAACTCCTCGCCGCGTCGATAGCCGTGCGCCACGGCAAGCTGCCTGGCCCGTTCGTGGAGCTCCTCGGCGCGCTCCAGATCCCCCATGATCAGCGCGGTGCGGCCCAGGCGGGCCAGCATCTTGGCCGCGTCGTGCCACAGCTCGAGCTCGGTGGCGAGCCGGTGCCCCTCCTGCCGCAGGCGCTGCGCCGTACGGTAGTCACCGGCCGCCTCCGCCAGATCCCCGAGCGTGCAGGCGGCCTGCAACTGCCCCCACCCGTCGCCCAGTTCGCCGAACAGCTCCCGGGCGCGCCGGGCATCCGCGCCTGCCCGGACCTGCTCGCCCTGGTACAGCAGCACCTCGGCACGGACCGCGAGCGCCGCCGCGGCACCCCAGCGATCCCCGAGCGCGTCGAAGTCGGCGTACGCCCGATCGGCCAGGCCGTACGTCACCGCGGCATCCCCGAACCCGGTCCTGCCCAACGCGACGAACCACCGTGCCCGCGCCCGCCCCGCCGGATCCTTGACACCGTCGTCGTATGCCGCCAACACGGCCTCGCCGTCTCGGGCACCACCGGCACCACCGGCACCACCGGCCTCGCCGTCCTGGGAATCACTGGCCTCACCACCCGGGGAACCGACGGGCCCGTCACTTGGGGAACGGCCGTGCCCACCACCCGGGGAACCGCCAGGCCCACCACCCGGGGAACCGCCGGGCCCACCGCCAAGCTCACCGCCGGGCTCACGCGTATCGAACAGCATCAGCGACATGCCCGCCCGCCAGGACCGCGCCGCAGCCCTGCCCCGCCCGGGCGCGCCGCCCACCGCGAGCGCCAGGTCGAGCGAGCGCCGCGCCTCGGCGAACCGGCCGCGCAGAAACCAGAACCAGGCGAGTCCGTTCACCAGCCGCAGCGCCGACCCGGCGTCCTCACGCCGTACGGCATACGCGAGCGCCCCCCGTACGTTGGCTGCCTCGGCGTCAAGGCGCCCCAGCCATACCCGCTGCTCGGGCCCCCGCAGTCGCTCCTCGGCCCGCTCCACGACCTCGACGTAATAGGCGAGATGACGCTCCCGGGTGAGCCGCTCCTCCACCCCATCGGCGTCCCCGGCCTCGGCGAGCCGTTCCGCACCGTAGGCCGCCACGGTCTCCAACAGCCGGTAACGGCCCTCCCGTTGACCCACCAAGGACCGGTCGACCAGGCGCCCGAGCATCTCGAGCACCTCCTTGCGCCGCACCCGCCCACCGGCACACACCGCCTCCGCGGCCGCCAGCGTGCAGCCGTCGGCGAAGACGGCCAGGCGGCGCAGCACCACCTGCTCCGCCTCGCCGAGCAGCCCCCAGCTCCAGTCGAGCGCCGCGCGCAGCGTGCGCTGCCGTGACGGCGCGCCCCGCAGCGTCGCGGTCAGCACCCGGAACCGGTCGTCGAGCCGCTCGGCCAGCTCGGCCACCGGCATGACCCGCACCCGAGCCGCGGCCATCTCCAGAGCGAGCGGAATGCCGTCCAGGCGGCGGCAGATCGTGGCGACGGCCGCCGCGTTGTCCGGCCCGAACCGGAAGGCGGGGTCGGCGGCCGTGGCCCGCGCCACGAAGAGCCGCACCGCGTCCGACTCCCCGAACCGGTCGAGCTCCGACTCTCGGAACCGGTCGGCTTCCGGCTCTTGGAATCGGTCGGTTTCCGGCTCTTGGAATCGGTCGGGATCTGACTGTCGGACCCGGTTGGTTTCCGGCTCTTGGAACCGGTCGGGATCTGACTCTCGGAACCGGTCGGTGCCCGACTCCCCGAACCGGCCCGCGTCCGGCCCCGGCAGCCCCAACGGCGCCACGGGCCAGAGGCGTTCACCGATGACCGCGAGCGGCTCCTGGCTGGTGGCGAGCACCCGCAGTCCGGGCGCGGTCCGCAGCAGCCCCGCCGCAAGCTCCGCCACCGGCTCGACGACATGCTCGCAGTTGTCCAGGACGAGCAGCATGTTTCGGTCCGCCAGTGCGTCGGCGAGCCGTCCGGGCACCGAGCGTTCCGGTGCGCGCAGCTCTTCGCGCAGCCCGAGCACCGCCGCGACCGCCTCGCGTACCTCCGCACCGGTACCGGCCGAAGCGAGCTCCACCAACCAGACCCCGTCCGCGAAGTCCCCGGCACGGCCCGCCGCCGCCTCCAGCGCGAGCCGCGTCTTGCCGACCCCGCCCGTTCCCGTCAACGTCACCAACCGCTCCGACGCCAGCAGCGCGCCGATCTGCCGCGCCTGACGCGCACGCCCGACCAGCTCGGTCAGCTGCGCGGGCAGGTTGCCGCGCCGATGAGGCCCGGACGTCGGCGGATTGCGGCGGTGCCGCCGCGGTGCGGGCACCAGAGCGCCGTCCTGCCGCAGAATCGCCTCGTGCAGCGCGGCCAGCTCACGCCCCGGATCCACACCGAGCTCGTCGCGCAGCCGCGTCCGCACCTCGCCCAGACTCGCCAGCGCCTCGTCCTGCCGCCCGGCCAGATACAGCGCCCGCACCTGCGCGGCCCGCAGTCGCTCCCGCAACGGATGTGTGGCCACCCACGCCCCCAACTCACCCGCGACGACGGCATGTTCACCGAGCTCGAGCCGAGCCTCCGCCCGCTCCTCCACCGCCACAAGCCGCCGCTCCTCGAGCCGCTGCGCCTCGGCCCGTACGAACTCCGCGTCGGCGTGGTCCGCGAACGCCACCTCGTCCCGCCACAGCCCCAGGGCCTCGCCCAACAGACCGGCCCTGGCCCGCGGTTCACTGCCCGCCGCCGACGCCCGGCCGAGCAGCGCCTCGAACTTCCCGGCATCCACCGCGTCGTCGTCCACCCGCAGCAGATACCCCGGCCGCCGGGACTCGACCAGCTCGCGGCCGCCCGGCTCCGCCTCCTCAAGTACGCGCCGCAGCAGCGACACCTTGGACCGCAGCGTGCGTACGTCATGGGCCGGAGGAGCGTCGCCCCACAGTGCATCGATGAGCCGGTCCACCGGCACGGCACGGCCCCGGTGCACGAGCAGCACGGTCAGCAGCGTACGAATCCGCGCCTCGGGCACCCGGACGGCCCGCCCGTCCGACGTCCACACCTCCAGGGGCCCCAGCACTTTGAAACGCACCCGGCCACGTTACCCATAGCCCGACCACAACGTTTCCGCAGCCCAACCGGAACCCACCCCGAGCACACTCACCCCATGACAACCCCACAGAACAGCACCCCGAACAGCACCCCGAACAATCCCCAGAAGAACACCGCGACCAATACTGCCGCCAATACCGCAACCAACACCGCGGATAACAACCGGACCACCAAGGCCAAGGAACCCGTCACCGTCCTGGGCCTGGGCCTGATGGGCACAGCACTGGCCACCGCCTTCCTCGAAGCGGGCCACCCCACCACCGTCTGGAACCGCACCCCCGGCAAGGCCGACGCCCTGGCCGACCTCGGCGCCGTCCGCGCCCACACGCTGTCCGAAGCTCTGCGCGCAAGCCCGCTGATCGTCGTCTGCCTCAGCAACGCCACCGCCGTACGCGACACCCTCACCCCCCACCACACCGACCTCAACGGCCGCACCCTCGTCAACCTCACCTCAGGCACCTCCGAGGAGGCCCGCGCCCTGTCCACCTGGGCAGGGGAGGACACCGCCTACGTCGACGGCGCGATCATGGCAACGCCCGACGTCATCGGCCGCCCCGAGGCGTTCCTCCTGTTCAGCGGCGCGACGGAGCCCTTCGAACGGCACCGCGACACTCTCCAACGCCTCGGCTCCGCCACCTACTTCGGCACCGACCCGGGCCTCGCCGCCCTCTACGACGTGGCCCTGCTCGGCGTCATGTGGGGCACCCTCAACGCCTTCCTCCACTCGGCCGCCCTGCTCGGCGCCGCCAAGGTCGACGCCACCGTCTTCGCCCCGTTCGCCACCCAGTGGCTCACCAGCGTGACCGGCTTCATCGACGCCTACGCCGCCCAGATCGACCGCGGCAGCTACCCCGCCGACGACGCCACCCTGGAAACCCACCTGGCCACCATGAAGTATCTCGTACGCGAGAGCGCCGCCGCCGGCATCGACACCGACTGGCCCGCCCGCATCCAGGCCCTGACCGAACGCACCATCAACATGGGCCACGCGGGGACCAGTTACGCCAGCCTCATCGAAACTTTCCGGGACAAGCCCTGAAAAGATAAAAACGACAAAAATGAAAAGTCGGGGCGAGTCAGGCAGCAGTGCGCAGATGTGCGGCGGCCCGTTCCGCCGCGTGGACGACGGCTTCGGTGTTCACGCCGACCAGCTCGCCGCCGGTCTTGCGGAGTCGGCCGTCCACGTACACGTCGGTGACGTTGAGCGGCTGGCCGTTGAGCACGATCTGGCTTGTCCAGTCGAAGCGGGGCGCGAAGTTGAGGGTGCCCGGGTCGAGGATGAGGACGTCGGCGCGCTTGCCGGGGGACAGCGAGCCCACCTGGTCGGCCATGCCGATGGCCTCGGCGCCGCCCATCGTGCCCATGCGCAGCACGGCGGGGAGCGTCGGGTGGATCGCGGGGTCCTCGTGCACGGCCCGCTGGAGGCCGACGGCGGCCTTCATGAGGGCGAACATGTCGGAGGTGTCGTTCGTCCCGCCGTCGTGGCCCAGGCCCGACTTGACCCCGGCCTTGTGCAGCTGCGGCAGGGGCATGACACCCGAGGCGAGACGCATATTGCTCAGCGGACAGTGCGCGACCCGCACGTCGTGGTCGCCGACGAGCGCGATCTCCTCGCGGCTCAGGTGGATCGAGTGGTTCATCAGCAGGCCGGGCCCGAACGCGCCGATCTCGCGCAGGGCCCGGATCTGCTCGTCGTTGCGGTCGGTGCGGTGCTCCAGAACGTGCGAGTTGAGCATCAGGCCGAGATCCTGCGCCTGTTTCCAGGAGGCGCGCAGCGCGTCGACGGCTGCCATCCGCGCATGCACCGCCACCTGGGCGGCGGCCAGCGGCAGCGGATCGAGGAGCTTCTCCTTGACGGTACGGACCTGTTGCTCCTGGCCCTCGAACGTGGCCATGGCGTAGACGAAGCGCAGCCCCGCGTCGTCCAGTGCCTGCACATAGCGCTCGCTCGTCGCGTACGGGATCGGGTGCACCCAGTCGACAAGGGTGGTCACGCCCGCCTGGAGCGCGTCGAGCGCGGAGAGGTGGACGAAGGCGTACATGTCCTCGGCGTCGATCTTCGGCAACGTCGCCTGGTTGCAGGCCCTCAGCCAGCCGACCAGGTCCTGGTCCGAGCAGCCGCCCCTGATGCTGGACTGCCACAGGTGGTTGTGGATGTCGACGAACCCCGGCAGCACGAACCGGCCGGACACGTCCCGGACCCGGGCGCCCTGCGGCGCCCGCAGGTCCTTGCCGACGCCTTCGATCGTGCCGTTCCGGAGCAGCACGTCGGCGTCTTCGACCAGGCCCAACTCTCCGTCGCCGAGCCGTGGATCCATGGTGAGGACGAGCGCGGCGCCCCGGAGGAGGGTGGTCCGCCCCGGCCCTTCGACCGAGGCCGCTGACGCTCCCGTGGCCGCTGTCGCCCCTGTGGCCGCGGCAGCTCCGGGAAGTGTGGCCAGGGAGAGGCCGCTGGCTCCGGCGAGGACGCGTCGACGGCTGAGGTAGCTGAATTTCTGCGGAGTCATTGCCGTGTTGTACCGCCAGGTGCCCCGCCGTCGGCAGACCACATTCAGCCCATGATCGATCAACTGCCCGCTTCGTCCCTATCGCGGTGCGTTCGTGAGATCCACGCGCCACGCATCAAGATGATCTCATGCTCAAGATCTACTTCCCGTGCGGTGCGCGTGTGGGACGTCAGGCCGCCGCGGCGCGGAAGACGCTGGGGCTCAGGCCCCGGTGGCGTTTGAAGGCGGCACTGAAGCCGAAGGCATCTGCGTAGCCGACGGACTTGGCGATCTGGGCGATGGCGAGGTCGGTGTCGGACAGGAGTGCCTCGGCCTCGTCCATGCGGCATTCGGTGAGGTAGGTCAGCGGCGGGCGGCCCATCACCTCGGTGAAGCGTTTGGCGAAGAGCGCCCGGGAGACACCGGATTCGGCGGCGAGCGCCGCTACCGTCCACCCCTTGGCGGGCCGGGCGTGGAAGGCATGGAGGGCGGGGGCGAGGATCGGGTCGGCCAGGCCGCGATACCAGCCGGGGGCGTCCGAGCCCGCCTGGTCGAACCAGGTGCGCAGCGTGCACACCAGGCCCCAGTCCAGGAGCCGGTCCATCAGGGCCTGCGAACCGGCCGAGCGCAGGGCGGCGTCGGCGGCGGCCGTCTCCAGCCAGGCGCAGACCTCGGTGTCCTCGTTGACCACCAGCACGGGTGGCAAGGCGCGGAGCAGCCGTTCATGGCGGTGGCCCGAGGCGCGGTAGGCGCCCACGATCAGTGCGGTAGCTCCGTCCGGACCGCTGCCCCAGCGGATGCCGCCGAGCTCCTGGCCGGTGCACTCGACATCCTCTGTGAAGCACGCGATTTCGTACTCGACATGGGGGCGGTTGAGGGTGGCCGGCCGGTCCGCGAGGTGGAACGGCTCGGGGCCGCGCACGATGGCCGTATCGCCGACGCCGACCGCCTGCTCGGCGCCGTCGGGCAGCAGCAGGGTGCCACCGCCCCGCAGCACGCTGACCATGGTGAGCGGTGCGCCGTCGGCGAAGCGGATGGTCCAGGGCGCTTCAAGGACGGCGTAGCTGACGACCGAGCCTTCGGCCCGGATGCCGCTGAGCAGAGAACTCAAGGGATCCACGGGCGCCATCGTAGACGAACTCCTATGCAGCGGAGCGTTTCTCCCATGGATCATCTACTTGATCACGGCTGTACTGGACTGGTCCAACTGACCGGGACCAGCCAGGAGAAGAATCCATGTCGCACCCCAGCAGCGCAGCCAGGACCGCCCTTGTGGTCACCGCACACCACCGGACCGATTCCCTCACCGCGCACACCGCCCGCCGTACCACCGCGCAACTCGAGGCCGCCGGATACCGCGTCGACCTGCTCGACCTGCACGCCGAAGGGTTCGACCCGCGGATGAACGTGGCCGACCAACCTGACTGGGGCAACCGGGAGAAGCCGTACTCGGACGAAGTCCAGGCCCATATGCAGCGCGTTCTCGATGCCGATGTCGTCGTCGCCGTGTTCCCCGTGTACTGGCAGAGCGTGCCCGCCCTCCTCAAGGGCTGGATCGATCGCGTGTGGAACTACGGATTCGCCTACGGCCGCAGCAAGCCCCGCTTGTCGGGCAAGCGCATGCTGTGGCTGGGCCTGGCCGGTGCCACCTCCGACGATCCCATGACGGAGGGAATGCGGGCCGTCCTTGAGACCAACTTGAGCGAGGGAATCGCCTACTACTGCGGATTCTCCTACTCTTCCGTCGCCCTGCTCCCCGACGCCGAGGAGCGCCCGCAGCGTATCGATGCCGAGGGCAATCTGCTGGTCGGCGACGCGGTCGCGGGAGCCGAACGAGAGGCGCAGTACGCCGAGTTCGACCGTCGTGCGAGGAAGGCCGTGGAAGGGTTCCTCGCGGCGGAACTGGTGGCGGCCTGAGGGGCCCGGCAGCCACACCAGGGCCACGATCTGAGGACGGGGCAACAGCCGCCCGTGCTGCGGCTGTTGCCCCGTCTCGTGCGTTTCAGCGAGAACAGCAGGGGTTCGAACGTCTCCGTCAGGTGGTGGGTGCGGGAGAGTGCGCCGAGGCGTCGGTGTCGGTGTCGGCGTCGGTGTGGGCTTGTGCCGGTGGAGCCGGTCGGGCCGGTGACGCGGTGGGGCTCTCTTCCTCGGGCAGGCGCAGGAAGAGCGTCATCAGGGCGCTGGCGGCGTACAGGGCGGCGAAGATCCACATGACGCCCTGGACACCGAGGGGCCCGAGGAAGACCGCCACGATCGCGGGGCCGGTGAAGACGCTGGCTCCGGCGCCGAGGTTGAGGGCGGACATGGCCTGGCCCTTGTGTTCGGGCGCCATGGACGGCATGAGTGCCGAGAGCGGCACGTAGCCCGCCAGCGTTGCTCCGTAGAGACCGGCGACCAGGAGCGCGAGGACGTAGTTGTCTCCTGCCATGGTGGGGACGTAGTAGAGCAGCAGCGTGGTGACGGTGCAGCCCATGCCGCCGAACCAGGCGACGGTGCGGCGCCAGCCGAACTTGTCGCCAAGGAGGCCGAAGAGCAGATTGAAGCCGATGTTGACGGTGAACATCACGGTCAGCAGCCGCAGCCACTGCTCGAGAGTGAAGCCGATGGTCTCCGTGAAGAAGATGGGCAGGAAGACCAAGTAGCCGAACTGCGGTGCGGTGTTGATGACGCGGACGGCGGCTCCGACGGCCACGCGCGGTTTGCGCCACAGGATGGTGATGCTGCCGAGGAGGGTCGCCACGGGGCGTTCCCCGGGTGGGGCCAGGCGGCGGGAGCCCGTGGTGTCGCGTACGCACAGCAAGGTGATGAGTCCGCCGGTGGCGACCAGTCCGAGGGCCACCCACAGGGTGTTGTAGGCGCCCATGTGGGGAATCAGGCCACTGGCGAGCAGCGAGCCGAGGGTGGGCAGGCCGCCGGTGAAGGCGAACCAGAACCAGCCGGCCGCGCTGCTCAGGCGCGCCTTGGGGGTGGAGGCGGCGATCCACACCAGGAACCCGAAGGCGAACAGCGGATAGCCGAAGCCGCGCAGGCCGTAGCTGAGCAGGAGGATGAGCGGGTCGCCGCTGGGGACGGCTACGGTCAGGAACAGCGCGTGGAGGGCGGCCCAGATGCCCAGGCCCGTCCACATCACGCGGCGTGGGCCCCACAGTTCGGACAGGGCGCCCGAGAGCCATGCGGCGATACTGGCGGCGATGCCGTAGGCGGTGAAGATCATGGCGACCCATTCCTTGGGGACGCCCTCGTCGAGGAGGTACGGGGACAGGTAGCCGGCTTCGACACCGTCACCGATCATGAAGATGAGCACACCGAGGAAGCCCCAGGTGAGCGGCCTGGGGATGCCGAGCCGCTCAAGGAGCCGGGGAGACTGCTGCGTGGCGGCTCTCGCGGACGGTGCGGGGGAGCTTGTCATGGGGACACACCCTTGCCTGTGTGGGATTTCCGGTTCCCTCGCCGACGTCGCTGGTCGGCTGGGCGGGGTGTGATGAGCAAAGACCCGCAGCTCACGTACGGGCAACGCATCCGGGGAACACCACGTCAACGTCGTCCAAGATCGAGTTAAACGGCGGTGAATGCGGGACGAAGGAGCCGGGCCGGTGCGTAGGTCGCCGGGCAACGCATGTTTAATCTGCGTTAAATATCACACGGGTGTGAAGTGAGGCAGTGCTCATGGAAGAAGCTCAGTCCCGGGGGTCGGGTCGGGTGGACCGGACCGACGCGCAGGGTGAGCGCAGGCAGCTGATCCGGGACCGGATCGCTGCTGAGGGGTTCGTGCGGGCCGCGGACCTGGCAGGCCAGTTCGGGGTCAGTGTGATGACCATCCACCGCGATCTCGATGCGTTGCAGTCTCAGGGGTGGCTGCGCAAGGTCCGCGGCGGTGCCACCGCGCTGTCTTCCACGGTGTTCCACGGCGACGTGCACGAGCGCATCGCGGCCATGGCCGAGACCAAGAGGCAATTGGCCGATGCGGCGGTGAACCTCATCGCACCGGGCCAGACGCTCATGCTGGACGACAGCACGACGTGCCTGCACTTGGCGGAGCGGCTCGGCCAGCGCACCCCTCTCACGGTGATCACCAATTTCCTGCCCGCCGTCAAACTGTTGGCGGGCGAGCCGGGTATCAGCCTGGTGGTGCTCGGCGGCACCTACTTTCCCGCCTACGACGCCTTTCTCGGTCTCCGTACGGCTGAGGCCGCGGCCTCCTATCGGGCCGATGTGCTGTTCATGTCGACCACGGCGATCACCAAGGGGCGCTGTTACCACCAGTCGCAGGAGACCGTCCACGTCAAGCGGGCGCTGCTCGAGTCCGCGTCCCAGCGCGTACTCCTCGCCGATCACACGAAGTTCACCCGAGAGGGACTGCACGCCCTTGCGCCGCTGACGGACTTCGACGTCGTCCTCGTGGACAGTGGCCTGCCGCCGCAGGAACAGCGCCGTATCCGGGACCTGGGCGTGACGCTCAAAGTGGTGGGCCGCCACCACTGACGGCGCCGGTCCAGCCAATGTCCCGCGTGAACATCACACGGTTTTCACTCGGCGTGAGGTGGATACGGGCCCCGCTCGCTCGGGGGCCGGGCGGTGTCTTCACGTGGCGTGCACGGCACGTCGTGAGAACGCCGCGGCAGGTGTTGACCCCCGCTTTGCCGAAGGCGTTGGCTCGTGAGTGGGGCCGACATCGGCAACGCGCCATCACCTGGCCACGGCCCCGTATCTCGCCTCCGCGGAGGCTGCCGGATGGGCGTTCCACCGCGACATGTGCGCGGTGGAACCTGGGCGAAGGATGGAAGTCATGTCGATTCTGACCGTTGACGTCGGCACGTCGATGATCAAGGCGGTGGTCTTCGACGATCAGGGCACCGAGATCGCGGTGTCCCGTCTGGCCACGGTGGTCGACCGTCCGCAGCCCGGCTGGGCCGAGCAGGACATGGACACGGTGTGGAACGCCATTGTCTTCACCGTCCGCAGCGTGCTCTCGGAGCTGCGCGATCCGGTGCGCCTGGTCTCCTTCACCGCTCAGGGCGACGGGTGCTGGCTGGTCGACGGGCAAGGGCGTCCGACCGGCCCCGCCGTGCTGTGGTCCGACGGACGCGCCGCCGCCATCGTGGAGCGCTGGGCCAAGGATGGTGTTCTCGAGGCGGCCTTTCGCCGCAACGGGTCCCTGACGTGTACCGGGATGCCCAATGCGATCTGGTCCTGGCTCGCCGAGCACGACCCTGAGCGGCTTGAGCGCTCCGCGGCGTCGCTGACGGCCGCCGGCTGGGTGTTCTCGCGCATGACCGGGCAGCTGGCCGTCGACGAATCGGACGCGTCGGCGCCGTTCCTCGATCACTCCACCGGCACCTACGACCCGAAGATCGTGGAGATGTTCGGCCTGTCGTGGGCCGAGCGGCTGCTGCCCAAGGTGCTGAGTGAACAGGAGCGGGTCGCCGAGATCACGCCGGAGGCGGCCGGGCAGTTGGGGCTTGAGCCGGGACTTTCGGTGGTCATGGCGCCGTACGACATCGCCGCGACCGCTCGGGGGGTCGGGGCGGTCAATCCGGGCCAGGCCTGCAGCATTCTGGGCACGACGCTGTGTACCGAAATCGTCCGCAAGAGCGTGGACGCCACGGGCGAACCGTGCGGCATCAACATCGCCTACCGGGGCCGGGAGCGTGTCCTGCGAGCCTTCCCCACCCTCTCCGGCACCGAGGTACTCAGCTGGGCGGCCGCCACGCTCGGCCTTGACGGCCCGCCGGAACTGGCCGCGCTTGCGTTCACCGCCGAGCCCGGCGCACATGGCTTGGCCTTCCTGCCGTATCTGTCCCCGGCCGGTGAGCGGGCCCCCTTCCTCGACCCTCGTGCCCGGGGCACGCTGTGGGGGCTGACCCTGGAGCACGACCGGGGCGATGTGGCACGGGCCGTTTTCGAAGGACTGTCCCTGGCGGTGCGCGATTCCCTGGCCGCCTCCCGCAGCGACATCACCGAACTCAGACTCTGCGGCGGCGGCGCCAACAGCGACGCGTGGTGCCAGCTGATCGCGGATGTCACCGGCGTGCCGACGGCCCGGTCCACCGACACCGAGGTCGGCGCCAAGGGCGCCTTCGTCACCGGCCTTGTGCTGACCGGAGCCGAATCCAGCATGCACAGCGCGGCAGCCAACTACGTGCGGATGAGGTCGGCCTGGGAGCCCGACCCGGCGCGCGCCGCCCTCTACGCCGCCCGGTACGAGGACTTCCTCACCTGGCGTTCCATGGCCCGGCGCGCCGGCTGGCAGCCGACCACCAGCACGCCCACCGCCACCGCGCCCACCGCCAAGCAGGAGGTGTCCCATGTCTGAGCTGGTACGTGAGGACATCTGGCTCGGGCTCGACCTGGGCACCCAAAGCACACGGTGCGTCGCTGTCGACAGTGAGGGGCAGGTCCTCGCCGCGGCGACCCGGCCGCTGAGCAGCAGCCGGGACGGCGACCGGCACGAACAGGACCCGCGGCAGTGGTGGTCCGCACTCGCCGAGGCATGCCGCGAGGTGATGACCGCCGTCGACCCCAAGGACGTACGCGGCCTGGCCGTGGACGCCACCTCCGGCACGATCCTTCTCGCCGATGCCGCGGGGACGCCGCTCACCCCCGCGATCATGTACGACGACAGCCGCGCCACTACCCAGGCGCAGCGCGTCAACGCGGCGGGCTCCGCCCTGTGGCAGCAGCTCGGCTACCGCAGCATGCAACCCACATGGGCGCTGCCGAAGCTCCTGTGGCTCCTTGAGCACTCCGCCGCCGGTGCTACGTCCGGCGCCGCATCCGGGGTCCGCCTCCTGCACCAGGCCGACCTGATCACCTGGCGCCTTGCCGGAGAGCAGGTGGCCGCCGATGCGAGCCACGCCCTCAAGAGCGGCTACCACCTCATCGAGGAACGCTGGCCCGACGAGATCCTCACCTCCCTCGACGTACCAACTGGCCTGCTGCCACCGGTCGTCCGGCCCGGCACCACCCTGGGCGCGGTCTGCGCGGCCGCCACACAGGACACCGGCATCCCCGAAGGCACCCCGATCATCGCGGGCATGACCGACGGCTGCGCCGCGCAGATCAGCGCCGGTGCCCTGACACCGGGTGCGTGGAACTCGGTGCTCGGGACCACCCTGGTCCTCAAGGGCGTCAGCCCCCACCTGGTGCAGGACCCCCAAGGCGTCGTCTACTGCCACCGCGGCCCCGACGACATGTGGCTGCCCGGCGGCGCCTCCAGCAGTGGAGCGGGCATCCTCACCCAACGCTTCCCGGGCGCCGATCTGAACGACCTCACGGCCCGGGCCGCCGCCCACGCCGCCTCGCGCGCCGCCTCCCGCGGCAGCGACGCCATCGCCTATCCGCTCGTCTCCCGCGGCGAGCGCTTCCCCTTCCGCGCCCCTGAGGCCCGCCCCTTCATCCTGGGCGACCCAGTCGGCCAGGCCGAGCAGTTCCACGCCTGCCTCCTGGGCGTGGCATGTCTGGAACGGCTGTGCTTCGACTACCTCGACCATCTCGGCGCACCCGTCGACGGACCGCTCACCCTCACCGGCGGCGGCTCCCGCAACCCCTACTGGTCCCAACTGCGGGCCGACGTCATGGGCCGCCCCGTCCTGCTGCCCAAGGAAGCCGAAAGCGCCCTCGGCATGGCCGTGCTCGCCGCCACCTCCAGCGGCGCCCCGCTCCACCAGGCGGCGGCCGCCATGGTCCGCATCGACCGGCAGCTCACCCCCGACGCGGAACGCAGCGCCCGGTACACGCCCCTCTACCTCGGCTTCGTCAAGGAGTTGACGCAACGCGGTTGGCTCGACCCCGCGGTCGCCGACCACGCGCACGGAAAGGCCACCACATGACCGACTTCATCCTCGTACGCCACGGCGAAACCATCTGGCACGCGGAGAACCGCTACGCCGGTCAGACCGATGTCGCCCTGACCCACCGCGGCCACCAACAGTCCGCCGCCCTCGCCGCGTGGGCCGCCGACGCCGACCTCAGCGCCGTATGGAGCTCACCGCTCTCCCGCGCCCGCCTCACCGCGGCACCCGCCGCGCAGGCCTGCAACCTGGACCTGCGCACCGACCCGCGGCTTACGGAGGTCGACTTCGGCGCGGGCGAAGGGCTCACCCGGTCCGAGATGCGCGAGCAGTTCCCCGACCAGCTCGAAGCGTTCCTCACCGACCCCGTCCGCAACCACCTCCCCGGCGGAGAGGACCCCCGCCAGGCCGCCGAACGCGCCTCGGCCTGCCTGCACGACATCGCACACGACCACCAGCTGGGCACCGTCCTGGTCGTCGCCCACTCCACCCTGCTGCGCCTGACGATCTGCCACCTCCTTGGCATCCCCCTGGCCAACTACCGGCAGGTCTTCCCTGAGCTGCACAACGGCGCACTCACCGAAGTCCGCCTCGCCGAAGGGCACGCCGCCCTCCTGCGCCTCAACGCCCCCGTCCCCGCGGCGTCACCGGCACTGCGCTGACCACGCCCCAACCAACTGACCAACCAAGGAACCCTTGATGAGCACCTCCGTCCTGGCCGCCGGCGACCACTTCGTCCTCCCCGGCCTGTTGACCCAGGCGGTCACCGATGCCGCACCGCACGCCCTCGACCTCGACATCCGCGAAATTCAACTCCCTTGGCCGCACACTCCGTTCGGCCGCGTGGCCGAGGTCGTCGAAGCGTCCGGCACCGAAGACCAGATGATCGAAGCGCTCCAAGGCGTGAAGATCTGCGTCACCCAGCTCGCCCCGCTCACCGAACGCATCCTGAACAACTGCCCCGACCTGGAACTGTTCTGCGTCAGCCGCGGCGGGCCCGTCAACGCCAACCTCGACGCCGCCGCCCGGCACGGCGTCGCGGTGTGCTACGCACCGGGCCGCAACGCCACCGCCACCGCCGAACACACCCTCACCCTGCTCCTCGCCGCGGCCCGCGGCGTCGCCGACACCCACACAGAACTCCACAACGGGCACTGGCGCGGCGACTACTACGACTACGACAAGTGCGGCATCGAAATCGAAGGCAGCACCGTCGGCCTGGTCGGCTACGGAGCCATCGGCAGCCGCGTCGCCACCGTCCTGAAAGCCATGGGCGCCCACGTCCTGGTGTACGACCCCTACGTAACCCCGCAGACTCTGGGGGACATCGCCGAACACGTCACGCTGAAGGAGCTGTTGACCCGCTCCCGCATCGTCTCCCTGCACGCCCGCGTCACCGAGGAGACCACCGGCATGATCGGGCGCGACGAGATCGCGTCGATGCCGACCGGGTCGGTGCTCGTCAACTGCGCACGTGGCGCGCTCCTCGACTACGACGCGGTCTGCGACGCACTGGAAGCCGGACACCTGCGCGGCGCGGCCTTCGACGTCTACCCCGAAGAGCCGGTCCCGCCGGGCTCCCGCCTTCTGACCACGCCCGGCATCGTCCACACCCCCCACATCGCCGGAGGAAGCCAGCAAGTCGCACACAAGGCCGCGCGCATCGTCGCCGCGGAAGTCGGCCGCTACCTGCGCGGAGAACCCCTGAAGCACCAAGCCCGGCCCGCGGCGTGACGCTTGGGCCCGGCGGCGGGGCCGGAGGGGGAGGGGGAGGCGGAGTCGATGAAGACCGCCGTGAAGAGGCGGGGCGCGTGAAGGAGTGTGGGGAGGGCGCGTTCCTCGCGGCGGTGTGGCGCCGTCGTTCACGGGAGGGGCGGATCTTGTGATGGCCGTCGCGGGGGACCGGAGCCTTAATAGACTCCCCGCGTGCCGATCATGCGCGAGTTATCCACAGATGCAAAGCAGCACCTTCGATTCGCTCTGCTCGGTCCACTCCAGGCCTGGCGCGGCGACGCGCCCGTGGAGCTGGGGCCGGTACGTGAACAGGCCCTGCTGACCGCGTTGTTGCTCCGGCCGGGCAGAACGGTCAGCCGACAGGAACTGCTCGACGGCGTCTGGGGTCCGGAGCTCCCCGGCACGGGCGCCAAGGTGATCCCGGTCTATGTGCACCGGTTACGCAGACGCCTGGACGCGCTCCGGCAGAGCACCGCGGACTCGGTGATCGTCACCGTCCGCGGCGGGTACCGCTTCGACCCGCGGAACGCGCGCGTGGACGTGCTGCGCTGCGAGGAACTCGTCGCGCAGGGACGGTCGGCGAGGGACTCCGGGGACCTGGACGCCGCGGTGGACGCGTGGTCCGAGGCCCTCGCACTGTTCCGCGGTGAGCCCCTGGCCGGGCTCCCCGGGCCCTTCGCGGAGGGGGAACGGCTGCGGCTGACGGAGCACCGCCTCGTACTGGTGCAGGGAAAGGCCGATTGCCAGCTCCGGTTGGGACGGCACGCCGAAGCCGTGGGTGAACTGTTCTCCCTGACGGCGACCCACCCTTTCAACGAGGCGCTGGCCGCCCTGCTCATGCGTGCCCTCTACGCCGGCAACCGGCAGGCCGACGCCCTGGACGTCTACACCACGGTCCGTCGCCGCCTGGTGGGCGGGCAAGGAGTGGAGCCCGGTGCGGAACTGCGGCGTGTGCACGAGGCGGTGCTCCGCGGCGACGACGCGTTCCTCGGCATCGCCGTACGACAGGACCGTACGCCGCCGCAACGCACGGACCCACCGCCCGAGACACCGCCCCGCGAGCGCCGCAGGCGCCAGGAACTCCCCGTCGACATCGGCAACTTCACGGGCCGGGACCGAGAGCTCGAACTGCTCGTCGCGCCCACCGACCCGCGGGCGGTCGCGGTGCGGGCGGTGGACGGAATGGCCGGCGTCGGGAAGACCGCCCTGGTGGTGCGCGCGGGGCGGGCGCTCGCGGACGAGTACCCCGACGGGTGCCTGTTCGCGCAGCTGCACGGGCACCGGGAGGCCGCCGAGGCGATGGGGCAGCAACGCGTACTGCGCCGGTTGCTGCGGGCGGTGGGCGCACCCGAGGGCGAAGACTTCGAGGACCTGGACGAGTTGGCCGCGTCCTGGCGGGCGGCGACTGCCTCCCTCCGGCTGCTCCTCGTGCTCGACGACGCCTCCGGCGCCGAGCAGGTGCGGCCCCTGCTGCCCGCGGGTTCCGGCAGCCTGGTCCTGGTGACGAGCCGCGGGCGCCTGACGGGCCTGGACGCGGACCGCAGGATCTCGCTGACCCCGCTCGGCATCGACGCGGCGGCGGGACTGCTCACCCGTATCGTCGGCGGCGAGGGATCCGCCCGCGAGCAGGCGGCCGTACGCGAACTGGCCACGCTGTGCGATCGTCTTCCGCTGGCGCTGCGGATCGTCGGGGCGCGGATACAGGACCGCCCGTTGTGGGCGGTGGAAGCGCTGGCGGCGCGCCTTGCCGACGACGAGCGCCGACTCGACGAGCTCGCCGTGGAGGACCGCAGCGTCGAAGTCGCGTTCCAGATCTCCTACCACCAGCTCCCGCCCGAACAGCAGCGAGCGTTCCGCGCCCTGGGCCTGGCGCCCACCGTGCACGTCGACCGCCTCGCGCTTGCCGCGATGCTCGGCCGCACGCCGCCCCAGGCCGAGCAGGCCCTGGCGGGCCTGGCCGACGCGAGTCTGGTGCAGCAAGTGACCGCCGACCGCTACCGGTTGCACGACCTGATGGCGGTCTACGCCCGCCGCCTCGCCGCCGGGTCCCCCGACGAGGTCGCGGCCGCCCGGAGCGGCGTGTTCCGGCTGTACGTGACCGCCGCCCGCTGCGCCAGCGACTGGGGCACCTCGCTCCCGCTGACCGGCGGGCAGGACACCGGCCCGTTCACGGACTGGGAAGACGCCACGGCCTGGCTGGACGCGGCAGGCGGCGAACTCGTCGACGTGATCGGCCGGGCGGTCGCCACGGGCCATCCGGACGACGCCTGCCGGATCGCCGAGGGCCTGGTCGACTACCTCACCCGGCAAGGCCGGTTCCACGAGTGCCGCACGGCCCTGGAAACGGTCCTGCCCGTCGCCGACCGGGTCCCCGAACGGCGCCTCGTCTCCGGGCTGCGCACCGGCCTGGGCATCATGTACGGCCTGCAGGGCCGCTACCAGCAGGCCCGTACCTGGTTCACGGAAGCGCTGGACATCAGCCGCCGGGCCGGCGACCCGCACGAGCAGGCCAGGGCCGCCGCAGGTCTCGGGACGTTCGCCAACCTGGCGGGACATACCGCCGAGTCGATGACCCATTTCGCCGAAGTCGCCCGCCTTGTCATGGAGTTGGAGCACGACAACTGGCTCATGGGCTCGGTCATGACCCGCGTCGGCGACATCCACCACCAGCTCGGAGAGCACGACAAGGCGTACGAGCGCTACACCGACGCGATCGCCCTCGCCGAGAAGGGCGGCAGCCCCCGGCTCCTCGGCAAGACACTGCTCCGCCTCGGCGGGCTCCAACTCGACCTGGGCCGGTACGCCGACGCCGTCGGGGCCCTTGGCAAGGCCGAGGACCTGGCCCGACGTCTCGGCGACGTCCCCCTGCGCGCCGCCGTCCTCGCCCGCCTCGCCACCGCGGAAGCGAGCCTCGGCAACGCGACGGCGGCCGCCGACCTCCGCCGCCGATCGCGAGCGATCCTCGACGAGCAGACCGGCACCGAGTCGGAGATCGCGATCCGCCATCAGCTGGTCTGGTACGGCGCCGCGGCGGAGGACCTGGCCGGGGCACGCGACTTCTTCGAACGCTCCACCGCCCTGCCCGACACGGAGGCCAAGCGGGCGCGCATCTCCCGCGTACTGGACGACCTGGGCCGCCGAGGACGCCCCGGCGCGGAGGACGCGTAGCCGCTGCCGCTGCCGCCGCCGTGCAGAGCTATGGCCGACGGCCCGGCAGGAGTGGGCCCGGCCGCCGCAACGCGATCGGCCGGGCCGCTGAACTCCCACCGGTCAGGGGGTCAGGGGTTGTCGCTCACCGGTCAGGGACGCCGTGCCGGGTTCCCGGCAGCGTCCCTCCACTGGATCCCGTTGCCGCTGTCCTCGGTCAGGGTCTGCTCGATGACGTTGCCGTCATGCGCGTAATTCCCGTGCAGGCTGAAATAGCCGGGCGCGTTCTGGACGGCCGCGTCACAGACGGGGTCGCCGTTGATGCAGTACCGCGTGACCGGGATGCCGTTGAAGTCATCCGGACCGGCGCCGGGAGAGGTGAAGAACCCGGGAATGCCAAGGCCCCTCGGCACCTGGGCCCCGAGGCCGGTGCCGGGCTGCATCGGGTCGGCGTACAGCTTGCCGGTGACCTGCGCAGCCGGAATGCCGGTCTCGCCGCGAGCGATCTTCTGCAGAACCTCGTCCGCGACCTGCGCCCCCTGCGAGAAGCCGGCGATGGTGAGCTGCGCCTCCGGGTGGGCGCGGTGGGTTTCCTCCGCCACCCGCAACGCCTCCTGGATGCCCTGCTGCACGCTGGCATCGTAGGTCGGCGCGGTGAGGGCCTCGGGGTGCAGCCCCTTGTCGTCGACCAGTGGTCCGGTGGGGCCGATGAACGGGCCGACCGAGGCCGGGTAGCACACCGTGATGGCGCGATCGCCGAGTTGGTGCGCCTCGTTCGCCGCGTCGTAGGAGTAGGTGCAGTGAGGTGCGGGCGGCGTGGCCCCCGTGCCGCCGATCTCGATGTAGTAGCGATCCTCGTCGGCCGCCTGTGCGGCGCCGGGGAACGCGACGGCGGTACCGACCGCCAGCGCTGCCGTCATGGCCACGGTCCCAAGAGCCCGTGCCGTCCTGCTAGCCATCGACATTGCTTGATCTCCCCCTTGGAGTGTGGACGTGCCCTGCAAGGCACGAACCCAGACGCTAGGGACGGCTGTTGCCATGGCGATGAAATGTTGATGAATCCGCTGGTGGGGGCAGCGCCGCACCGGGGGAGGGGAGTCGCGGCACGTGGCGGTCTCAAGACCCAGGTGCCGACCAGCGGCTGCACTACAGTTGGCTGACCATGCCCGATCTCCTCGGAATCAACCATCTGACTCTCTCCACGACCGACCTCGACCGGCTCGTGACGTACTACACGGAGTTGCTCGGCGCAGCGCTCGCGTTCGAGCGCGCTGCAACCCTTTCTGATCCCCGGATCGCAGTCATCGATGTCGGCGGGAACGACCACCTCGTGATCGTCGAAACCGCTGCCGCCCCCACCACTGATCTCGACCCTCTGAGCCGGGCGGGATGGGGACTGCGCGTGCGAACATACGCGCAGCTGTGTGAGGTTCGCGAACAAATCCTGGGCGCCGGGTGGCCGGTGGGACAGATCGAAACATTGCCCACCCAGTGGACGATGACAGCTCGCGATCCCGATGGCCGCCCTGTGGACGTTCGAGCCCATCGTCCCCGCACCTCAGCGCCACCACCAACCACTGGCTAACGGCATTCCCGACTCTCCACACACGCTCCAGCAGCCGCGGCCACCAGTACTTGGCGACATCTCGTGGCCGAGCATCGCGATGGTGAACTCCCGCCCCAGGCCGAGTTGAACCGCTGAGCTGAAGGACCTGTCCTGTCGGCTGCCGACCGCGGCGCAAACGGGACGACATCACCCTGGCTCATGGCGCGGATTCCCCCGATGCCGCCTCATGGTCTGCGTTGCTGCTGGAAATCCAGGCCCTCTTCCGACGTGATGCCGTGGTGCTGCACTGTGTCCTGGTACGGCACACACCGACACGACGCAATCGCCGAGCCGCCCCAGGGAGCCCGCATGGCAACGGACGCGGAAGCAGCGACAGAACGAGGAGCCGCCGACCGGCTGTTACGGGAGCACCAGGTCGACCCAGCCACAGGCTTCCTTCCGCCCGCGCGGTGGGGCGTCCGCCGGTGCTCTCCTACGCGTCCCATGTCCTGGTCAACTGGCGCCGCCTCGACCCCGCGCGCCCCGTCGAACTCGGCAACGTCGCCCGGCTGCAGAGCTTCCTCGGCGGCCTGGACGAGGACTGGTTCGTCGTGGTCCACATCGCCATCGAGGCCCTCGCCGGACCGGGCCTGTTCGCCGCAGCGCGCGCCCAACAGACTGCGGCCGAGAACGACATGGAACGGGCGGCCACCCATCTGCGAACTCGGAGATGGGCGACCGCGGCCGTGCCTGCCCCTGCGCCCGGTGTGTGCTCTGGCTCAGGTTCCATGGCCGGTCCGTGCTGACAGCCCTCGGCCTAGGCACTGGGCGAGGCGGGCTGCGATCCTTCCGTCCGGGTCGAGTCGGGGGTTGAAGATCGTGACATCGAGGCCGACCGCTTGTGAGTTGACCAGTGCTGTCCGCAGGACGCTTTCCAGTTCTGACCAGGACAGCCCTCTGGGGAGGCGGTAGTCGACGGCAGGCATGATCGCGTCGTCCAGGACATCGACGTCGAGGTGGACCCAGTACCCGGCGCTGTCGCAGCCGGTGAGCCGGTCGACCGCGTGGCGCGCTGCCGTGGCGGCTCCGGCCGCATGCACGGCGTCGAGGTCGACGGCGTGCATCTGCGGCGGCAGAGGCTGCATTCCGGCTTCGGCGGACTCGACCGAGTCGCGGAACCCGAAAGCGACAACATCTTCGTCCCGGACCAGGGGGCCGCGCCCTTCGAGGTCAGCGAGCAGCCGCGGGCCACGGCCCGTAGCCAGGGCGAGTTCCATGGAGGCTGCTTCGCCGGTCGGCTCCGCGGACGGCTGGTAGAAGTCGGTGTGGCCGTCGAGGAACAGCAGGCAGTAGCGTCCGCGGCGTCGCAGGGCGAGGAGGTTGCCGAGCAGGACGCTGCAGTCGCCGCCGAGGACTACGGGGAAGCGGTCGGCGTCCAGGGCGCTGCCGACCGCGTCGGCCAGTCGGACCGAGTATTCCGCGATACCGGTGGGGTTCAGGATCCCGGTATCGGCATCCCGCCTCGGGTCGTACGCCGGTGCTTCGACCCGGCCGGCCCGCATCGCCCCGGGGTGGAGCAGCAGACCGGCATCGAGCAGGGCCCTCGGCGAGTCCTGGACGCCGGAAGGCCGCAGCCCCAGCACGGACGGTGCCTCGATGATCGCCAGTTCCTGCACGCCTCAACCCTTCCCTGCCGGGCGGCGCCTGCCCGGCATGCATCTCTGGCGCCACCGGGTCGAGTTCCACCACCACAGGCCATACTGCCGCATAACGGGCATGGGGGGGCGGTGCGTCGGTCACCGCGCCGCCCCCCCCGGAACGTCGGCCGCCCCCGGGAACGCATGCGGCGCCCGGACACCTGTCGAGGCAGAGGACGGGGTCACCACACGACGGCGCCCGACGACGGGCCGCCAGAGCCCAACTCCGCTGTCCGGCAACCGAGGTGACCGCGGCATGGACCCCCGCGGGGACGGCGCCGAGGATGGTGGTCCGTGGTCCGCCCGGGCCGAGGTCTCAGGGCTTGCGGGTCGCCGGGCCGGGGTCTCAGGGTTTGCGGGCCACGCCCGCGTACGCGTCGACCGCGGTTGCCTCGGCAGTGTCGGTGGTGTCGGTGGTGTCGGCGGTGTCGGTGTCCTGCGGGCGCCAGCGGGTCACCTCCGTGACGCCGGGCTCGAGCAGTTCGAGACCGTCGAAGAAGCCGGCGATGTCGGCGACGCTGCGGACGTAGTACGGGACCGCGCCGCTCGCGTTGTACGCCTCCGAAGCCGCGATCATGCCGGGGCTCGTGGCCGTCGAGTCGCTGATGACCAGGTAACTCCCTGACGGCAGGCCCGCCATGAGACGGTTCACCACGTCGCGGGCCCTGTCGTAACCGTCGACGTGGCCGAGCGTGTTGAGGATCATCAGGGCGACGGGCCGGGTGAGGTCCAGGGTCTCGGCGGTGTGGGCGAGCACCGTCTCAGGGTCGTAGAAGTCGGCGTCGAGGTACGCGGTGCGCCCCTCGGGCGTGCTGGTGAGCAGGGCGCGGGCGTGCGTGAGGACGAGCGGGTCGTTGTCGACGTAGACGATCCGGGCGTCGGGGGCGGTGCGCTGGGCGACCTCGTGCGTGTTCTCGGCGGTGGGCAGACCGGTGCCGATGTCCAGGAACTGCCGTACGCCGCGTTCGGCGGCCAGATGCCGCACCGCGCGGCCGAGGAACCGGCGGCTGGTGCGGGCCACGTCGACGAGACCGGGGAAGATTTCCTTGATGTGATCGCCGATCTCCCGGTCCGCCTCGTAGTGGTCCTTGCCGCCCACGAAGTAGTTCCAGAACCGGGCGGAGTGCGGCTTGCTGGTGTCGATCCGGGCTTGTACGTCCCCGGCATCGCGGTAGGGGTCACGGTCGGACACAAGAGCTCCTGGTAGCTGGCGGTGATCAAGATCGGCCGGAAACCAACCTAGACTGCTCCGGGGCCCGAAGTCGTCCCGGGGCGACCGGAGTTGAAGAACCGTCACACCCGCCTTCCTGCTCGGACGGACCACCGCAGATCACCGTGGCGCCACGGTGCCATGGTGCCGTGGCGGAACACCGAACACGCCCCGGGGCACCGCCTTGACTAAAGCGCATTAGTTTGCGAGGAATACCCCCGTTGTGAGGGCTGTGGCCCTGCGAGTTCGCCGCACTCAATCGACAAGTGAAGCACCAGTGTTGACGCGGGCGGGGAATCCGGTGCCACAGCCACAGCCACAGCCACGGCGACAGCATCAGCCACAGCAACAGCCCAGCCACGGTGACCGTGCCCGGCCCGCAGCGCGCGGCGCTCACGCCGCCCGCCCAGGTGAAGGAGTGATGCACGCATGGATCGCAGAACGTTCATCGGCCTGCTCGGCGCGGCAGGGGTGACGGTCCAACTCGTCAATCCGGCCGGGCTGACCGGGCTGACCGCGTCGCCGGCATTCGCGGCAGCCGAACCGGCCCCGGGCCGGGCCCCGCATCAGCCGTTCATGCACGGCTACAACGCGGCCTCCCTCAAGAACTGGAGCCCGCAGACGGACCGTTACGCCCCGTACTTCCGCTCGCGCGTCCCCCTGGCCACCCGCATCGCCCCGTTCGCCGCGACCCAGGTGAACCCGGCCCTTGCGACCGGCCCGCAGCTGATGAACCTGAGCTACGACTACGACAACTCCTTCTTCACCGCGTACAAGTACAACGATGTCTTCGCCCGCCGCCTGCTCCGCTTCTGGCAGTACACCGACCTGTACGGCTCCTGGCACGGCATGCCCGTCGACGGCTCGCCGACCGACAACCCCGAGCACGGGCTGATCAACCTGCCCAACCCCGCCTACACCGACGCCGCCCACCGCAACGGCGCCAAAAGCCTGGGCTGTTGGTTCTGGCCGCGGTCCGGCACCTTCTCCGACTACCTGGAGCAGCGCGCCGACGGCAGCTTCCCGGTGGCGGACAAGCTGATCGAGATGGCCGAGTACTTCGGCTTCGACGGCTACTTCATCAACCAGGAGGCCGAGACCGCACCGGCGGACGCGGCCAAGCTGATGGAGATGCTCACGTACCTACGCGCCCAGGCACCGGAGGGCTTCCACATCCAGTGGTACGACACGATCATGGTCAACGGGAAGCTGGACTACCAGAACCAGCTCAACGACCACAACGCCCCATGGATCCAGAACGGCGACACCCCGGTCAACAACAGCCTGTTCGCCAACTACTGGATACCGGACGCCGAGCAGGTCCAGACCTCCCGCACCACCGCCGAGAAGCTGGGCCTGGACCCGTACGAGACCGTCTTCCACGGCACGGAGAACGAGAAGTACGGCTACAACCCGCCCTACGACACCCGGCTGATCTTCCCCGAGGGCAAGCCGGCCCGTACCAGCTGGGCGCTGTTCGGCTCACACTTCGCCTGGGACCGCTACCCGGACCGCGACGACCCCGACGCGCAGGACGCCGTCTTCCAGCGCGAGCGCCGCTACTGGTCCGGCCCCCGCGAGGACCCGACCCGCACCGGCCGCACCGAGTACGTGCCGTGGCCCTACGAGGACGACGGCAAGCCGCGTGACGCGGACAACCACAACAAGTGGGACGGCGTCGCCCGGTACATCACCGAACGGTCGGTCATCGGCTCGTTCCCGTTCGTCACCCGCTTCAACACCGGCCACGGCCGCGCCTTCTTCCTCGACGGCAGCCGCGCGGGCGAGAGGGACTGGAACAACGCGAGCATCCAGGACATCCTGCCGACCTGGCAGTTCTGGACCCGCAGCGAGGGCAAGGGCCGACCGCTCACCGTCGACTACGACTACACCCTCGCCCACGACGGCGGGTCCTCCCTGCGCATCGCCGGCGACCTCGGCCCCGACAACACCACCACCGTGCGGCTGTTCAAGACCGCACTGAAGGTGACCGGCGCCGAGCGGCTGTCCGTCACCTTCACGACCGGACAAGCAGGCGCGGACAGCGGCCTTCAAGTGGGGCTGATCTTCACCGACGCCCCGGGACACTTTGTCTGGCTGCCGGTCGGACACACCACCAGCCGTTCCTGGAACACGGCCGTCCGCAGCCTCGACGCCTTCGCAGGCCGGACCATCGCCGCGATCGGTATACGCGTCTCCTCCCGCCACCAGGGCGCCTACGCGCTGAACCTCGGCGAACTCGCCCTCCTCGGCAGCGAGCCCCCCGCCCGCCCGCAGACCCCCTCGGGCTTCACCGTGGACGCCGCCCACCTCCAGGACACCACCGCCGAAGTATTCCTCTCCTGGCAGTTCCAGGACCGGGGCGTCTGGTACTACGACGTGTACCGCGAACTGCCCAACGGCCGACACGAGGCCGTCGGCCGGATATACGACGAGGTGTACTACGTGAAGGCCCTCGAGCGCGCCGGGAACGAGGACACCACGACACTCCAGCTGGTCGCGGTCGCCCCCGACGGCTCCCGCAGCGCACCGGCCCTCACACAGGTCCGCTGGACCTGACGGCCCCGGTCCCCGCCACCTCCCGGCACCGCCGGGAGACGGCGGTCGCGCACGCGGGGTGGTCCCGGGCCAAACTCCCACTGCTGTGCAAACGCGTCCTTCTCACCGCCCTTGCCCGATGACCCAACGAGTCGGAGATGTCGGTGGGGTGTACCGATGCCCGCACCCGAGCCGGACGAAGAGGAGGGTGTTCTCCACCTCGGGGGCGTCAATGGCGTGACCCTGGTGTCCTTGCCTTCCGCCGACTACGGCAGCGCACGCGAGGAATGGGGCAGCCGCAGCGGAAACGACCTGGGGAATGTCCCGGCACGCCGCCCCCGGCAAACGGATCTGAACACACCAACCGCCGATGCCCCCAGCAAGGCCCATCACTCGGCACCGCCGCCCGTGCCGAGCCGGCACTGAAACACGCGTACGGCCCGGATATCGTCCTGCCATGACAGACGAAGACCCTGCCGATCACGTCGCCGCATGCTCCATCACCCCGCGTCTGGTGGAGCAGATCGTCGGCCTGGCGGAACTGCCGTTGGGCGACTGGGCGGTCTCCGATCGGCGATGCGGCGCCTGGGCTGGTGCGAAGTTGGCGACGACGTGCCGTTGGAGGACACGTTCGTCACCGCCGAGGGGCACCTCGCCTATCTCGGGGACAACCTCGCCCTGTCGTTCGCCCACTTCTACTGGGTTGACGGCGAGGACTGGGGCGAGGATTTCTGGGGCACGTTGCCTGGCTGGTCCAGCCACGCGAACGCCGGACGTGAGGTTGGGTCGCCACACCAGTACGTCGCGCTTTGAGCACGGCCCCGATGGGCGGTGACCCGAGTGCGGGCGGACCGTCTCATCCCGTCGTAGGAAAGGCCTGTTCGGTCCAAATGGTTTTGCCGGAGCGGGTGTAGCGCGTTCCCCACCTCTGGACGAGTTGCGCGACGATGAACAGGCCGCGCCCGCCTTCGTCGTCCTCGCCGCTGTGGCGCAGGTGCGGTGAGGTGTGGCCCCTGTCCGCGACCTCGCACAGGAGGGTGCGGTCACGGATGAGGCGTACTTGGATCGGTCCTTCGGCGTACCTGACCGAGTTGGTTACCAGCTCGCTGACGACGAGCTCGGTCGCGAACGACAGCTCCTCAAGGCCCCAGTGGTGCAGCTGTTGGGTGGCCAGGTCCCGGGCATGGCCCGCGGCGACCGGTTCTGCGGGCAGCTCCCATTCAGTGACCTGCGAAGTGTCGAGTTCGCGGGTTCGGACGAGTAGCAGGGCGGTGTCGTCCGCCGTCGGGCCGTCCGGCAGGAGTTCCGCCACGGCCCGGTCGCACAGTTCTTCGAGCGACACGTTCCGGTCGCTGAGTACACGCCCCAGGGTCTCGAGCCCGTGATCGATGTCGCGGTCGCGGGCCTCGACCAGGCCGTCGGTGAAGAGAGCCAGCAGGCTGCCCACCGGCAGCTCGATCTCCATCGACTCGAACGGCAGGCCGCCGAGGCCCAAGGGCGGACCAGCCGGCAGGTCCGGGAAGGACGGCCGGTCGTCCGGGCCGACGACGGCCGGCGGCAGGTGGCCGGCCCTGGCCATGACGCAGTGCCGCGAGACCGGGTCGTAGACCGCGTAGAGACAGGTCGCCCCGGTGGTCACATCGGCGTAGGTGCCGTCGGGCATTCCTGGCTCGCCCCACTGCTCCTCCACCGACTGCGCCACCAGATCGTCGAGCCGCGACAACAGCTCGACGGGATCCAAGTCCATCTGGGCCAACGCCCGTACGGTCGTACGCAGCCGTCCCATGGTGGCGGCTGCCTGCAGACCGTGGCCGACCACGTCCCCGACGACGAGTCCGACCCGGGTTCCGGACAGCGGGATGACGTCGAACCAGTCACCGCCGACCCCGGTCACGTCGTCCGTGGGCAGGTAGCGGTAGGCCAGGTCGACCGCTGACTGCTCCGGCACGTGTTGCGGCAGCAACTGGCGCTGGAGGGCCAGGGAGGCGGTGCGCTCACGGGTGAAGCGGCGGGCGTTGTCGATGGACACAGCTGTACGGGCGACCAACTCGTCGGCCAGTGCCACTTCGCCGCTGTCGAAGGTGGCCGAACCGGTGCCGCGAAGGAAGGTGACGAGTCCCAGCACGCTGTTCCCGGCCCGCAGCGGCACGACCAGGGTCGTGTCGTCGAGCACGAGCCCGCCCGAGGAGAGGCTGCGATCCTGCGGCGAACCAGACGGGTACTCCACGGCAGAGTGGTTCACGAGGGCAGGGGGAGGAGGCTGTTGTCCCGGCTTCTCCTGGTCGGCTTCCTCGGCCGAGCAGCGGGCGACCCGTACCAGAGAAATCGCCGCAGAGCCGCTGGTGGCCGGCACCTCGCCTTCCAGTACTGCCCTCGCAAGGTCGACCGTGACCGTGGCGGCGAACTCCGGTACCGCCACCTCGGCGATCTTCTCGGCGGTGACCACCACATCGAGGGCGGTTCCGATTCCGCGGCCTGCCTCGACGAGCAGGGCAAGGCGCCGCTGCGCCTTGTAGCGATCGGAGATGTCGAATGCGTCCTCGCACACTCCAAGTACGTGTCCGTCGGCGTCCTGGAGCCGGTAGTAGGCGCAGGACCAGACGTGGTCCGTTTCCGGGTCGCTGGGCGGCCGGCCCTGGAAGTGCAGGTCCAGAAATGGTTCTCCGGTATCCAGTACGTGATGCATGACCGCGTCGAGAGTGGGCGGATGCCCCTTGGTCACGAATTTTCCCTCGGAGTACAGCTGATCGGCCCGGTAGCCACGGAACTCGACGAACGGTTGTCCGATCTCCTGTTCGTACGCCGCGTTGCACCAGGTCAGGCGCAGGTCGGTGTCGTAGATGGCCAGGCCGAGGGGTGACTGGGTGGCCAGTCCGTGCAACAGGGCAAGCCGGGATTCCCACAGCCGGAGATCCTTCAGCTCCGTCACGACGAGGACGCGCGCCGCCGTGCCGGCGCCCGGCAGGGGACACACCGCGGTGGCCACGATCAGCTCACTCCCGTCCCGGTGCCGGGCGACGCGGATCTCGTTTCCCTGGAAGGGGAGAGGGAGGGGGAGAACGGGGGGCGTCGGGCCGGGTGACAGGAACGTGGCCAGGGGGCGGCCGACGATTTCCTGCGGTTGGTAAGCGAGGAGTCGCTCCGCCGCGGGGCTCCATCCGATGACCGTGTCCTGAGCGTCGACGACCGCCGTGGCCGCCCTGGTGACGTCGAGGGGACCACGAAAGTCAGCGCTTTGCTCCGCGTTCCATGCCGTCATGGCGCCACATCAGCCCCGTTCATCCCCTACAGAATCAGCCGTTCCCGGGGCAGGCACAACCGCGGTATGCCCACTCAGCGGAAGCCTGGCGGCGCCTCCAGCAAGCACGCGCCCGCTCGGTCACGCTTTCGTGCGGCTGAGCGATATATCTGGCACCGATCGTCGGGTTACAGGCGGAGGACGATCAGGGCGATGTCGTCGCGGGCGCCGCTGCTGAGGCCGAGGTGCGCGAGGAGGGTGTCGGCGAGGCGTTCGGGGCTGTGGTGGGCGTAGCGGGCGAGCGCGTCGGTGAGGCGTTGCAGGCCGGCGTCGATGTCCTCGCCACGGCGTTCGACGAGGCCGTCGGTGTAGAGGACAAAGGTGTCGCCCGGGCTGTAGGCCACGGTGGCCCGGGGGCGGGGGGCGTCTCCGAGGCGGGTTCCCAGCGGAGGGTCGGTGGCCTGGTCGAGCAGGTCGCAGGTGCCGTCCTGGTGGAGCAGGACGGGGGGTAGGTGGCCGGCGCTGCTGTAGGTGATGTGGTGCGTGTCGGGGTCGACGATGGCCTGGACGACGGTAGTGGTCTGCGCGCCTTCCACGTCCTGTGCGCACAGGTCCAGGACTTCCAGGGCCCTCGCGGGACCTTCGACGGCTCGGACGGCGGCGGACAGTGCGCTGTGGAGCATGCCCATGACCGCGGCGGCCTCCAGGCCGTGGCCGACCACGTCGCCGACCGCGACGGCGAAGCCGTTTCCGGGCAGATCGACCATGTCGTACCAGTCACCGCACACGTTCAGTGAACCGGTGGCGGGCAGGTAGCGCACCGCGGTGTCTGGATGCCGGGCCAGGTAGGGCGTCTTGAGCATGGCCTCCTGCAGGGTGACGGCGACCTGGCGTTCGCGGGCGTGAGCTTGGCGCAGTTCTTCGTTCAGCAGCTGGAGCTCACGCGCCCGCGCATACAGCTCGGCCTCCATCGCTTCCATGTCGCTGACCGGCTCGCCTTCTCGCGGTCGGGGGCGGGAGAGAACGAAGTGGGTCACGTCCTCCACCCGGTGGATGATCCACGCCACCTGCCCGTCGCGCCCGAGCACGGGGGTGTTGATCGGGGACCACCACCGCTCCTCGAACACACCGGGCTTTCCGGCCACGGGAATGTCGTACTTCTGCACCGCCATCGTGTCCGGCTCCTTCGAGAGCAGGACCCGGTGCAGGGAGGCGTGCAGGTTCCGCACCCCGTCGGCGGCGGGGTCCTCCGGATTGTCGGGAAAGGCGTCGAAGATGTACTGCCCGACCAGGTCCTCATGAGTGCGGCCGGTTGCCCGACGGTACGCTCCGTTGGCATCGACAATCACCAGGTCCGGGCCCAGGACCAGGTAGGGACTGGGAGTGGCCGCGAACAGCTCTCGGTAGTCGATCCGCGGTCTCGCCGTACCTTGCAGTCGTGCCGCCCGATCAGCGGGGTCCTCGTCCCTCACACCTTCGTTCTACCGCGCGACGAGACCCTCGGCACCTGCGCATACGACCCTCCTCGCAGCGGCGCCTCCGCTCTGCTTGGTCACTACGTGCATCAGGAAACGGCTGCGCTGCCACTGCAGGCCAACTACAACGCCCGCTGGACAGCTAAAGCGCTCGGTCACCAGCACCAGCACCAGGTGCCGCAGCATCCTGCCCACGTGCCCTCGTACGGTGGGCCGCATGAACCTCTTCAGCGGCGTGGGGATGGAGCTGGATCTGACAAATGGCGGCACCGAGGTGTTCGTCGAGACCCTCACCCTGGCCGTCTCCGACCTCGCCGAGGAGCCGTGGCACTACCGGTTTGCGGCGCTGCTCACCCGCCAGGACCAGAACGTCATGGGCCGCGGCGTGGTCGGCTTCCGCCTCGAGGACATCGACTGGGGATCCACCATCGAGCAGCAGGCACGGGCCAAGGACTTCGTGCTGCGGGCTACTTCGCTCGCCCTGCGGCGGCACCGGTGGGAGGAACTCGGCTACGAACCGCCGTACGCCGAACAGTATCTGTGGCAGTTCCACGCCATGGTCGAGGCGTACGAACCCGGCTCCGCACCGCGTCTGGACGGCGAGTTCCCCGGCCCGGGCGAGGCGGCGATCGCGTGCTGCGTGCGCCATCGGCTCCTCAGTGCCCTGCCGATGTGGGACGGCTGCGTCTTCTGCCACCACAGCTGAGCCGCGCTGGCGACGTTGCTGCTGATCCCTGCCGCAGGGCGCGCAGCCACCCGTTCCTCGTCGGCTCGCCGAATGGTGCACGTCGAACAGAAGCAACGCGTCGCGTCGTGCTATTCGAACTCGTGGCAACTGACCTTCCTGCTGATCTGATCGACCTCCAGCGCACCTCCTGGGAAGCCATCCGGAAAGGCGCACTGACCGTGGAGATCGCGGGCGTCCGCCGTCGTCGGAGCGAGCAGCGCCCGGCAGCCGCGCCACGGTGTCGAGACCATCGCCCGGCCGGAGTTCAGCGACGCCGAACTCCTGCGTATCGAGGCGATCCTCGCCAAGGACTGAGCCCCCGGAACGGATGCGCCCCGGCCCCGGCCCCGGTCCCGCGCCGGGGGCCGGGGCCGGAACGGGGGCAGGGGCCGGGGCGCACCCCCGTCACTTGACCGAGCCTGCCATCACCCCTTGCACGAAGTGCCGCTGGAAGGCGAAGAAGACCGCCACGGGCACGATCAGCGAGAGGAACGCCCCGGGTGCAAGCACGTCCATGTTGCTGCCGAACTGGCGTATCTGTGACTGCAGTTCCACTGTGAGCGGCTGCGCGGAGCTGTCGGCGAAGAGCAGTGCCACCAGCATGTCGTTCCACACCCACAGGAACTGGAAGATCGCCAGGCTGGCGATGGCGGGGCGGCCCACCGGCAGGATGAGCCGGGTGAAGATCCGCCACTCGGTGGCGCCGTCCATCCGGGCCGCTTCCAGCATTTCGCGCGGTATCTCGGCGAAGTAGTTGCGCAGCAGGAAGATGGCGAAGGGCAGCCCGTACGCGACGTGGAAGAGCACCACTCCCGGGATGGTGCCGAACAGGCCCAGTTGGCCGAAGAGTTGGGCCACCGGCAGCAGCCCGACCTGGACCGGTACCACCAGCAGGGCGACCACGAGCAGGAACAGCCAGTCCCGGCCCGGGAACTCCAGCCAGGCGAAGGCGTATCCGGCGAGTGCGGCGATCACTACGACGAGGGTGGTGGTGGGCACCGAGATCAGAACGGTGTTCCAGAACGCCTGGGTGATGCCCGCGTTGCCGAGCAGCGTGGAGTAGTTGTCGAAGGACAGCTGTCCCGGGCTGGTCAGGGCCGTCCACCAGCCGCTCGCCGAGTTGTCCTGCGTCGTACGCATCGAGGAGAGGAACAGCCCGGCGAGCGGGGTGACCCAGATGAGGCTGACGACGACGAGGAACGCCTGGACCAGGCCGTTGCCGAACCAGCGCCTCAGCCGCCCGGCCGACTGCTTGCGCACCGGCGACGGTGGCGCCGCCGTGGCGGGCCTTTGCTCCTTCGCGGGGACGGTGGCGGTGGCGCTCATGACTGGCTCCTGCGGAAGCGGCGGACGTTGAAGACCATGGCGGGGATGACCAGGAGCAGGAGCAGTACGCCGAGCGCGCTGCCGAGGCCCTGGTTGTTGCCGCCGCCGAAGGAGACCAGCCACATCTGGGTGGCCAGTACGGTGGCGTCCTCCTGCACCGGTCCTGGCGCGATGATGTAGACGAGGTCGAAGACCTTCATCACGTTGATCACCAGGGTCACGAACACCACGGTCAGCACCGGCGCGAGCAGCGGCACGGTGATCTTGCGGAAGACCTGCCACTCGGTGGCGCCGTCCATCCGGGCCGCTTCCAGCGTGTCGCGCGGCAGGGTGGAGAGCCCGGCGCCGATGAGCACCATGGCGAAGCCGGTCCAGATCCACAGGTACGCACCGATGATGGCCGGGGTGACGAGGGCGGGCCCGAGCCACGAGATGCCCTCGTAGGGTTCGGCGAAGTTCGCCGCCGGCAGCCGCACGGCGTATGAACCCGGGGCCAGATCCTGGAAACGGAAGGAGCCGTCGGCCGCGGTGGTGGCGGTGGCGACCGTCTTTCCGTCCCGTACGGCCTCGACCCGCATCTGCGGCAGTCCGCTCTCGGCCTTGTCGACCGCGCCCTGCTTTCCGCCGCCGCCGGGCGCGAAGTCGAGGTAGACGACTCCGCGCAGTTCGTCGCGGTCCGCCTGCCGGGTGGCGCCGGGGAGCGCGTTCTTCGCCCCGGCGGGAAGGTCCTTGGGCTGTACGCCGACGAGCCCGAGGTTGACCGTACTGCCCGGGGAGGCCGTTTCGTCGGTGCGGTACGAGCCGTTGGCGGCCTTGGTCAGGCCCTGCCCTTCACGGGCGCGGGCGGTCGGGTAGGAGGAGGCGTCCTGGAAGGCGTCGTGCACGCCGACCACGGTCGCGTTGAGTACGCCCTTGTCGGGGTCCTCCTCGTACGCCAGCCGGAAAATGATGCCCGCGGCGAGGAAGGACACGGCCATCGGCATGAAAAGGAGCAGCTTGAACGCGGTGGCCCAGCGGACCTTCTCCACGAGCACGGCGAGGATCAGTCCGAGTCCGGTGAGCAGCGTCGGAGCGACGACCACCCAGATGGTGCTGTTGCGGATGGCCGTGAGTGTGGCCGGGTCACGGAACATCTCGGAGTAGTTCTCGCCGCCGACGAAGCGGGTGCCCGAGGCGTCGAAGAAGCTCCGGCCGACCGAGAAGATGACGGGGTAGACGACGAGGGCGCCGAGCAGGAGGAGCGCGGGCAGCACGAACGCCACGGCGATGATGCGCAGTCGGCGTCGGGCTCGCCGCCGGTGGTCCGTGTTGCTGTCGTCGGGCGGGGAGCCCTTGGCGGTGGCGGGCCCCGCTGTGGTGCCGGGTGCGGTGACCGTGGTCATGACGGTCGCCTCAGCCTTCGTACGACTTGGCTGCCGCGTCTTCAAGGCGGACTGCGGTGGCGCGCGGGTCGGACGGGTCGCGGAGGAAGTCCTGGAGGATCTTCCACTCGCCGGTGCCCTTGGTGCCGCCGAAGGAGGCCGGGGCCTGGTCGGACATGTCGAACCGGACCGAATCACCCGCGTCCGTCAGCGACTTGGCGATCTTCCGGCTGGTGTCGTCGCCGTAGGCGGCGGGGTCGACCTTCTTGTTCGGTGAGAGGAAGCCGCCCGCCTCGGCCCAGACTGCGGCCGATTCGGGGCTCGCCAGGTATTCGAGGAACTTCATGGCGGCCTTCTGGTTCTTGCCGTCCTTCAGGACGACGGCCGCGTCACCGCCGCTGACCACGGGTGCCTCGCCGCCCTCGACCGCGGGGAAGGGGAAGAAGGAGAGGTCTGCACCGGCCTTCTTGCCGAACTGGTCCTTGGCTATGCCGGCGACGAAGTCGCCTTCGTACACCATCGCGGACTCGGGCTCGGGGCCGAAGACCTTCTCGACCGAGCCGGGGAAGTCGGTGCTCAGGGCGCCCTTCTGGCCTCCGGCGATCAGTTGCTTGTCGGCGAAGAGCTTGCCGAGGGTGGTCAGCGCCTTCACCACGGTGGGGTCGGTCCACTTGATCTTGTGGGCGGCGAGCTGGTCGTACTTCTCGGGGCCCGCCTGGGAGAGGTAGATGTTCTCGAACCAGTCGGTGAGCGTCCAGCCGTCCTCACCGGCGACGGCGAAGGCGGACAGGCCCGAATCCGCGACGGTCTGCCCGGACTTCAGCATCTGCGCGTACGTCTTCGGGGGCTTGACGCCGGCCTGGCCGAGGGCGTCGGGGCTGTACCAGACGGTCGACTTGTGGGCGGCCTTGAAGTAGAGGCCGTAGAAGTCGCCGCCGACACTGCCGTACTCCTTCCACACACTCGCGTAGTTGGTGTCGACCGACTCCTCGGTCGTCCGGGAGAGCGGCTCGAGCCAGCCCTTCTTCGCGAACTGCTGCAGTACGCCGACCTGCGGCACCATCACCACGTCGGGAGCGTTGCCGCCCTCGATCTTGCTGCCGACGACCGTGGAGACGTTGTCCCCGGTGGGCACGAACTGGGTCTTGGCGCCGGTCTTTTCGGTGAAGGCGTCGAGCACCTTCTGGAAGTTCTTCTGTTCGGTGCCCGACCAGACACCGGCGACTGTGATCGTCTGGCCGTTGAGTGGCTTGTCGCCGCCTGCGGTGGTGACGGGGCCGCCGCAGGCGGTCGCGCCGAGTGCGAGGACGAGAGCCGTGCAGCACGCGAGCGTGGTGGTGGTGCCTCTTTGCGTCATCGTGAAAGTCCCATCGTGTCGTCGGTGTTGTGGGAGGAGTGGTCGCTGATCCACCAGGCGGCGGTGGATCCGGGCAGAAGGTCGGCCGGGCAGGGGCCGCTGGCCAGCAAGGGGGCTCCGGGGACCGGTGCGGGCACCGGGGCGGTCCCGAAGTTGACGGCGCAGACCAGGCCGTCGCCGCGGACGAAGGACAGCACGCCGGGAGCGCTCTCCAGCCAGCGCAGCGTGCCCTCGCCGAGCTGCGGCAGGCTGTGGCGCAGGTGCAGCCCGTCGCGGTAGAGGTGCCAGAAGGAACTGGTGTCGGCGAGTGCGCGGTCGGTGGCGTGCTCGGCGAACCAGTCGGGCTGCGGCAGCCACGGCTTGACGTCCTCGGCGTCGGTGCTGAAGCCGAAGGGGGAGGCGTGGCCCGACCACGGCAGCGGCACCCGGCAGCCGTCGCGTATCCGCGCCCGGCTTCCGGTGCGGCGGAAGATCGGGTCGGTGAGCACCTCATCGGGCAGGTCGAGCACCTCGGCCAGGCCCAGTTCCTCGCCCTGGTAGAGGTACGCGGCGCCGGGCAGCGCCAGCATCAGCAGTGCGGCGGCGCGGGCGCGGGCGGTGCCGAGGCCGCTGCCCTCGGTGCCGTGGTCGCCGTAACGGGTGACGGTACGTACCTGGTCGTGGTTGTTGAGCACCCAGGTGACGGTGGAGCCGGTGCCCGCGATGTCCTGCATGGCCTCGGAGATGACCTTGCGGAATTGGTCGGCGTCCCAGGGGGCGCCGAGCAGGTCGAAGAAGAACGCCTGGTGCAGTTCGTCGGGGCGTACGTACAGGGCGTGTTCGCGGGCCGTCGGTACGGACACCTCGCCGACAAGGAGGCGCTCCCGGCCGTCGCGCGCGGTGTACTCCTCGCACACCGACCGCCAGTGGCGCCACACGTCGTGTACCTCGGGCCGGTTCCAGGCCAGCGGGTTGACCGAGTCGCGGGTGCGTGCGTCGGCCTCGGGGTCCGGCGAGTCGGGCAGTTCGGGGTGCTTGAAGAGTCCGGCGGCCACGTCGATGCGGAAGCCGTCGACGCCGCGGTCGAGCCAGAAGCGCAGCACGTGGTCGAAGTGGGCTCCGACCTCGGGATTGCGCCAGTTCAGGTCCGGCTGTTCGGGCGTGAACATGTGCAGGTACCACTGGCCGGGGCTGCCGTCCGGCTCGGTGACCCGGGTCCAGGCAGGACCGCCGAACATCGCGTGCCAGTTGTTGGGTGGCTCCTCGCCGTGCGGGCCGCGCCCCTCGGTGAAGTGGAAGCGGGCGCGGGCCGCGCTGCCGGGCCCCGCGGCAAGTGCCTCGCGGAACCAGGGGTGTTCGCTGGAGCAGTGGTTGGGGACGATGTCGAGCAGGACCTTGATGCCGAGCCGCCGTGCGCCGGTGACCAGCCGGTCGAATTCGGCGAGGTCGCCGAAGACCGGGTCGACGTCGCAGTAGTCGGCGACGTCGTAGCCGTGGTCGTGCTGGGGCGACGGGTAGAAGGGGCTCAGCCAGATGCCGTCGACCCCGAGTTTCTTGAGATACGGCAGTCCCGCGCGGACGCCGGCGAGGTCGCCGATGCCGTCCCCGGTGCTGTCCAGAAAGCTACGGACGTACACCTGGTACATCACCGCGTCGCGCCACCATATGTGCTTCACCCGTTGACCTGTTTTCTACGTGAAGAGGGGTGCGCGCGGCCAGAAGTAGATGCCGCGCCGTTATGCATGCATGTTAAGTAGGCATGACGAGAGAGTGTCAACGATTGAACGGAAAGCTGCGCAAAGCTGGGTGATTATGTCCGCATTTGACCTGGGCTCAGGTGCCCTTGATGGGCCCACCACCTACCTAACAAGTAACTAGGCGGGTCGGCTCAGCCCTGGCGACGCGCAATCGCGGCCAGTTCCCCGGCCAGCCTGCGCACGGCCGCCGCCGGCGACTGATGCTGCGTCATCGCGTCGTGCGCGACGGCCTGCACCGCAAGGCTCACCTGGTCGTAGCGCGGGCTCTTGGGGCGCGGCGCGGCCGCGAGCACACTCGTGCGCAGCGCGGGCAGATAGGGATACTCCCGTACCAGATCCGCATCTCGGTACAAGGCGGCCAGCACAGGCGGCTGCGCGCCTTCGGTGAGCACCCTGCGCTGGACCGGTTCGCTGGTCAGATACGCGATCAGGTCGGCCGCCGAATCCGGGTGCCGGGAATCCGCGTTGACCGCGAGATTCGAGCCACCGAGCACACTCGTGCCCGGCCCGTCGGCACCAGGCAGCGGTACGGCGCCGAATTTGCCCGCGACCTCGGAGTCCTTGCCGGAGATCCCCGCGTAGGCGTACGGCCAGTTGCGCAGGAAGAGCAGACGGCCGTTCTGGAACGCCTCCCGGGACTCCTCCTCCTTGTACGTCAGCGCCTCGCGCGGGATCCATCCGTCGCGCACGCCACGCGCCAGGAAGCCGAGCCCGGCGCGGGCGGCGGCGGAGTCCACGGTGACGCGCTGCCCCTCGTCGCCGAGGATGCTGCCGCCCGCCGAATAGACGGCCTCGGCCGCGTTGACGGTCAGCCCTTCGTACGGCAGGAACTGGCCGGCGTACCCGCCGAGCCCGTGCTTCGGGGCGATGGTGCGTGCCTGGCGTTCCAACTCCCGCCAGGTGCGCGGGGGCTGTTCGCCCTCCCGGTCCAGGATGTCCTTGCGGTAGAAGAGCATCCCGGCGTTCGTGACGTACGGGACGGCGTACAGCTTGTCGTCGTACGTCGCCGTGCCCACGACCGGCGGCAGGAAGCCCCGTAGCGGGAAGCGATCCCGGTCGAGAGGGGAGATCCACCCCGCGGCGGCGAACTCTGGCGTCCAGGCGACATCGATATTGAGGATGTCGAACCGGCCGCGGTCCGAGCGCAGTTCGGTGACCATCTGCGCGTGGGTCTCGTCGGCGGAGTCGGGCAGTTCGACGAGCGTGACCTTCTCGTCGGGATGCGTACGGTTCCAGTCGGCAAGGAGCGGACCGAGATAGTCCGTGAGGTCCCCGGCCGTGGCCAGGGTCATCGGACCGCGCCCGTCGTCGCGCGCTCCACCCCTGGGCGCGTCCGTTGCCACGTAACCCGAGACGACGACCGCGGCGACCAGAAGGCCCCTACCGGCGGCACGTATCCACCGCATAGGTTCCTCCTTGTGCACCGGCGCCGAGCACCCTCGGCGTGACGGGCCATGTATACCCGTTAGGCATGGGCGATACTAGGGTCCGCGACATAACGAAGAGGCGATCCGGACCACACTGCCACCAGCGGCCGGAATCACTGTGTAACAAGCACGCAGACAACGCAAAGGAGGAGAGCACGAGTGCGGCTGCCCCTCCTGGCTCTTCTCGCGGGCGGCCCCGCCCACGGTTACGAACTGAAACAGGACCTTGAGCAACTCCTTGGGCCTGAGTACCCTCAGCCGAACGTCGGCCAGATCTATGTGACTCTGGGCCGCCTGGAGAAGTCGGGGCTGATCGAGGGCGAAGACGTCGCTCAGTCGAGCCGGCCCAACAAGAAGGTCTACCGGCTCACGGATGCGGGACGGGAAGCGCTGCAGGTCTGGTTCGAGGAGACCTCGGTCGAATCGCGCGTGCGGGACGACTTCTTCATGAAGCTGGCCCTCGCTCCCCGGACCGGGCTCGCCGACCAGATCACCCTGATCAACAAGCAGCGCCGTCAGTATCTGAACACGATGCGTAATCTGTCGAAGCTGGCCGCGGCCGAAAACCGGGACAATCCCATCGCCAACCTGCTGGTCGAGGGCGCCATTCTGCATCTGCAGGCCGACCTCGACTGGCTGGAACGCTGTCAGGAGGAGCTGGAATGAGCGACACCCCCGCTCCCGTTCTGCGCGCCGAGGGCCTCGTCAAGACCCACCACGGCGAGGGCGCCCCGGTCCATGCCGTGCGCGGCGTGGACCTCTCCGTACGGCAGGGAGAGTTCGTCGCCGTCACGGGACCCTCCGGCGCCGGGAAGTCCACCCTGCTGCATCTGCTCGGCGGGCTCCAGCGGCCGGACAGCGGCAGCATCCGGCTGGACGGCGCGTGCACCGACTCCTACAGCGAGGCGCGCTGGGCGGTGGAGCGCCGTCGGCGCATCGGCATCGTCTTCCAGTTCTTCAACCTGGTGTCGAACCTGACCGTCGCCGACAATGTCGAGCTGCCCGCGCTGCTCGCCGGTACGTCTGCGAAGCGGGCCCGCGCCGAGCGCGAGAGCCTGCTTGCGGAACTGGGCCTGGAGAGCAAGGCGCGCAGCATGCCGGGCGAGCTGTCCGGCGGTGAGCAGCAGCGCGTTGCCCTGGCACGGGCGCTGGTCAATCACCCCGGGCTGCTGCTCGCCGACGAACCCGCGGGCAGTCTCGACAGCAAGGGCACCCGCGAGGTGATGCGGCTGCTGACCCGCTTCCACCAGCGCGGCCAGACGATCGTCCTCGTCACCCATGACGCGCGCCTCGCCAGCGCCGCGGACCGGGTGATCAGCTTCTACGACGGCCGGATAGCCGACGACGCGGAGCTCGACGGCACGGGCTCGCCGGGGACGGGCATATCCTCCGTGCTCGAACTGAAGGACTGAGCGTGCGAGCCACCTTGCGCTGGGCGCTCGCCGATCTGCGCACGCATCGCGGTGAGGCCCTTTTCCTCGTCCTCGCCACTGCCGGAATCGTCGCTTCGCTGCTGCTCGCTTCCGCGCTCTTCGGTTACGCCACCAACCCCTGGCAGCGCGTCTTCACCCGGGCCCACGGTGCCCATGTGTGGATCCACACCGGCCCCTCCGCCGACGCGGCACGACTGGCCGCACTGGACGGTGTCGAATCGGTGTCGGGCCCGTACCGCACCGCGTCCGCCATGGTGGAGTCGCGCGGGGCCCGGGTCACCGTCGAACTCCGCGGTGCCCACGAGAGCCCCCCGACCACGGGCCGCCCGCTCCTTGACTCCGGGCGGTGGCTCAACCCCGACACACCGGACGGCGTCGTACTCGAGAAGGGTGTCGCCCGCGCCCTGTGGGTCGAAGTCGGCGACACCCTGACCCTGCCGGGAGCCCCGCGCCCGCTGACGGTCCTCGGCGTCGCGGACCATGCCGAGCCCCGGTACCGCCCGGGGGAACGGTCCGGCACCGTCTGGGCGCTGCCGTCCGTCGTGGAGCGGGCGGGCGAGCGCACCGGACAGGTCGTGGGGCTGCGGCTGACCGACCCCGACGACACGGGCTACGCCGTACAGCGATCCGTCACCGAGCTCGGTGCCCGAGCCGTCACCCAGGTCTCCAGCTGGCAGCAGGCGCGCGCCGAGGCGCAGGGCGACACCCGGCTGCTCGGCCAGGTGCTCGGGCTCTTCGGGCTCGGCGCCCTGCTCGCCGCGGCACTGGCCGTGTTCGGCGCGATCAGCACCCGGATCCGCGGGCATCTGCGGGACATTTCCGTACTGAAGGCGATCGGCTTCACGCCGGGCCAGGTGGTCCGTGTCTTCCTCGCTCAGCATGTGGCGTTCGCGCTGCTTGGGACCGTGTTGGCGACCGTACTCATCGAGACGCTCGGCAGCGGCATCCCGGGCAGGCTTGGCGACGCGGTCCGGATGTGGCAGGGACTGCCCGGCCATGCGCCGGCGCTGCTCGCGGTCCCGGTCGGCGCGGTGCTGTTCATCGGCGCCGCCACCTGTCTCGCCGCCTGGCGGGCCGGGCGGGTTCCGCCCGTACCGGTGCTGCGGTCCGCGGCACCGGCGGGCGGCCGACTCTCCGGTCCGGCCCGCAGGGCGCTGGGGCTGCGGCTGCCGCCGGCCCTCGTCCTCGGCTGGCACCGGGCGTTCGCCCGCAGCCCCCGCTCGATGGTCACGATCGCGCGACTGGCCCTGCCGCTGCTGCTGATCACGGTCGCGCTCAGCGCGTGGACGACCATCGAACGCTTCGAGAGCACGCCCGAACAGGTCGGTGCCGCGGCCGCGCTCACGGCCCGTGCCGACAAGGGACTCGACGACGGAGAGGCGCGCGCCCTGCTCGAAGCCGACGACCGGGTCGAGGCCGCCCACCCGGGCGTGGAGGTGGCGGCGCTCGTACCGGGTCAGACCGGCACGATCGCGCTGCGCGGTCTCGGCACCCGCGAGAATCCGTATCCGTTCACAGTGGCGGCAGGGCGCCCGGCGCAGGGGCCCGACGAGGCGGTGGCCGGGCAGGGGTTGCTGGACCTCCTTGACGTGCAGATCGGTGACTGGGTACGGATGACGGTCGGCGGACGCCCGCAGGTCCTGCACATCGTCGGCCGCAGCATCGAGCCGGAGAACGCCGGCCGGGTCATCTCCACCTCGCTCGACACGCTGCGCGAGAACGACCCCGGGCTCCGCCCGACGCTCCACCGGCTCCAGTTGCGCCCCGACGCGGACCCGCGCGCAGTCGGCGCGGCACTGACCAGGGCATCGGACGGTCGCCTGTACATCCGCGAAGCGACCGACCCTGCCGCCGGGCTCTCCCCGTTGCGCGGCGTCGTACTCGGACTGATCGCCGTCCTCGGCCTGATCGGACTGACCGAACTGTCGACGGTGATCGGCGGCAGCGTACGGGAGGGCGAGCGGGATCTGCTGGCGCTGAAAGCCGTGGGGCTGTCCCCACGCCAGATCACCGCGGTCACGGTAACGGCCGTCGCCGGCACCGCCCTTGTTGTCGCCATCGTCGGCACCGCGCTGGGAGTGCCGCTCGCCCGCCTGCTGATCGATGCCCAGGGCCGGTCGAGCGGCATCGGCGCGGGAATCGCCCGGACGCCTTCACCGTGGCTGCTGCTCCTGCTGGGCGCCGCGGCGGTACTGGGCGCCGCCGCGCTCACCGCCCTGCCGGCCGCCCGCGCCGCCCACCGCCGCCTCGCGGACACACTGAGCGCGATCGCCTGAGGCGGGGCGGCCGCGCGGCAGTCGATGAGGCTGGCGCGCCCGGCGAGTTGGAGCGGCAGCGGCCCTGATGCTCGTGGTGGTGGTCACGCGTGTAGCGAGCTGACGTGACGTCATGTGGGCGTTGTTCGCGACCCGGTGATGTGTGATCGCTGTTGTTCTGATGTCCGGGCACTGGTTTCTCCGCCCGGTCCAGGAACTGATGAAGCACGTCTACCCGGCGCTGTGGTCGGTGCCGTCCCCGTCCGGGCCGGGGGTGTCCTGTCCCAGGCCCCGACGGATCGCGATCTCTACGGGTGAGTACGCGCCGTCGGCTCGCTCCAGTTCGTACGGCGCGGCCGGCATCAGCGGTGGCTGGGCCATGAAGCGCGGCCGCACCCCGTGGTGCGGTTGCGCCGCGTGCACCAGGAACGGATGGCACAGGAAGACGTCGCCCGGGGAGCCGGTGGCGAGGGCGAGTGGCCGGTGGTCGGACGCCGTCACCAGGTCGGGCGCAAGGGCGAGCCCGCTCGCCCCGTCCTTCCCGTACTTCTCCAGTACCTTCGGCACGTCGAGGTGTGAGCCGACCCGGATCCGGGTCGGGGCGTCCTGTTCACCGACCTCGCTGAACAGGAAAAGCATCAGCAGCGCCCGGCCCCGGGAGCGCAGATTGGTGAAGTACCAGCTCTCACCCTCCGGCAGATAGCTCCCCTCGATGTGCCAGCCTGCGTCGTCCGGCTCCTCCTCATGCGGGAAGCGCAGCGGGAACGTGCCCAGCGAGTAGCGCGGCTCCCAGCGTCCCGCACCGACGAGCAGGTCGTACGCGCGGTGCAGGCCAGGGGAGTTGGGCGCGGCGGCGAACGGCCCCTGCGCCATGCCGGCCACCCAATGTACGGGCTGCGTCCATGTCGCTGGATCGTCCGGGTCGCAGCCCGTCTCCCGCCACAGCAGCCGCGCGCAGTCCGCGGCCACGCGCGGTGCGACGGCGCCCTCCAGCTTCACGAAGCCGTCGCGGAGGAAGCGGGATACCAAGGTCGTGTCATCCATGCCCCCATCGTGCGGCGGCACCGGTCCCGATCACCCGACATTCTCCGCACCGCCTTTGTCGGGTGCTCACCGAGCTCCTTCTTGTCCCGCAGAAAGCCTCTGGCCCGGGTGAGCCGTGTCTCAGCTTGGCGGCACCCCTTGTCTATGCAACGAGTTGCATAACAGGATTCGGGTATGGCGCTTGAGCACGCGATTCTTGTCTCGCTGTTGGAGAAGCCGGGCTCCGGCTACGAGCTGGCCCGGCGGTTCGACCGCTCTATCGGCTACTTCTGGGCAGCCACGCATCAACAGATCTACCGTGTCCTCAAGCGCATGGAGAGCGACGCCTTGATCGACGCTCGCGCAGTGGCGCAACAAGCCCGGCCGGACAAGAAGGAGTACTCCGTCACCGCCCTTGGCCGGGCCGCCCTCTCCCAGTGGCTGCACGAGCCGATCGAACCGGAGAGCGTCCGGCACGAGCTCGCCGTGAAGATCCGCGGCGCGGCCTTCGACGACCCGGCCGCCCTGATACGCGAGGTCGAGCGGCACCGCCAGGCGCACGCCGACCGGCTCGCGCACTATCTCGCGGGGGAGCGGCGTGACTTCACCGGCCCCGAGGCGCCCCCGACTCTCGACGCAGGTCAGGAGCTCCAGCACGTCGTGTTGCGCGGCGGCATCGCGTACGAACGCATGACGCTCGCCTGGCTGGACGACGTGATCGCCACGCTTCACCGGCTCGCTCCCGAGAGCTGAACCGGTTCCACGCGCCGCCCGGAGCGCCCTCCCTCAACTCGCAAGTCCCAGCTTTCAACCCCCCTTTCAATACCGAGCCGGAAAGGCGAACATCCATGGCTGACCCGTTGCTGTTCAACCCGCGCACCTACGACCCGACGCACTTCGACCCCGAGACTCGCAGGCTGCTGCGCGCCACCGTCGACTGGTTCGAGAACCGCGGCAAGCGCCGGCTGATCGAGGACTATCGCTCCCGTGCCTGGCTGGCGGACTTTCTCGCGTTCGCCGCCAAGGAAGGGCTGTTCGCGACCTTCCTGACCCCCGCCTCCGCCGCCGGGCAGGCGCAGGGGGACAAGCGGTGGGACACGGCCCGGATCGCCGCCCTCAACGAGATCTTCGGTTTCTACGGGCTCGACTACTGGTACGCGTGGCAGGTCACGATCCTGGGGCTCGGCCCGGTCTGGCAGAGCGACAACGCCGCAGCCCGCACGCGCGCGGCCGAACTCCTCTCCCAGGGCGAGGTGTTCGCCTTCGGCCTGTCCGAGAAGAGCCACGGCGCCGACATCTACTCCACCGACATGCTCCTCGAACCCGACGGGAACGGCGGCTTCCGGGCCAGCGGCTCCAAGTACTACATCGGCAACGGCAACGCCGCCGGACTCGTCTCCGTCTTCGGCCGCCGCACCGATGTCAAGGGCCCCGACGGCTACGTCTTCTTCGCCGCCGACAGCCGCCACGAGGCGTACCAGCTGGTGAAGAACGTCGTCGATTCGTCGAAGTACGTCAGTGAGTTCAGGCTCGAGAACTACCCGGTCGCTCCCGAGGACGTCCTGCACACCGGCCGCGCCGCCTTCGACGCCGCCCTCAACACCGTCAACGTCGGCAAGTTCAACCTCTGCACCGCCTCGATCGGTATCTGCGAGCACGCGATGTACGAGGCCGTCACCCACGCCCACCACCGCATCCTCTACGGCCGCCCTGTCACCGCCTTCCCGCATGTGCGCCGCGAGTTGACCGACGCGTATGTCCGCCTCGTCGGGATGAAGCTGTTCAGCGACCGCGCCGTCGACTACTTCCGCTCCGCGGGACCCGACGACCGCCGCTACCTGCTCTTCAACCCCATGACGAAGATGAAGGTGACCACGGAGGGCGAGAAGGTCATCGACCTGATGTGGGACGTCATCGCCGCCAAGGGATTCGAGAAGGACAACTACTTCGCGCAGGCGGCCGTTGAGATCCGCGGGCTGCCGAAGCTGGAGGGCACGGTTCACGTCAACCTCGCCCTGATCCTGAAGTTCATGGGCAACCACCTCCTGAACCCGGCCGAGTACGAGCCCGTGCCGACCCGCCTGGACGCGGCCGACGACGACTTCCTCTTCCGGCAGGGGCCCGCCCGCGGCCTGGGCTCCATCCGCTTCCACGACTGGCGCACCGCCTACGACGCGTACGCCGATGTGCCCAACGTCGCCCGCTTCCGCGAACAGGCCGATGCCCTCTGCGAGTTCGTCACCACCGCCGCACCCGATGAGGAACAGAGCCGCGACCTCGACCTGCTCCTCGCCATCGGCCAGCTGTTCGCGCTGGTCGTGCACGGACAGCTGATTCTGGAACAGGCGCGCCTGACCGGCCTGGACGAGGACGTACTCGACGAACTCTTCGCCGTCCTCGTACGGGACTTCTCCGCGCACGCCGTCGAGCTGCACGGCAAGGACTCCGCCACCGTGGAACAGCAGCGCTGGGCCCTGGGCGCGGTCCGGCGCCCGGTCGTCGACGACGCCCGCTCGGCGCGTGTCTGGGAACGTGTCGAGGCCCTGGCCGGGACGTACGAGATGGCCCCGTAACCCACAGGAGCGCAGTGCCCGCCCGTCCCGGACCGCGGGAGGCCGGGGCGGGCGGGCTGGCTCGACGCGACGGACGCCGAGTTCCCCTTCATCCGGGGCCCGTGAGATGCGCACAGGCGGGCCGTGTGAATCTCACGTTCGTCAGGTGACAGACCGACGATGTTCGTGCCCTCGCGCTCTGTCATCGTGGGTTTAGAGGCACCGGAAGGCGCCCTGAAACCCGCGTCGTTGGTTGCCCGCCCCGCCGGCCGGCCGGCCGTTACAGGCCGCCCACTCGGGGAGTGGACCACGGTCGGCTGGAGGCTTCCGTGGACAAGCAGTATGAGGTGTACTGCCTCACACACCCGCATTTCTACGACGCTCCGCACCATGGCCGGACGCGTGGCGGCTTCCGGCAAACCAGGTGCCGGCCCCCGGCGTCGTGGACCCGCGAGGAACTCGGCGAGTGGGTGGTCTGTCGGCCCGCCGACGCGGTGCTTCCCTCGCAGGGCTGGAAGATCCACGTCTCGGCCTGTCCGGACAACGCGCAGACGATCCTTGATGCGGTGTGGGACTACTGCGTCGCGCGTCGCATCGCCTTCAAGTTCCTGCCCGGCTTGGACACCCTGTTCCTCGCCAACGCGAAGTACGCGCACCGCGGGTCCAGCGGGAAGTTCGTGACCGTCTACCCCGTGGACGATGCCCAGTGCGAGCTCGTACTCAACGAGCTGGGCACCGTCCTCGACGGTCGGCCAGGGCCGTACATCCTCAGCGACCTGCGCTGGGGCGCCGGTCCGCTCTACGTCAGGTACGGGGCCTTCGCCGACCGGTACTGCGTGTCGGCCGATGGCGTCCTTGAGCAGGCGGTGGAGGATCCCTCCGGGCGTCTGGTGCCCGATGTGCGTGGTCCCACCTTCCAGGTGCCTCAGTGGGTGCGGCTGCCAGGATTCCTCGAACCCCACCTCGCCGAGAGCCGGCGGACCACCGTCGCCGACCTGCCCTACCGGATCGAGGAGGCGCTGCACTTCTCCAACGCCGGCGGACTGTACGCCGCCGTGGACACGCGCACACAGGAACGCGTCGTTCTCAAGGAGGCGCGGCCCCACGCGGGACTCACCCCGGACGGCGCGGACGCGGTCGAACGAATGGAGCGTGAACGGGAAGCCCTGGAACGGCTGCGCGGTCTGCCCTGCATCCCGGCGCTCCACGACCACTTCGAACTGGGCGGACACCACTTCCTCGTGGAGAAGTTCGTCGAGGGAAGCCCCCTGCACGCGCTGTTCGTCGAGCGCTACCCCCTCACCGTGCTCGACCCGGACCCGGCATCGTTCGCCGACTACACCGCGTGGGCCCTCGACATGCTGCGGCAGGTGGAGGAAGCGGTCGAGGCGGTCCACAGCCGGGACATCGTGATCGGTGACATACACCCGTACAACGTCCTGGTCCGCCCGGACGGCAGCGTGGTGCTGATCGACTTCGAGGGCGCGTCGGACGTGGCGGACGCGCGCCACCAGGTCCTCGCCGCCCCGGGCTTCCTCGCGCCGCGCGACGCCACCGGCTTCGACATCGACCGGTATGCCCTTGCCTCGCTGAGGCTCTTCCTGTTCATGCCCCTGACCGGCCTGATCGACCTCGACGGCGGCAAGGCGCGGCAGCTCGCCGGGGAAGCCGCACGGCTGTTCCCGGTGCCCCGCGCGTTCCTCGACGCGGCCGTACGCACGCTCACGGGCGACGGCGGGACCGCCAGCGGCACGGATGACGGACCCCGCCTTGAGCCCGACCGGCCCGGCTGGCTGCGCGCCCGGGAGTCCATCACGGACGCCATCCTGGCGGCCGCCACACCCGAGCGCCACGACCGGCTCTTCCCGGGCGACATCGAGCAGTTCACCGTCCCGGGCGGCGGCCTCGACGTGGCCCACGGCGCGGCGGGCGTGCTGTACGCGCTGGATGTGACGGGTGCCGGACGCCACCCCGACCACGAGGACTGGCTGATCCGGCACGCACTCCACCCGGAATCCGGCACCCGCCTCGGCTTCTACAACGGCATGCACGGCATCGCCTACGTCCTCGACCACCTCGGGCACCACGCGGAGGCCGTCAAGATCCTCGACATGTGCCTGGGCGAACGATGGGAGTCACTGGCCCTCGACCTCAAGGGCGGCCTGTCCGGCATCGGGCTCAACCTGCTGCACTTCGCGGCCACCACCCAGGACACCGCCCTCCGGGACGCCGCCCACCGCGTGGCGGAAAACGTCGCCGACCGCCTTGGACCGGCCGACGGCGTGCCGAAGACCAGCGGCGGCGCCCACCCGAGAGCAGGGCTGATGCACGGATCGTCCGGGCCCGCGCTGCTGTTCCTGCGCCTGTACGAGGACGGCGGCGACCCGGCGCTCCTCGACCTGGCCGCCACCGCGCTGCGCCAGGACCTGCGCCGCTGCCTCGTGCGCGAGGACGGGTCGATGGAGCTGAACGAGGGCTTCCGCACCATGCCCTATCTCGCCGACGGCAGTGTGGGCATCGGGATGGTCCTGGACGACTACCTGACCCACCGCACGGACGAGGGGTTCGCGACCGCCGCGGAGGCGATCCGCAAGGCGGCCGGGGCGTCCTTCTACCTCGAACCCGGGCTGTTCGAAGGCGTCGCCGGGATGATCCTCCACCTCAGCCGGGCGCACCCGACCGGCACGGCCGCCGTACGGAACCCCGTGATCGCGGACCACGTACGCCGTCTGGCCCGCCACGCCTGCCTGCTCGACGGCCGGCTTGCCTTTCCCGGCGAGCAGTTGATGCGGCTGTCCATGGACCTTGCCACCGGCGGCGCGGGCGTCCTGCTCGCCCTGGGCGCCGCCTTCCACTCCAGGCCGGCCGGACTGCCGTTCCTGACACCGGGCCCGACCGCTCACGACCTTCCCCGTCCCCACGCGAGTGCAAGAGAGAAGGTGAAAACACATGTCGCTCCTCGAACTGCAGGGTCTGACCATCCCCGGGCCGGAGACCAGCCACCGTCCGCCGCCTGGTAGCAGGGCCAGCAAGGGCTGCATCAGGGGCAGCTTCCTGAGCCTGCTGTGTGGTGGGCTTCGGCACTGACCGACACGGCGGGGGCACTTCGGGTGCCCCCGCCCTCTTCGCCGAACCGTACGACGACGGGAGCGGCCGGTGAACCGACGTGCGGCGGACCGTCTGCTGCTTGCGACGGTCCGGCGGGGTGGTGCGTGGGGCGGCGCCCTGGCCGCCATATCGCTCCTGCTCGCCGGGGTCTACGTCGTCCTACCGGCCCTCATGGGCCGCGCCGTCGACGCCGTGCTCGGGCACGGCGACGCCACACTGTGGCTGGCCCTGACCGCGGGCGCCGTCGGGCTGCTCGTGGTGTGCGACGCGGCGGACGACTACGCGGGCGCCGTGGCCGACACCCGCTCCACGGCATGGCTGCGGCACACCCTGCTCGGGCATGTCCTCGGCATGGGCGCCCGCGCCACCCGCCGCTACACCCCCGGAGACCTGGTGACCCGTCTGGTGGGCAACACCGCCCGGGCCGGCGACGCGCCGTCGGGCCTGGTGTGGGGGGTGACCGAACTGGTCCCTCCCGTCGGGGCCGTGGTCGCCCTGGCCCTCATCGACCCCTGGCTGTGCGTCACCTTCCTGGCCGGACTGCCACTGATCGTCCTCGTGGTCCGCGCCTTTGTCCGCGACGTCTCCGACCTCAACGACAGATACTTCGCCACGCAGGGCCGGATCGCCGCCCGGCTCGTCGACGCCCTCACCGGCATCCGCACCATCACCGCCGCGGGGACGACCGCCCGGGAAGCCCGCCGGATCCTTGAGCCCCTGCCCGAACTGCACCGCAACGGCCTGGGCATGTGGCGCGCCTTCGCACGGGTCTCCGCACGGGACGCGTCGATCGTCCCCTTGCTGCAGGTCGCCGTGCTGGCCGTGGCCGGACTGGAGCTCGCCCGGGGCCGTGTCACACCGGGACAGATGCTCGCCGCGAGCGAGTACGTCTTGCTTGCCACCGGCGTGAGTTCGCTGGTGGCCTCGGTGAACCGGCTCGCCTTCGTCCGCGCCACCGCGGGGCGGGTCGCCGAGGTACTGGACGAACCCGTCGTGGCGTACGGCGGCGCGCGGCTGCCCGCCGGGGGCGGCGGGCGGCTTGAGTTCCGCCGGGTGACCGTGCGCACCGCCGAGGCCGGCACCGCACTGGACCGCGTCGACCTGGACTTGCCCGCGGGCGCGCTGACCGCCGTCGTAGGGCGCTCCGGATCCGGCAAGTCCCTGCTGGCCGCGCTGGCCGGGCGGTTGTCCGACCCCGACGAGGGCGAGGTGCGCCTCGACGGGGTGCCGCTGCACGAGGTGGACCGTGCGGAACTGCGGCAGGCCGTCGCGTATGGCTTCGAACGCCCGGTGCTCCTTGGCGAGACCTTCGCCGACGCGATCGGCCTCGGGCCGAGGACGCCCTCGGACGCGGAGGTACCGGCGGGGGCCGCCGCCGCGCGGGCCGACGCCTTCATCCGGACCATGCCCGAGGGCTACGGCACCCCGCTCTCCGCGGCCCCGCTGTCCGGCGGGGAGACCCAACGGGTCGGCCTGGCACGCGCGTTCGTCCAGTCTCTGCCGTACGGCCGGCTGCTCGTGCTCGACGATGTGGCGGCCAGTCTCGACACCGTCACCGAGCACCACATCAGCCAGGTGCTCACCGGGGCCGGGGAGTTCGCGGGCCGTACGCGACTCGTCGTGACCCACCGGGTCTCTACGGCCGCCCGCGCGGACCTGGTCGTCTGGCTCGACGCGGGCCACGTCCGGGGGCGAGGCACGCACCGCGGCCTCTGGGCGAATCCGGAGTACCGGGCCGTCTTCGGTGACGGGGGTGCGGGGTGAAACCGGGGGCGCGGCGCCTGCTGCTTTCCACGCTGCGCACGCGGCGCGCGGAGTTCGTCCGGCTCACCGGCTGGTCGCTGGTCGAGGCCGTGCCCGCGCTGCTGTCCGGCTGGCTGGTCGCCCGGGCCGTCGACGACGGCTTCCTCGCCGGCCGCAACGCCGCGGGATTCGGCTGGCTCGGGCTGATGGCCTGCGCCTTCCTGATCGGCGCCTGGGGCACCCGGCAGGCCACGCTCCAACTGGCCGGCGTCGTCGAGCCGTTCCGCGACGACTTGGTCACGCTCGCCACCACCGGCACGCTGCACCGCTCCGCCCGCCTCGGGCAGAGCGCCGACTCGGCCGGTGTGGCACGGCTGACCGAACAGGTGGAGATCGCCCGCGAGTCGTACGGGGCGGTCGTGATGTTCGTGCAGACCTTCACGGTCACGGCGGTCAGCGTGCTCCTTGGACTGGCCGCCCTGCATCCCGCCCTGCTGCTGTTCGTACTGCCGCCGCTCATGGCCGGGCTCACCCTGTTCCTGCTGGCCTTGCGCGCGATGGCCGCCCGCCAGCGGGCGGTCGTCCTCGCCGACGAGGCCATCGCCGAGCAGGTGAGCGAGGTGGTCGACGGCCTGCGGGACGTGGTGGCCTGCGGTGCCGAGGACCTCGTACGCGGCCGGACCGGCGCCCGCATCGACGAGGCCGCGGCCGCGGCCCGCGCCCTGGCCCGCCTCACCGCCCTGCGCACCGCAGCCCTGGGCATCGGCGGCTGGCTCCCGGTCGTCCTCATCCTGGCCGGGGCCCCCTGGCTGGTCCGGGGCGGGGTGACGGCCGGCGCGATCCTGGGCGCGCTGACCTATATCTCCCAGAGCCTGCAACCGGCCCTGCAAGGCTTCGTGCAGGGGCTGGGCGGGAGCGGGCTGTGGCTCCTTGTGACGCTGGGCCGGATCCTGGAGGCGGCAGGGCCGACGGCCTCGGCGGTGGCAGGGGCATCGGGGGCGACCCCGTCCCGAGCCGCCGGTGTCGAGCCTGACGATGTCCCGATCACCGCCGCCGGTTCGCGGCAGCCTGGGGACGCCGGTCCGTGGCGCACGGCGGTGGCGGGTGTGCCGGGGGGCGAGCAACCCGCGGACGGCGGTGTCGAGCCTGACGATGTCCCGATCACCGCCGCCGGTTCGCGGCAGCCTGGGGACGGCGGTCCGTGGCGCACGGCGGTGGCGGGTGTGCCGGGGGGCGAGCAACCCGCGGACGGCGGTGTCGAGTTGCGCGGTGTCACCTTCGGCTACGCGCGCTCCGCCGAACCGGTCGTCCGGGATCTGGACCTCGCTCTCGCGCCGGGCACCCACCTGGCTGTCGTCGGTCCCAGCGGAGCGGGCAAGTCCACCCTCGCCGCGCTCATCGCCGGCGTGCTCGCCCCGCAGGCCGGCCGCATCCTCCTGGGCGGCGTCCCGGTCGGGGCTCTGGACCCCGAACGGCTGTCCCGGTCCCGTGTGCTGATCCCGCAGGAGGCGTACGTGTTCGCCGGCACCCTGCGCGAGAACCTCGTCTATCTCCACCCCACGGCCACCACACCCGACCTCGACGCGGCAGTCCACGCCATCGGCGCGGACCCGCTCGCCGAGCGCCTCGGCGGCTACGACGCGCCGGTGAACCCCGCCCTGCTCTCCGCCGGTGAACGCCAGTTGATCGCGCTGGTCCGCGCCCTGCTGCCGCCCGCACGGCTGGTCCTCCTTGACGAGGCCACGTGCCACCTCGACCCGTCCGCCGAGTCGGTCGCCGAACGGGCCTTCGCCTGCCGCCCGGCCACCTTCATCGTCTGCGCCCACCGGATCAGCTCCGCCCTGCGCGCCGATCTCGTCCTCGTCATGGACGGCCCGCGCTGCCGCCTCGGCACGCACGACCAGCTGGTGGCCGAATGCACCCTCTACCGTGACCTGATCGGCCACTGGGACCGCTCGGCGGCCGACATCCGGCACTGATCGGCGGCGCCGGTCCGACGAGTGGACGAAGCGGAGCGGCCGCGGGGAGATGGCCGAGCCTGACGGCCGAGGGCAGCCCCGCTACAACCAGCCCGAATCCCGGGCGATCCGGATCGCGTCGATACGGTTCCGTGCCTCGGTCTTCTTGGAGACCGCGTTCAGGTGATTGCGGACCGTTCCCACCGACAGCGACAGCCGCTCGGCGATCTCACGCGTCGGTGTGCCGTCCGCCGCCAGCCGCAGAACCTCAAGCTCCCTCGGGGTCAGCGGGCTCTCCGCCGAGGAAAGCGCCAGCAACGCCAGGTCCGGATCGATGAACCGCTCGCCCGCCGCCACCTTGCGGACCCCCTGGGCCAGGATGTCGCAGGAGCCGTGCTTGCCGATGAGGCCGGCGACCCCCAACTCCAGCGCGTGTCGCAGATATTCGGGTGTCGCCGAGTCGGCCACCAGCAGGATTCGGCACTCCGGCAGCCGGGCGGCCAGCTCCCGCGAGGTGCCAAGCGCTCCGTCCGCACAGCCGTCGATGTCGATGACGACCACATCGGGCCGGTACGAAAGGACCCGCGTGACCGTCTGACTGTGTCCCGATGACGCCGCGACCACGTCGATGTCCTCCTCCAGTGACAGCAGGGCAGCCAGTGCCCCGCGCACCAGATCTGTCTCCTCGACGAGCAGAACACGGATCAACATTGCTCCCGCCCGGCCGTACGCGGCCTCCATCACGCGACACGCCCCGGACACTCCGACGACGCCGCACGAAGTATCCCCTTTTGTCCACAGCGTTGCCGGAAGGCGCCCCGCCTTCTCCCGACGCCGACGGACAGCCAGCAACGGTCAGTCCGCGGCCCAAGCGGCGTAATAGGCCATGGCAGGGACGCCGTTGGCGTGGGGTTTATGGGGTGCTTGTTCGTCTCGGGAAGCGGACCCCGGCACTCACAGGAACGGTGTGTTGGCGTCCAACCCGGAGAGGAGCCGACCGTACAACTCCAGTTTCGTGGCCGGGGCCACGAACGCGTGCAGGTTCAGGGCATGCAGGTCGCGGAGGTTTCGCTGGATGGGGACGTCCAGGTGCAGAGAGGACGCGCCCGATGCCGAGGCCAGGATCTCCGCGGCTTCCTTGCACAGGCGGAGCACGTAGCCGCTCTGACCGTGGACCCTGGCCCGTTCCTCCGACGTGTAGGGGGAAGCGCTCGCCGCCCGCGACTCAAGGAGATGGACGAGGTCAGCCGTCAGTAGTTCCGCGCAGTTCAACTTCATGGCCGCCTCGGCGACCTGGAGATGCGTGGCCGCGGCCTCGTTCTGCCGCTCGTAAAAGGTGTACGTGATGCCCCGTCGGTGACTTCGGTCCCTGAACTCCGCCAGCGACGAACGTGCCATTCCCAGCGCGTTCGGGGCCAGCAACGTGACGAACAGCAGCACAACCGGTACGCGGTAGAAGGGGTCTTCGGCGTTCACCGAGGGCGAGGAACCGGCGAGGAAGTCGTCCACCGGCATGACGCGGTGCGCGGGAACGAACACGTCCTTGGCGACCACGCTGTTGCTGCCGGTGCCGGAGAGCCCAGAGACCTTCCAGTCATCGACGATTTCCAGCTCGGAGGTGGGGATGGCATGCCACAGGCCTCGCGGTGGTCCGTCACCGGGACCGGTGTGGTCGAGGACCGCGGTCATCAGGTGCCAGTCCGAGTTCCGGCAGCCCGTGGCGAAGGGCGACCTGCCGTTGACGACGTACCCCCCGTCCCGAGGGACGGCCTTCCCGCCGGGCACCAGACTGCCGCTGATCCGTACGTCGGACGTCTTGAAGATCTCGTCCTGCGCCGCGTCCGGGAAAAGTGCGGCGACGTACGCGGCGCCCGACTGGATCGCGGTCACAAAACCGGTGGCGCCGCACGCGGTGGAAATCTCACTCAGTGCCTGGAACTGGGTGCGTAAATCCATCTGATACCCGCCGTACCGAAGGGGAACGGACATCTTGGTGACTCCGGACTCCGCCAGCGCCGCGACCATCTCCGGCGTCATCCGCCCCGCCCGTTCCGCTCGCAGCGCGTGTTCACGAAGCAGCGGCCGCAGGCCCCGTACCCGGTCGAGCAGACCGCCTGCGGAGTGCGGCACGTCGGAGGAACGGGATTCCGGCTGAGAAGTGTCGGAGAGCGGGGCTGAGGGAGAAGACATGGATGACCTCCGGCCACGAGAGCGTCCGTCACTGGGATTTCCCCTTGCGAGCCTTCCAGTCTGCCGACGGCGACCGCGCACTGCAGTGCGCGGTTTCGGCCAATTCCCGTGCAGGGCAACGGCGTTACTCCCTGCGCCGGTCCACGGGTTCCCGCGCCGGACTCTCCGCCCCCCCCGGATATGTCGTACGGCAGCGCGAAGCTCGTCCCTCGGTGTGCACCTGGCCTGATCAACTCTTGTGGCGCGGTAGTTGAGCCGCGTAGAAATCCGCAATGGACATCACGGGCCTCGGACGTCGCAGTGTTCTCGCCGGTATCGGAAGCATCCCGCTGGGGTGGGGTGCGGTCGCCTCGGCCGCGTCCCGGGCGCCCGAGGGGGAGCGGGAGGGGCGCCCGGACACCGTGCTGCGCGGCGCGGAACTGGTGCTCACCATGGACCCCGGCCTCGGTGAGGGGGAGTTGGGGATCCTGGAGAGCGCCGATGTGCTGCTGTGTGACGGGCGCGTCGCCGCTGTCGGACGTGACCTCACGGTCCCCGCGGGATGCCGCACGGTGGATGCGTCCGGCATGCTGGTGCTGCCCGGATTCGTGGACATCCACAACCACCTCTGGCAGTCCAGCATCCGCGGCGGCTGCGCCACCCAGGATCTGTACGGCTGGCTGGAAGACTGCAACAGCGCCACGCTTCCCAAGATCGACGGCCCGGACATGTACCGCTTCGTGCGTCTCGCTTCCCTGGACGCGCTGCAGGCCGGAGTGACCACCCTGGTCGACTGGGTGCACGCGATCCCGTTCGAGACGAGCGAGCACTACATCAGGGCAATGGACGAGTCCGGGCTGCGCTTCGTCCACGCGATGACGCAGAGCGACGGGAACGAGGACCTCATCCCCCGCGTGAAGAAGGAGCTCCTCGACCCGCTGCCGCTCGCGTCGGCCCAAGTGGCCCTGCACGCCGGCATGTCGGAAGTGGGCCGGGTGCGCCTGTTCCGCGACCTCGCGCGCGACCTGGACGTCATGCTCAACTCCCACGTCCTGGAGCACCGCGAGGACCGGGGGGACGACCCCATCGGGGCGCTGCGCGCGGCCGACGCGTTCGGGCCCGGGCTGTTGATGAATCACGCGATCCACCTGACCGACGACGAGATCGCCCAGGTCGCCGAGCACGATGTGCGCCTGGCGCACTGCCCGCTGAGCAATATGCGCCTCGCCTCCGGCATCATGCGCCTCCCCGACCTGCACGCGCGCGGCGTGAAGATCGGACTCGGCCATGACGGCGGGACCAACGACACCTCGGACATGTTCAGCCTGATGAAGGCGGCGGTTGGCCTCCAACGGGCCCTGCACCAGGACCCCGAGGTGCACCCGACGATCCCGGCCGTGCTGCGCATGGCGACCACGGGTGGCGCCGAGTGCATAGGCATGGACGACCGGATCGGCTCACTGACCCCGGGCAAGCGCGCCGACGTGGTCGTTCTCGACCCGGGAACGCTCAATTTCGCGCCACGCTTCGACTGGACGAATCAGATCGTGCTCAACGGCCAGCCGCCCAATGTCAGTTACGTCTTCGTGGACGGCCGGATGCTGAAGGCCCGCGGCGAATTGCTCGACGTCGACACGGCGGAGACCGTCCGGGAGGCGGAGGCAGCGGCCGCCCGCCTCCCGGACTAGCAGCGATCGGATCCACGGACCGAAAGACCTCGACATGCTCCACGCTGTCTTCGCCGCGCCCTGTCTGACCACGTTCTGCCGTCTCGATTGAGCTCGGTCCGGAAGCCGTCGGGCAACGCCTTGAGCCGGATCAGGCAGTGTTCGAGTGCCGGGTCGCCGGGCCGCGTTCACCGATGAGCGGCCAGCACTGCCGCAAGGCCCTCTTGTAGATCTTTGACGAAATACTCGGGAACCTCCAGCGACGGGAAATGTCCCCCGGTTTCGGGCGACCTCCATCGGACGATCTGCCGGTACCGCTCCTGTGCCCAGGGGCGCGGACACTTCTCGACGTCGCGGGGATACATAGTGAGTGCGGACGGAACGTCGACCCGAAGTTCGGGGTCGAGCGAGTTGTGGCTTTCGTAGTAGATGCGGGCCGCCGATGCGCCGGTCCGCGTCAGCCAATACAGGGTGACGTCGTCAAGAACGCGGTCTCTGGAAATCGTCTCGAACGGGCTGTCTTCGGTATCTGTCCACTCGGCGAACTTGTCGAGGATCCAGGCAAGAAGTCCGACCGGTGAGTCGACGAGCGAGTAGCCGATGGTCTGCGGTCGGGTCGCCTGCTGCTTCGCGTACGCCGCGCGGTGGCGCCAGAAATCGCGGGTTTCCTCGGCCCACTTGCGCTCGACCGCCGTCAGCCCGTCCGTTGTCAACCCGGGCGGCGCCTCCGCGAACGTTGTGTGGATGCCGAGAACGTGCGCCGGGAACCTGCCGCCGAGAACCGTGGTGATATTACCTCCCCAGTCGCCGCCGTGCGCTGCGAACTTGCTGTAGCCGAGCCTTCCCATCAGTTCCACCCATGCGGCCGCGATCTTTTCGGTTCCCCACCCGGTGGTGGTCGGCTTGTCGCTGTAACCAAAGCCTGGCAGCGATGGAACCACGACGTGGAACGCCGGCACGTCTGCATCTTTCGGATCTGCCAGCTCGTCCACTACATCGATGAACCGAGCAATGCTGTCCGGCCAGCCGTGCGTCAAGATCAGAGGAGTGGCATCTGCGCGCGCGGATCGGCGGTGCAGGAAGTGGATTCCCAGATCATCAATGGTCGTGCGGAACTGGCCGATCCGGTTAAGGCGCTCTTCGAACGACCGCCAGTTGTACCCGGTGCGCCAGTAGTTCACGACATCGACGAGGTCGGCGAGAGGAACGCCCTGTTCCCATCGGCGAGGGTCGGGCGCGGCGCGATGGACCGTCTCAGCCTCCGGTAGTCGCGCCGCGGCCAGTCGCGCGCGCAGATCGTCGAGGTCAGCGTCGGCTGCGTGGGCTTCAAATGCTTGCACGTCGCTGGCTGGACGGGGCATGAGACCTCCTGGCCGTCGTGGAACCGGCTACGACCTATCGCGAACCGGCTAAGACGGTTCTAGCAGTCCTCCGAGCCACGCTGCAACCGGCTAAGGTGGTTCCATGCGTGCTGCGTTCCCTGACTTCCGCCTCGGTAACGTGCTGGCGACCAGCTTCACGGGGACTCTGTCGGAGCGTCATGGCAACGCTGTGGAGCGCATCCCCACGCCGCACCGACTCATCGACTGGCTGGCAGTGAACGGCCTCGCCGTGGACTCCTGCACCACTGCCCAGCTCGACCTCGCTCGGGAACTGAGGGAGGCGATTCACGCCGCCGCGACAGCGGCCGCGCTCCAGGTCGCTCTCCCTGCGTCTGCTGTCCAAGTCATCAATGACTGCAGCGCTCAGGGTCGGGCCGCGGCGATCCTGACGCCCGAGGGTAAGCGGCGATGGCGGCTCAGCTCGGCTTCCTGTGTGGAAGATGCCCTCAGCGTGATCGCCGCCGACGCGATCAGCATCATCGCAGGCGAACGAGACGGAAAATTGGCCTTGTGTGCATCACCAACCTGCCAAGCCGCCTTCTTCGACACCAGCCAAAGTCGCACTCGCAAATGGTGTGACATGAACACGTGCGGGAATCGTCAGAAGAAGGCGCGCTTCAATGCCAACCAGCGCAAAAACCCCAGATCAGCGGAGTGATTCATCGGCTCTTCGCAGTCGGCACGACCAGACTCGGCGCTCCGGGGGTCCTGGTCCAGGCCCGTCAAGCCGCCCTGGCCAGCCGGGACACCTCGCCCAGAGCCGTTCCGGCGGATCGCTCAATCTGCCGGGTCAGGCGGCCATGGTCGCAGTTCCGGCAGGTGGGGGCTGGTCGTGCTCAGGTGGCCGTCAATGCTGCGGCCAGCCATCCACGCCGCAAGGTCACGCACTGCTCCGGAGACCTCGACCGGCGCCCCCTCGCCCAGGACTTGGGTGAACTCCTCGTCAGTGGCCCGCAAGCTCAGGCGAGTACCGACTGGGGCACGATCCGCCAGGAAGTCCAGAGTGTGCCGGGCGAAGTCCACCGGCCAGTCACGGGGGTGGTAGCCGACCTGGAGGTCAACGGCGTGGATCTCTGCCTCTCGCCACCGCGCCAGCGCGGTGTCAAGGACGGTGGCATGGCGGAACCGGACCGCGCGTTGCCAGTCCGCTGTCGTCAGCCGACTCCACGTAACTTCCAGGGCGTGTTGGGCCAGTTGCAGTTCCTCATGCAACTCCGCCAGGGGGTGGGCGGCACCGCGGCCGATGGACTGGTCACGCCCTGCCTGGCCGCCGTCGTACATGTCGACGACCTTGCCCTGCAGAGCTGCCCGTGCCTGCCGCTCGAAGGCACGGGCGTTGTCGGCGAGGTGCTTGAGGACATGCCCGCGGCTCCATCCCGGCAGGGCAGAGGCGGCATCCTTCTGCTGGTCATCAAGTTGATCGACCAGTTCAAGCACCCGGGCGTGCGCTTGCGAGACCCGGAGTACCACATCGTCAGGAGCTATGGGCGAGTTGACCACTGTCGCAGTTTAGCTGTTGATCCACTTCCCATACCCGCCCTGGGTCGGCTAGCGACCCATGCTCCAGGAATGAGCAACATCGACAATGAGCCGGTCGGACGCCTGAACAACCCGGAACGGCAGCCGGGCACGGACCCCCAGCCCCACCTGAGTGTCACCTTCGAAGCTCCCTGCGAACCGGGTGTCCTTGAACGTCCGGTACCCATCGATCCGTACGCCGGGAAGCGGCTTCGCTACCCGCCCGGGATAGGTCTCGCCGCCGGTCTCCGCGTCGTAACTCGGCGCGGCCACACGGATTTCGAGGATCGCCCCGCCCCCGACCGGGATGAGACGGCCCGAACCATCCTGGTGCAGCTTGTCGACATACCCCACCCGATAGCCGATGGGCTCCCCGCCCGTACCGCCCTCACCACGGATGTCGAAGACCAGGCGGTCATAGCACTCATGCTGCCCGGCCCTGATGTTCACCAACGGCGTGTAGTCGTTGACCGGCCCGGATTTGCTCGCGCTTCCCCAGCCGGCCTCGCAGCTCACCGCCCCCGCGTCGGGCGCAGCGGCCGAAGCCGTCGTCGCCGGCACCCCCACACCCGCCAGCATGACCGCACCCAGCACAGCACCAAACCGTCGCATTCCCACCCCAAGTGTCGCTCTGTCGCGGAGTCGCGTCGCGTATCTCATACGCCTACACGGACCGGCGACTGTGCCGAAGGGTTGTACGCCGCCGACCCGGACCACGCGATCCTGCCATCCCCCAACCCCGCACACGCCACGAACCGGCCACCCAAACCCCATGGCCGGTGTTGAGCCACACCGGAGGCCAAGCCGAGAGTGTGCTGCCGTGGCGATGTGGGGCCGGATCGACGTGGGACCGGATCGACGTGGGACCGGATCAAAGACCAGGCCAAGGGTTTGCAGCAGCAGGCGCAGGGAGGGGCGGGGGCCCGGCGGCCACGGACGGTCGGGCTCAGGGGCCGGTGGTCAGTGGGGTACGAGGGAATTGCCGTAATGCCGTCCGGGCATGCCGCGGTTGATATGCCGGCGTCGTCTGCGATCTCGTGGCCACGGCCCGGAAGTTCAAGTACTGAGCCGCCGGTGAGCGCCAGAGCCGCGGCCGCCCGGGACGGACGAGTGCCAGGACGGAGCCAGGCGGGCTGCCCGCTCGGGCATTCGCCCCGGGGCGATTCGGGGGCACCCCCGCAGGCCCTGCGGCAGTCGCTGAGGATGGTGCCCGATGCCTCGGTGGCCGATCCCGCCGTGCCGCGCCGCCCACGGAGCGCGGCCGACGGGCGAGTGTCAGTGCCCGGTGTCACGCTGGGTTCACACACGATGTACGGAAGGGAATCACCGCCATGATCACCACGGACTTCGTCCAGGGCTCCCCCTGCTGGCTCGACCTCGGCGCTCCCGATGTCCCCGCCGCCGCGGCCTTCTACGGCGCCGTGCTCGGGTGGGACTACGAGGCCATGGGCGACGGGGAGGGCATGGAAGGCGGAATGTTCCGGAACGACGGCAAGATCGTCGCCGGGCTCGGCAAGCTCACCGAGAAGGGGGCGCGCTCCGCCTGGATGATCTACTTCACCGTCACCGACGCGGACGCCACGACCCAGGCCGTGGAGCGTGCCGGCGGCACCGTACGGGTGGCACCGATGGACCTCGACGACTGGGGTCGGATGGCGCAGTACAGCGACCCGCTGGGGGGCCAGTTCGCCGTCTGGCAGCCGGGAAAGAACAAGGGCGCCGAGCAGGTGGACCAGCCGGGCTCGCTGTCCTGGACCGAGCTCTACACAAGCGACGCCGCGGCCGCGAAGGAGTTCTACGGTGGGCTCTTCGGCTGGCGGTTCAGCGACATGGAGCTGCCCGGCGGCGGGGGCACGTACTCCCTCATCACCCCCGGCGGACTTCCCGAGGAGCGCATGCAGGGCGGCGTCATGCAACTCTCCAAGGAGGACCTCGCCCTGGCGAATGGACGACCGTACTGGCACCCGGTCTTCAACGTCACTGACTGCGACGCCGCGGTCGCCAAGGTCACCGAGAACGGCGGCAGCGTGCAGATGGGGCCTGATGACGCAGAGGACGTCGGCCGGCTGGCCGTCTGCCTCGATCCGTCGAACGCGGACTTCGTCGTGCTCGCCCCGGTCGGGAACTGAGCCACGTCCGGCTTCGAGGCCGCCGCCACCGCACTCGGCCACAGCGGTCAGATCCAGCAGGGCGCGGCGGTGGCCTCAGGGTTGAGTTCGTCGGGGTGAAGTCGTGGCCGGCGCTGGCGAATTGGGGGCGGCTGCTGCGGTCCACGCGACGAACTCACCGCCCAGGCCCCGGCGTTGACTCCTGCGTGCCGCCCCGCGCGGCCGCTGATCGTGCGGAACCGCCCCCCGACATGTCCCGCAATAAGTCCAGCCAGCAGCACGACCTGGAGCACGGCGCGCCCCTGGTCCGCCTGGCGCCGCACGGCACCTGGTTGAAGCAGGCGGGCGAACTGCCCGCCGCAGCTACGCCCCACGGGAGGCAAAATGCCCAAGGTCCGCAAAGACATCAACTCGCTTACCGACGCGGAATTGGATGACTATATCCACGCGCTCGACATTCTGCGGCAGCGTTCGGAGGCGAACGAAGAAGATCCGACCGGGTACGCGTTCCAGGCGGATCTGCACAACGGTTCCGCGGGCCCCTGCGAGCACGGCAGCGACCTCTTCCTGCCCTGGCACCGGGCACACCTGCACTACTTCGAAGAGCTGCTCCGAGCGGCCGACCCGCCGCGCACACAGCACGTCACCATTCCGTACTGGGACTGGATCAGCGAGCAGGCACCCGAAAAATTCCCCCTCGCATTCAAGAAGCCCGGACTGAAATCCCCGCGCAACTCCACGGCCACGCCGCTGCCGCCGAACACGCTCGAAATCGTCACTACGGAGACGAACCAGAAGGAATTCGCGGGCTATCCCGACGGTGATCCCTTCGGCGACACCGGACGGCTCGAAAGCGGTCCGCACGACACGATGCACAGCTTCTACATCGGCGGGAAAATGGCGAACCCCTCGGCAGCGGCCGAGGACGCGATCTACTTCAGCTTCCACTGCTTCATCGACCTGATGTGGGCCGAGTGGCAGCACCGCAACGGAACACCGCCGCTGACCTCGCCGGACCACGTACTGCGAGGCTTCACGACGCAGCCCAAGAACAAGGTTTCCGACTTCACCAAAATCGCGGACCTCGACTACGAGTACGAGTACACGGAGCAGCTCAAAGCAGCGTTCACCGCGCCAGTGCCACCCCCGGCCCCGATCAATCTGCTGGCGACCGAGCCGCTCATGCCGCTCGGCGACGCCGACCTCGTGACGGAGCTGCAGGACAAGGAGCTCGTACGGCTCGGGGTCACGGTGCCTGAGACCCGGGGAGAGCGGCTACTCGTGCGGCTCGACGAGCTCAAGGTGCCGAACACCGGGAGCTACATGCTGCGCGGTTTCGTGCATCCCTCCGAGGTCCCCTTCCAGCCCGACGACAGCGAGTTCACGCGTCGGTTCGGTGTCGGCTACGTGACCCTGTGGCGCGCCCACCCGCACATGCATTCGGGCCACGGCCACCATCACGACGGTCCGCCCGTCGCCCACCACCCCGTCTCGCGTACGGCGCGCTTCGACGTGACGCGCGCGGTGGACTCGCACGGGGCGGCCGGTGCCGACCTGGTGTTCAGCCTGCAGTTCATCCCCGCACCCAGCGCGACCGGCCTGCCCCCGCACCCCGTACCGCCCCTCGACGAGGTCGAGCTGAAGGGCGTGCGCATGGAGGTGTACTCCTGATGCGCACCCCGGTGTACGAGCTGCACATCCGGCCCATGTTCAGCGCGACCGACCGCGATCACATGATTCCCCATGGCCTTGACCTCTGGGAGTACGACCAGGTGGTCGAGCACGCCGAGCACATCCTCGACCGCCTGGAGGACGGGAACATGCCGCCGACCGCGCTCGGCGGGCCGTGGCCACAGGAATGGATCGATCTCTTCAAGCGCTGGCGGGAGGGCGGTCTCAAACGCCTTGAGCTCGGCACGGCCCAGTTCACGGTCACTCGCTCACCCAGTACGGTCACGGTGAAGGCGACCGGAACATTTCCCGCGGCGGGCTACCTGGGATGGCTCCAGCTGGAGAGCCAGTCCGACACGGCCAAGACCTACGTCCTGTACTTCGAACCGCCGGACGCACCGGTGGCCGGTACCGCGGACGAGTTCGAGGTCAAGGAGCGCTACAGCACCTCGGACACCCGGACCCTGTTCATCCACGACAGCACCGGCGTCCAGGAACACTGACCACAGGCCGTCTCAAGACGCCTGCAAACGGGCCATACAACCCTGCTGACCTGCAACGTCTTTGAGGCTTGCTTGAGCCGGATGGGCTTAGTGGCGCACGTCCGGTGCTGAGGGGGCCGGATCACGGCGAAGCGATCCGGCTACCCTCCCGACAGTGAAACCGGTAGGGGTCCGTGAGGGCTCTTGTCGCAAGGTTCCCCCATCCGGCTCTCCGGGGTCGCCGGTCATGCGCTCACCTGGTGGCCTGATACTGCGCATCGCGATGGAGCGGGCGCCGGGCGAGAGGGTCCGCGCCGAAGAGCCGGGCCAGGTCTTGCCCGCCTACATCGGAAAGTGGAGAGTTCCATGCCTCATAACGAGGGCCAGCGGGTCGAGTACCGGAACGAACAGGACCAGAAGTGCCAGGGCACGATCCAGAACGTCCAGGGCAGCGGTCAGAGGGCGATGTACACCATCGAGAACGACCAGAACAGGCAGCGGGAGCAGGTCCCGGAGAACAAGATTGACCGCGACCTGTAGCAGCAGCTCCGGTCACGACGTACCCAGGACCTTGGGGCTGACCTAGCCCGCTGATCCTGGGAAGACGAGGGCTCCCGCAACCGAGGCAAAGCCCGGTTGCGGGAGCCCTCCCGTCAATCGGCTCTCTCAGGCCGGACGAACTTCACCGCCGTTGCTGTGTGTCGCCGGTAGCTCGCGCTGGTGCCGTCTGGGGCGACTGGGCGGCGACCACGTCGGTAGCTGTTCCAACGACAAGGTTAGGTGGGGACTGCCGCGCCTCACCACGGTTCGTGGAACGCGATGCCGAAGTGCTGGAGAAGTCCGTCGCGTTGCTCGGCGGTCGCCAGGACCATGATGTCGTCCCTGGTTCCGGGAGGGTTCGTGGGGCCGTTGTCGACACAGCGGAAGGACCGGGGGTCGTCGTCAGGGCTGAGCGCTTCGATCGCGGCCTGGGCTGCGCCCATGTCGAGGTAATCGTTTGATTCCTGCTCTATGCAGAAGGAGAGCTCCTCGCCGTTGCGGTCGAAGTACAGCGTCCCGCGGCCGTCCTCCTCGTCGTCCTCGTCCTCCTTGTCGAAGCGATAGTTGGCGACGGTGACCTTCCCTCCGGTGAGCGCCGCGGCTTCGTCCAGGAGCCAGGCGTAGTGCTCGTCGGCGAAGTCGACGTCATCGGCGTGGATACTGACGGCCACGCCGAATTCCTCAAGCGTGCCGGCGATGTCACGGGGACCATCCAGTGTGTGGTGCGCGAAGTCCCTGAAGTCGTCCAGGACGCTCTGGGCCTTCTCCTGGGTGATCATGCCGAGGTCGGTGAGGACTTCGGCTACCCGTATGTAGGTGATCCGTCGGGGCTTGGCGGCCGTTCTGGGCCCGAGGACGGGGTCCCCCTCCAACTGCCGGGCCTCCTCGGCCAGTTCCTCGCGCTGCCGCGGGGTAAGGGGCGGCGGCAGGTGCTCCGGGGCGGCGAGCGGCCAGAGGAGCTTGGGCCAGGGGTCGACGGCACTCCCGTCGCAGGAAGCGGGGTCGGCGGGCTCGTCGAGGGACTCAGGGGCGGCAGGCTTGGTGACGGGGTCCGGGAAGCGGTCCACCACCTCGCGCAGGCTCGCGCCCGCGAGGACGTCGCGCACCATTGCGCCGGGGTGCTCGGCATGGCCGTCGTAACGGAGCCGCTGGGCGACGAACGCGGAGTCCGTCCAGTAGGAGTCCTTGGCGTACCAAGTCCCGGCCGGTGCCTCGGGGTTGGCCGCGCGGTACTGCCAGCTGGCGTCCTTGTGGCGGACCACGTACTCACCGATGTACCAGGCGACCATGGTCCAGAAGTTCCGGCCCGCGACCTTGTCGTACTTCTCGACCGTCCTGAGGCGGTTGCGCAGCAGCTCCTCGAGGGCGTCGAGCGACGCGGCCTGAAAGTCCCATCGCTGGACGCCTCCGCCTGCCTTGTCCGCCCACCAGGTGCGGTAGGCGTACCGGCACTCCTCGGGCCACTGCTTCCACCTGCCGCTGCACGCGTCCAGCTCGTGGCGGCGCACCCACGGCGTACGGACCCGCTGCGGCTTCCACCCCGGGTGCGCCGCCGCGTGGTCCACGGTCGCCTTGCGCAGACGCAGGGCGACCGTGGTGAAGATGTTCCGCGTCTTCTCGTAGACCGCCTGGCCGACGAGCAGCATCGGAACGATCGGTTCCAGGCCGAGCGAGGGATCCGTCTGTACGGCGGGCAGCCCTGAGGCACCCGCGCTCGCGTCCCACACCCAGCGCCCGCCGCCTGCCCGTAGAAGCGCTTCGCCGAAATAGCCCGCCAGGGACTCCATGAACATGGCGGTCGCGTCCGTACCGTCACCCGTCCCGCAGCGGGTGACGAGTTCCTCCTCCAGGACCTTCAGAGAATCGATCGAGTAGTCGTGCTCCCAGTCCTCGCCGGTGAACTGGTCGCAGAGCCGGTCCATGAGTTCATGCAGGTACTCGATCCATAGGTACAGGGAGTGGGCGGGCGTGCCCTCCGGTGTGTCCTTGCCCGCGTAATAGGCGTCCCAGCCCGCATAGTTGGCGTCCATGCGGTCCGAAGGTAGGGCATGGCACTGACAACTGAGGGAAGGCGGCGGGGAGATGGATCTCTGGTGCTACGACGGCACGGGCTACTCCGCCCGCCCGCACACCTGGACCTTGCCCAGGTTCAGCTCCACGGTATTCGTGTTCGCCAGCCACAGTGGACGACGTAACAGCCCTTGGCCTCGGTCTCGATGACCGTCGGGGCCCCACGACCTCGTCAACGACTGGTGGGGCGTGCCTACTTCGGCGTACCACCCGCGAGTACGTCAGCGAGCGGCGGGTCGCCGGACCACGGACCGGGTGTGGGAGGCCGGCCGGGGCCTCGGCCAGTCCTTCGGACACAACACCGCCGAGGACGACCGGCACCTCATCACCGGCGCCGACCTGATCCACCTGCTCCTCGACACCGTGGCCAAGAACGGCAACCTGCTGATCAACGTCGGCCCCCGTGCGGACGGCTCCTTGCCCGAGAACCAGGTCGCGCGCCTGCACGCGCTGGGGGGGTGGCTGACCGTCAACTCGCCTGCCAGCCACGGCAGTCAGCCGTGACGGTGGCACACCGACCCGGCCGGGCACCCCGTGTGCTGCACCACCCGCGAGGGCACGCTGTACGTGGCCGATCTGGACCCGGGCCGCGGGGTGTTCGTGCCGTCCGCCGATGTGGCCGCACTCGCGGCCGGGCGCACCACGTGCTGGCAGGCACCGGGCGGACCGCGGCGGTGCAGACCGGCCGGGACGGCACCTTCGCGGTGCCCGAGGACCTGCACGGCGAGGAGCTGCACGGCGAGGACCTGCGCGGCGCGGGAGCGGCCGTGCTCGCGATCGAAGGAGGCGCCGCATGGCAGAGCAGGCCGAGCGAACCGGGGCCGTCGAACTGGCCCGGGTGGTCCGCGGCGGCTTCGTGGAGAGCCGTCACTTCGGGCACGTCGTGGTCGTCGCGCCCGACGGGACCGTCAAGGAGGCCTGGGGCGATCCGGACGTCCTCATCCTGCCCCGTTCCAGCCTCAAGCCCTTCCAGGCACTGGCCTCGCTGACCGCCGGGGCCGCACTGTCAGGCCGGACACTCGCCGTCGCCTGCGGCAGCCACACCGGCGAGCCCTTCCACACCGAGGCGGTCGACACGATCCTGCACGGCTGCGGACTGACGCGCGCCGCGCTCCGCAACGTGCCGGACCTGCCCAGGAACACCGACGCCCGCGATGCGTGGGTGCGTGCCGGACGGGGCCCGGAGCCGGTCACGATGAACTGCTCCGGCAAGCACGCCGCGATGCTCGCCGCCAGCGTCCGCCAGGGCTGGAACACCACCACCTACCCCGAACCCGACCACCCGGTGCAGCGGCAGGTGCGCGACACCCTGGCCCGCCTTTCCGGAGCGGTGATCGACACCGTCGTCGTCGACGGCTGCGGTGCCCCCTGTCCGGCCCTGCCCCTGTCGGGCCTGGCGCGCGCCGGCGCGGCACTCGCCACCGCAGGGCCGGGCAGTCCCGAACGGGCGGTGGCCGAGGCGATGCGGGAGTTCCCCGAGTACGTCGGCGGCACCGGCCACCTCGGCACCCGCTTCGCCCAGCTGGTCCCCGGATCGCTCGCCAAGAGCGGCGCGGAGGGCGTGTTGCTCGCCGCGCTCGGCGACGGCACGACCGTCGCGGTCAAGGCGGTCGACGGCAGTCCGCGAGCCACCACGGCCACCGCCGTCGCCGCCCTGCGCGCGACCGGGCAGCCACTGCCGCCGCTGCCCGAACTCGAAGACGTACCCATCGAGGGCGGCGGCCGCAGGGTCGGTGCCGTACAGATCATGATCGGCCCGTGAGAGGGTCGACGCGCTCTCCGTAGCCGCTTCGATCCCCTCGCTGGAGCGAACCATGGACGAAATCGCCGGCAACGGCGCCGACTTCACCGCATCCATCAACGGCCAGCTATGGCACGTCGCGTGGTATCCACCACCAGACCCGCCCTCGGGTTCGCCACATGGCGCGGAGGCGGTGTGCGTGGCGGGTGACCGGATCGTCGTGGTCAGCCCGGACGGACAGCGATGGGGCCTGCCCGCCGGTCGACCCGAGCGGCACGAGCAGTGGGCGGACACGATGCGCCGCGAGGTCCAAGAGGAAGCCTGCGCCGAGGTGATGCATGCCCGGCTTCTCGGGTTCAGCCGGGGCATGTGCGTACGAGGTCCGCAGGAAGGGCTGGTGCTGATCCGGTCGATGTGGCGAGCGGAGGTGCGCCTGGACCCGTGGGACCCACGCTTCGAGATGGCTCACCGCCGTCTCCTGACGGCGGAGGAGGCGTTCCGGTCCCTGACCATCCCCAGGGGACTTGGCCCCTTCTATCGCCGACTGTTCGCCGAAGCCACCGCGCACCGCCCCGACACCCGAGACCTCTGATCCTCCAGACCATCACTCCTGAACGCGAGCCCACCCGGCCACGCCGCCCCTACCCCCGCGATACCACCCCGAGCTCCGCCCCGCCGGGGCCGCGGTACCGATCGGGACCGCAGTACCGATCGGGACCGCCGCGTCGCCCAGGCCTGCGGGCAGGGCCCGGACCGGATGCCCGCTGACGGGGGGTTCGGTGGTGAGGGCGGTGTGGATCGACGGCTCCAGGAGGCGCCCGACGGCTCCAGGAGGCGCCACGACTTGCTGACGCCCCCGCCGATCACGCAGGTCGTGATGTCGAGGAGGCCCGCCGTGATCAGCAGGGCGCGGGCCACGGCGGCGCCCGCGTCCGTGAACACGGCGCCCGCGTCCGCATCGCCCTGTCCCGCCGCGTCGGCGACCGTCCGAGCGGTGAGGTCCAGCCCGGTGCGCTCGCTGTAGCGGGCGGCGATGGCCCGGCCGGAGGCGAGGGTCTCCAGGTGGCCGCGGCCCCCGCAGGTGCAGGGCAGGTCGCCGAAGCCGGGCACGTGACCGATCTCGCTGGCCGCGCCGTGCGGCCCGTCGTGCAGCGCGCCGTTCAGCCACAGCGCCCCGCCGACCCCGGTACCGAGGGTCATCCCGAGCACGTGCCGTTCGCCCGCGCCGCGCGCCACCTCACCCCGCAGGAACGCGTTGACGTCGTTGTCGAGGAACGCCGGAAGGCCCAGCTCCTTCTCGACCGCCGCCGCCACCGGGAAACCGGCCCAGTCACGGAAGGACCGGCTGGCCACGAGCACCCGCCCCGCAGCCGTGTCCACGACGCCCGCCACGCCGACCCCGACGCCGAGCAACCGTGGGGGCGTACGGCCGAGCAGGTGCCGTACGACGGAGAGCGCGGCGTCGACCATCGCCTGCCCGCCCTCGGCCGCCGGGGTGTGCACCTCGATCCGGTCGGTGACGGCGAGGTCGGCCGTGCACAGGACCGCTTGGGAGGTCGTCCCGCCGATGTCGACGCCCGCGAGTACCTCCGGTGGCGGCGTCACGCGGTGACTCCCCTTCCGTCGGCGGTCGTGGACATCCCGCGCTCCGCGCCGTCGGCGCTGCACCACCGGATCCGGTACGGGCACGGCGGCGACGAGTCGGCGCGTGTACTCCGTGCCCGGGCTCAGGAGGGTGGATCCGGTCGGCCCCTGCTCCTCGACGCACCCTGCCCGCAGCACGACGACGCGCGGCGCGAACTGCTGCACGACGGCGAGATCGTGGGACGCGAACAGGCATGCGAACCCGAGTTCGCGCTGCAACTCGGTGATCACCTTGAGCACGGTCTGCTGCACACTCACGTCCAGTGCGCTCGTCGGCTCGTCCGCGACAAGGAGCCGTGGTTCGAGCACCAGCGCGCGGGGCCAGGCTCACCCGCTGCCGCTGCCGCTGCCGCTGCCGCTGCCGCTGCCGCTGCCGCTGCCGCTGCCGCTGGCCGCCGGAGAGCTCCCGGGGGCCGCGGCCCGCCAACTCCCGGGCAAGTCCGACGCGTTCGAGGGCTTCCGCCACTCTGGCCCGCCGCTCGGCCGTCGGCATGCCGCGCCGGTGCACGTGCAGCGGCTCGGCCACGCACTGCGCCACGCTCATCCGCGCGTCAAGCGAGGCGACCGGGTCCTGCAGCACCACGCCCATCCCGGAGAGCAGGCGGCGGCGCGCACACCCCTGGGCCCGGCGCAGGTCGGTGCCGAAAATCGACACCGAGTCGCTGGACGGCGGGACCAGACCGAGCGCCACCCTGGGCCACCGTCGACTTGCCGGAACCGGACTCGCCCACGAGGCCGACGGTTTCGCCCGGGTTCACTGGACCGGATCCAGGCCCGCCGCCAGGGGAGCAGCCGATAGGGGAGCAGCCGCTGGGGGAGCGGGGTCCTCCTCGGGTTCGGCGACCCAAGGCGCGGTACCGCCGCCAACAGCCGCCTGGTGTACGGGTGTGTGGGCCGCAGGGGACCGCGAGGTCAACGGGCTCCCCGTACATACGGATTACGACGGGCCCGGCCAGGACCGGGTGTGCTTCTGGAAGAAGATCGCTCCCTGATCCCTGCCCTGTCCTTACCTGCCTTGCCCTTACCTGCCTTGCCCCTCCCTCCGGCTAGCTGCCGCCGTTCGACGGGCCGAAGAACTCGATCTCGGCTATGGAGAGTTGTTTGTCGTCGGAGGCCGCATAGGACGAGCGTACGGTGAACCGGACCGCGCTGACGGAGCCGACCTTGAAGGGGCGGAGTTGGCCTCCCGCGCCCTGGTCGAGGGTGAGGAAATGGGTCTCCTTCTTACCGTCGGGCTTGGTGATGGTCGCTTCCACGCGGTGCGGTAGAGCTGACTTCGACAGCTGGTCGGCTCGGGCGGAGATGCCCGGCGTGATGATGACGTCGAGGAGGCGGGTGGGCTGTTCGAAGCGGGCTTCTACCCATTCGCCCGCACCGGATTGGTTCACCCCGGGGCCCCACCACGTGTTGTTGAGCTTGTCGAAGGCCAGTTGGGGTTTGTGGCCCGGGAAGGAGCGCGAGGCTTTGACCGAGTTGGGGGCGGCCGGGGCCCGCTTGGCGAAGTGGTCGCGCACCGCGTGGTAGGCCGTGTTGGCGTTGAGTGCGGCCACGGCAAGGAGCCCCAGGACGACAGCTCCGACGATCCAGTTGAAGATGCGGCCGAAGCCGCGGCGCAACCGGGGCCGGTCTCCGGCCCAGGGTGTTTCCTCGTTACGGGAGTTGAGCAGGCGGCGCCACCAGGGCCGCGGGCCCACCGGTGGTGCGGCGTCCTCATGACGGGACATCGGCATGGCGCAGCTACCGCAGAAATGCCGATCGGGGCGATTGGGGGTGGCGCACCAGGGGCAGGGCACCCCGCCGCGTTCATCCGACTCCCTTGCTGGGGCGCGGACTTGGGGGTGGTCCGCATCCGGACGGCCCGGTAGGACTGGGGTCACCGATGGGGGTGGCGACTGCGGGGAGTCCGGGTCTTCGACCGGTACGAGGAGGGAGCGGGCCCGCGCCACCGTGTCATCCGGGTTCGTCGGCGGCGTCGGCGGCGCCGGTGGGGTCGACGGGACCGGTGCGTCGGCCCCGTCGGCCCCGTCGGCGCCGCTCGGGGGAGTACCCATGTCCGCCTGGTCCTGGCCGCTGGGTGCCGGGCCGGTCGTCGCCGTCCCCGCCGCCTCCGCGCCCACCCTGGTCCCGACGCCTCCCGCGGTTTGCGCGGCCTGCGTGGTCTGCGCGATCTCCGGGGGCTCCGCGTTCACCGGCTGCTCAGCCGTCCAGCCGAGGACCGCGCCGCAGGAGTCGCAGAAGGACTGGCCGGGCTCCGCTCGTACGCCGCAGTCCGGGCAGTTGAGGGGGCCGTTCCGTCCGGCGCTCCGCCCGGACCCGGTGCCGGAGGTCTGGCTGTTCATTGTTCCGTGCTCCTCTCTGCGGTGGTCACCTGGACCGTGTAGGGCATGTGGGCGGGGCGGGCGGCGGCCACGAGGGTGTCGAGGCGGTGTTCGTCCGCGGGGGTCGGGGCGGGCAGGCGCAGGGAGACGTGCAGGCGGGGGCGGGGTTCGCCGGGGATGGCGCCGCGTGGGCGCACGCTCCAGGCAGCGGCCCCGCTCTCGGTGATCTCCGGTGTCACGCCGAACGCGAGCCGTATGGTCTCGGAAAGGCCGCGGCGGGTGCCGCGGATGCGGTGGAGCTGGGCCGCGACCTCGACGGCCGCGCGCAGACGGTGCTCGGGTTCGCTGCCGTCGGTCTCGGCGCCCACCCAGGCGCCGAGCCAGCGGGTGAAGTCCGCCGGGGCGAGGGCGGGCGTGAAGTAGGAGTCCAGGCAGTCCAGGACGTTCAGGATGGGCGCGACGACCTCGTCGAGTCCGGCCACGAAGTGCTGCGCCAGTTGGTCGTCGGCGAAGATCGCGGGCAGTGTCAGGCCGAGCGGCGCGGAGGAGCTCAGGCCGTCGATGGACCCTCTCATGTGCCGTCTCCGATCACGCGCACCCGGTGGTCGTACGAGAACACCAGGGCGGGCGGTTCGAGGTCGATGCGGTCGGTGGGGTCGCCGCGTTTGCCGGTCAGCGGGTCGGCGGGGTGCAGGCGGACCTGGTCGACGAGTTCCACACCGGGGACGCGCTGCAGCACGGCGTAGATCTCCCCGGCCTGGACCCGGCGTCCGAAGGGCCAGCCGGTGCCGTCGGCGCCGCCGGTCAGCGGGTCGAGGTGGCGGTAGAGGGCGTCGTGCGCCCGGCGCCGTACCCGGTCGGTGTCGACGCCGGGGAAGGCGTGCACGGTGGCCACGACCGTGACGCCTTGGTAGTACGGCGGACCGACCGCGAGCCGGGTGCCGATGAGCCGCCGTTCGTCGAGGTGGCGGGTGATGCGGCGCAACAGGGCCTCGCCAGGGACCAGTTGCTCGAAGCGCAGGCGGCCCCCGGGGTCGGGGACGGCCTGCGGCACCACCAACACCCGTACCGCATAGGCGCCGTGCTCGCTCTCGTCGCCCTCCAGGCAGGTGATGCGGGCGGTCTCGGGCGCGGCGCGGCGGGCCAGCTCCTCGTAGTCGCGCAGGGTGACGGCGCGCTCCTGGGCGCGCAGCGAGATGGGGGCGCGGGTCTTGGCCTCCTCGACCGTCTCACCGTCGACGCCGCCGCGCGCCGCCTCCCGGTTGACCACTTCGGAGACGTACGGGACAGAGTCGCGCAGGACCTGCACGGCGCCCCGGGCCACGTTCCCGGCCCGGCCCCCGCCGATCCGGTAGCGGCGGGCGCGCAGCACGGCGCCCTTGGCGGGCAGCGCTCCGAACTGCCGCAGCGAGCCGTCGGGTTCCCGCACCGCGGGCCCGAAGGCGAGCTCTCCGGTGGCGGCGTCAAGGGTGATGTGCCGGTCGTCGGGCCCGGAAGCGGCGAAGTGGGGCACGACCTGCCAGTCCTGCCAGCCCTCGCCCTCGGAGCTCTGCAGCAGCACGGGCGGGTCGTCGCCGACCACGGGCGCATGGGCGAGCCGCAGCCGCTGGCCGGGCAGGCCGGTGGCTTCCCCGAGCGCCTCGTCGTACACGGGCTCGGCGTGCACGGCGCGGGTGGTGCCGCCGAGCGTGCACGCCTCCGCGGAGCGCACGGTCGGCGAGGTGGTGTAGAAGGGCTGTTCCGTCCGGGGTTCGGTGACGCGGCAGCGCAGCCAGCCCGCCTGCTGTCCGCCGGTACGCGATGCGGCGTGGCCGCCGGGGACGTGCAGGACCACCTCGCCGGGCCGGTTGAGGCCGCCGGTGCCGTCCCGGTCGACCTCGCAGGCCGCCCAGCCGTCCTCCGTCCACGCCTCCCAGACCAGCGGGGGCTGCCGCGGATCGACGCCGACGCCGTCGACGCGGCTGTCGAGTTCCAGGGCGATCGCGCAGTGCGGCACGGCGGCGCTCAGGCCGAACAGCAGACAGTCGCCGGGCCGCGGCGCCTCCGCGAAGCACATCAGGTCCTTGCCCTCGGCCAGATCGGTGGTCCGGTCGGTGACCCGCTGCCCCTGGTGCTGCACCATCAGGTGGCGTAACTCGCAGGGTACGACGGTGAGTTCGCGCTCGGTGGCGAAGACGACTGCCTCCTCGCTCTCCGTACGCAGGGTGGCGACCTCGGTGCCGACCGGAAGGAGCACGGCCTCCTCCTGCGGGGCGGACAGCCAGAACGTGACGTCGGTACGGGCGGCCGACGGCGGGAACAACGTGATGCCGATCAGGTCGAGGAACGCCAGATGGTTCTTCTCCGGCACCCGGTTGAGCCGGTAGACGATCTGGTCGGCCATGTGCGCGACCGTCTCGACGAGCGTGATGCCGGGGTCGGAGACGTTGTGATCCGTCCACTCCGGTGCGCGCTGCTGAATGTAGCGCTTGGCGTCGTCGACGAACTGCTGGAAGCGACGGTCGTCGAGGTTCGGGGAGGGCAGTGTCATCAGTCTTCGCTCTCGCTTTCCACAGACGTGCCCGCGCCGGAGGTGCCCGTGCCGCCCGCGGTCATGTCGCCCTCACCGGGCCCGCCCGGCTCGTCGTGGGAGGGGATGACGTAGAACGGGAAGACCAGGCTGCGCGGGTTGTTGGTGCCGCGGATCGCATAGCGCACGTCGATATAGAGCACGCCCAGGTCGGCGCCCGCGGTCACCTCGACGTCATTGACCTCGATCCGCGGCTCCCAGCGGTCGAGCGCCGCGTACACCTCGTGCTGGATACGGCCCGCGGTGGCCTCGTTGACCGGTGCGAACACCAAGTCGTGGATGGCACAGCCGAATTCGGGGCGCTGCGGCCGCTCTCCCGGCGCGGTGGCGAGCACGAGGCGGATGGCCTCCTCGATCTCCAGCTCTCCGCTGACCAGGGCGATGCCCCCGGTGGGCCCGATCCGCAGCGGAAACCCCCAGCCGGACCCGACGAACTGCTCGGCCATCAGCGAGCCACTTCCCTTCTCCACACGCACTGCCGTGCCCTCACGGGATCTCACGGGATCGGATACGGCTTGTTGTTCACCAGGACCACCCCGTTGATCAGGTGGGTGGCGGCGCGCAGGCCCAGGTTGGCGGCGGCCTGGAGCTGCACCGTCCCGCCCGCGTTGACCGTCGCGGCGCCCCCGGCGGCGATGGACGCGGCGCCCGCGGCCCGGAGGCTCACCGCTCCCGCCGCGTTCACGTTGACGAGCCCGCCGAGCGAGCCGAGGGTGACCGCCCCCTGGCCCTGCAGCGTGAGCGGGCCGCCGCTGCGGATGGAGACGGCCTGTCCGCCGCGCAGGTCGAGCCTGCCGCCCGCGTCCACGGAGACCGCGCCGCCCCCCTTGATCCGGACCGCCCCCTTGCTGGTCACGGTGATCTCGGTCTTGGTGCGGTCCAGGTTGATGGTGAGCTTGTCGTCGCCGCTGGCGACGCGGACGCCCTGTTTACGGCTGCGGGACTGCTGGCTGAGCAGATCGACCCGGTTGCCCTGGCGGTCGGACAGCGTGTGCCGGACGGCCTTCTTGCGTACGCCGTCGTGCAGCGGGACGTCCTTGACGGGCGTCGGCTTGTCCCGGCCGTTGTAGAGGCCGCCGATGACGAAGGGATGGTCCAGGGCCCCACGGTCGAAGGCGACGACCACTTCGTCGCCGACGTCCAGGGGGAAGATCCCGCCGCCCGCGGTGCCGCCCAGCTGCACGGTGCGGGTCCAGTCGCTGACGTACGTCTCGTCGAGCCAGGGGAACTGAAGCTTCACCCGCCCCTGCTTGAGCGGATCCTGTACGTCGGTGACCAGGGCGCCCGCCACGCTGGGCAGTTTGGCCGCGGCGGCACCGTCACCACCGGAGGTCAGGCCGTACAGGGAGCGCCACTGGCGGCCGCTGACGGTCACCCAGGTCTGGTACGGAGCGTCATCGGAGAAGACATGCCGTACGGATGTGGCCGTGTACTTGCCCTCGAAGGGAACGCCCACGTCCCTGAGCGTCACCGGAAGGCCGGGGCGCAGCGCGGGATTGCCGCGGGCCGTGACCTCCAACTCGGCGAAGGACGAGGTCAGATCGTCGGCCAGGGAGTCCGTCGCGTGTTTGACCTCGGACTGCTTGTCGTACGGCATCCGGGTCTCGACGAGTTTCTGCGCGGTGAACGCCTTGGCGGCCTCCGCGGGCTGCTGCCCGATGGCGACGGACCGCGTGCTTGTGGCGGTGGCCGTGGCGGTGACCGCCTTCTTCGTGGTGACGTCCCAGCCGCGCGACTCGACCTTGCCGATCTGCTCGGCGGCGGAGATGGCCGCCCGGCAGCGCAGCACGTCCTTGCCCGCGTGCAGCACGAAGGGGCTCTTGTCGCCCTCCATGCTCGTCGGCGGCGCCTTGGCCGCGGGGTCCGGCTTGACGAACCGGAACTTCCCCCGCGCGTCGAGGGACATCACCATCCCGTTCTCGTCCGCGAGACGGGAGAGGAAGTCCCAGTCGGACACGTTGGCCTGGCTGATGAACTCGTACACCGTCCGGGTGGCCGTCACCTTGCCCAGAGGGATGCCGCTCTGCCGGGCCAGTTTGCGGGCGATGTCGGAGGCGGTCTGGTTGCGGTACGCGGCGACCCGGCGCTGCCGCATCAGGCGGTGGCCCTTGTCGTAGCCGCGGATGACGGTGAAGGTGCCGGTGCCGTCGTAGTCGCTCTCCATGCCGGTGACCTCGCCGGTGATCAGCGGCTGCTGCGCGCCACGGCCGTCCGCGACGGGCGCGATGACGACCTTCGTGCCGAACCTGACCTTCTGCTCGCCGAGCAGCCGCCCGTGCGGATCGCGGAAGGTGAGCTGGAACGCGCCCGGCACTCCGGCCCCCAGGTCCACCCACGCGTCGACGAGGTCGTCGGCGACCTTGTCGGGCAGCTTGGCCCCGCCCAGCTTCACGTGCACGACATTGGAGAAGGACGCCTTGGTCATCAGAGATCCCCCACTTCCTCGGCGGCAGGAAGGACGAGTTCGGCCCCGGTGGGCAGCCGGGCCGGATCGTCGATGTCATTGGCCCGCGCGATCGCGCGCCACGCGGTGGCGTCCCCGTACTCCCGCCAGGCCAGGGACTGCAGCGAGTCGCCCGCGACGACCCGGTGCACGCGCTGCGCGGTGAGCGCGCCCGACGTCGGGTTCTGGCTCTTGGCCTTGGTCGGGATCTCGTGCAGCCGCACCTGACAGGTGGCCCGGATCGGCACCCCGGTCGTACCGAACAGGGAGTACGTGGCGTCCACCGAGGACACATACGCGGTGAACCGCGCCGTCTTGAACGACCCCCACTGGAACACCACCCACGGCGTGGAGGGCTGCTTGGCCGCGATGCTCTTCCGCGTCACCTCGCAGCAGGAGAAGAGCGACTCGACCTTCTTCATGACGCCATTGCCGCTGGGCTTGTCGGAGGAGTCGAGGAAGATCTCCACGGTCATCTCCCGCGGCTCGGGCCCCATGAACTCCGGTACGGCGCCGTCGCGCACGGCGGCGGTCGGCGTGGTCTTCCACTGGGCGCGCCGACTGAGCGCCAGCTGCGACGGGTTGAAGTCGAAGGAGAAGTTCTTGATCAGCGCGCCCGGTGTGGTGCTCTGCCCGATCGGCGGCTCGTGAATGGCCAAGGAGGCCCGCACCAGACTCTTGCCCGCACCGCCCCTGGCGCCCCTGCCACCTCTGCCTGCCATGTGCTGCTTCCCCTTTGCTGCTGGTGCTGGTGCTTGTGGTCCTGCTGGTCAGTCGTACGGCTCAGTCCGTGAATCCGTGGTGGGTGATCTCCAGAACTTCCGTCGCCACACCGGGACTTGACGGATCGAGCCGTGGCCCCTGCCAACTGACCGGCAGTACGTCGATCAGGCCCCAGCGGGCCACCTCGGTGCCGTCGGCGCGCAACGCGGCGATCTGGGCGGTCGGCCGGGTGACCCCCGTGGTGATCGAGGAGATCCACGCCGCTACTTTGGCGGTGTCAGGGGTCAGCGGCCGGGTCAGACGGATGGTGGCGAAGGTCACCCGCGACGGCAGCTGCCAGACGAACCCGTTGTTGCCGCCTTCGTGACGCTGCTCGATCTCCACCGAGGAGGACAGTCCCTCGCACCCGTTGAAGTAGCCCAGGCTCTCCCCGTCGATGGTCAGGGTGAAGAAGACGGTGGAGGCCGGGTCGAGATCGCTGGGCATCCAGCTGCCTTTCTGGGTTCGGGAAGCGGGCCAAGGGGCGGTCGGCCAGTCGGTCAGTGCCGTGGGTCGCGCAGCTGTCCGATGCGCTCCCGGTCGAGCCGGAGTTCGGTCCGCAGCTTCCGGGTGATCCTTCCGATGAGCCGGTGGGTGAGTTCGTCGAGCTGGAACTCAGTGAGGGCTCGTGGGTCGAACTCTCCGTCGGGGATGGGGGTGTACGGGGGTGGGGGTGTCGCCGTCGCCGTCGCCGTCGGCGTCGCTGTCGACGTCGATACGGCTTCGGTGTAGGACGGTGGAGCTGTGGGTGGGGCTGTGGGTGGTGCTGTGGGTGAGACGCCCTGGGATGACGGGTCTGTGGCTGGGGTGTCAGACGTGTGGGTCGTCGCAGGGGCTTTCGCCCGGGCCCGGGGTGCGCGCCGTGCCCGCCGTTTGAGCTGGACTGTGGGGAGTACGGGCGTTTCGGTGTCCGTGGGCGGGGGGACGGCGGGGGTGGCCTCAGCGCGTTGCACGGGGTGTGCGGCCGGTGGGGTGCTTGGGGCGGTTTGACCTGACAGCGGGACGGTCGGGGGCGGTTTTGCGGTGTGGCGGGGTGCTGAGGGCGCGAGAACGGTCGGAGAGTCGGCGCTGGTGCTGCGTCGTAGGGGTACGGCTCGGCGTACGGCCGGGGTTTCCGTACAGCTGGCGTCGGCGGGGCGACGGGGCTTGGCGGTTGTGGTGCTGCCCTCGCAACGCTGCACGGTGCGAGCGGTGGGTTGTACGGAGGGTCGGGCGTGCCGAACTCGACGCAGGGGCACGGCGGTTGAGGGTTGAGGGGTCGGACGCGAGCCTGCGACGGGCGGGGCAGGTGAGTACGCCAGCGAGGGGGTCAGCGCACGCGCGGAGGCGAGCGGGCGCACGGAACGGGGCGCGAGCCGCTGGCTGGGGCTGGGGCCGGGGCTGGTTTCGGGGCTCGGGCCCTGGGCCTCCTCGCCGTTCACCAGCGGTGCTTGGCCCGGTGCCGTCACTTCGTTCGCACCCGGCCGCATAGCCTGGTCGACCCGCCTGTCCGCCCGCTCGGTCCGCGCCTTCCGCTCGGTCCGCGCCTTCCGCTCGGCCTGCGCCGTGGGCTCGGGCGTCATTCCCGTCTTCCCGGTCCTCCCCGTCCTTCCCGCCTTCCCTGTCTTGCCGGTCCTCCCAGGAGCCTTCTGTACGGGGGTCGTTGGCCGTGGGGTGGATCCGGGTTCGGTCGCCGAGCTGCGCCGTACGCCCACAGGGGCGGGAGAGGAGGGCGTCCCCTTGCCCTCCGTGGCCGTGCGCCTTCCGGCAGCCCGTGCCGAGAGGGTGGCCGGTGCCGGCAGGTCCGCCGGACCAGCGGCCGCCGCGTCGCTCGCCGCCCGGCTGTCCGGACCTGGAGACGTCGACGACGGGGCGCCTTGTACAGGGCCCGCCACGGGGTGCACCGTGGGCGGACCGGATCGTCCCGGCTCGGTCGACAGCGGGGCGGGCCGAGTTGTCTCCGCCGAGCCCTTGACCGGGGCCAACTGACCGGCCCGAGCAGGGGTTTCCCTGCTGCCCGGCCCTTCGGGTGCGCCGTTGCCCGGCCCCTCGGGTGCGCCACGCCCCAGGAGTGGCCTGGCGTCCGCAGGCGGCGCCGCAACGGGCGCGCCAAGGAGCGGACGGCTGCGGGGGCGTGCCTCGCGCGCGATCGGCGGCGGTTCGCCCGACGCGGGGGTGCCGAGCCCCGTCGCCGTCGGCCCGGCAGCGTCTCCGCCCGGAGCGCTCCTCGCGTCGGTGCGCTGGGCTCTTGGCGGCGCACTCCTCTGCACAGGTGCCGACTGCTGCCTCGCGTCCGAAAGCGGGTCCCGGGTCGGGGCCGTAGCCGGAGCCGAAGGTGAGTCCGGACCAGACGCCCCGCCGCGCCGCGACGGCAGGGCATGGGGAGCGGCGGCCGGGGCTGCGGCAGCCTTCGCCCCCGCGTGACCGGACGCGTGACCGGACGGGTGACCGGACGCATGGTGCGGCCGATGCGGCGTCGGGCCCTTCGGTGACGTGATCTCGGCCGTCCCGGGTACGACGGAGCCCAGGCTCTCGACCGAGGGAGGAGCGACCGTACCCGCCGACATCTCGATCACCGGCTCCACCGACGAGGACGAAGACGAAGACGCGCCCGACCCCTTGGCCGAAGCCGTGAACGGGACGGCCGAATCCGCCCCGGGCGCGGCACCCGGCTCCCATGTCACGGGAGTAGGAGCCACCGGCAGCGACCGCCGCTGCACGGCAGCTGCGCGCCGCGCCTTGAGCATCGCCTTGCCCGCCGGACGGCGCACCGCCCTGGTCTGCACACGAGAGTCCGGCGAGCTCTGCTCCACCGCCACCGCCTGAGCGTCCGGGCTCCGCTCCACCGCCCCCGCCACCGCTGCCGACCGAGCCTTCGCCGCCGACCGCAACGCCACGGGCAGCACCGCCCCTGTCATCGCCCCGGCCTCCGTCGTTCCCGGCAGATCCGCCGCGCGCTCCGCGGATGCCGCCGGTACGGGACTCACCTCAACTCCCCTCTGGGGCACGACCGTTGGAAACGAAGCCCGCGCCGCCCGCTGCACCGACGGCACCGCCGACCGAACACCATCCGGCCCACTGACCCCGACGCCCCCGCCACTGCCATCCCCGTACGCCTCTCCGTACGCCACGACAGGCAAGAACCGCGAAGGCGCTTCAAGTCCGAAAACGGGTGTCCCGGCCACAGACGGCACCATCGAGACCACCCCACCCGGCGCCCCATCGAGCACCGCATGGGACAAGGTCCCCCCGAAGCTGGGGTTCTGCCACGTGGACAGGCGGTGGCCGAAGCCGGTGTCCGCGACCGGCGCCGTCGCCCGGGCGGTGACCCGTTGCAGGGGCGGCAGCCCGGACCAGCCCGCGGCGTGGGCACCGTCAGCCGATCCCGTCGGCTCGGGCGGCGCAGGCGCCGGGCCGTCCGCATGCGGCTGCCCGGAGTCGGCCGAAGCCGACCGACTCCGACCCACGCCGCCCCTGAGTCGTCCCAGAAGTCCCATGCCGCCCGTCACCCCTCCGCCGAAGCGCGGGTGACGAGGTCCGCGATCTGCTCGGTGTACGCGCGGCGGTCGTGGTGTTCGAGGTCCAGGATGTCCTCCAGGCTCCAGTGGAAGTGGTAGGCGACGTACGCGATCTCCGCGTGCAGCCGGTCGGTCGCGTACGTCACGATTCCCCCAGGCGGCTCCCGCCGAGCTCGACCTCGAACGGCTGCTCGCAGTGCGGGCAGGTGACGCCCGCGCGGGTGTGGCCCTCGGCGTTGATCTGCCGGTAGAAGTCCTGCAGGAACGCGAGGTCGGAGGCGAACAGGTGCTCCACCACCCCGTCGTGCACCGCGGGCAGCGTGCCCAGGCGGGTGATCACGCGGCCGAGCAGCACCACGGACAGGAACGCCGGATTCTCCTGCACCCGCACGTCCCGCAGCGGCACGAGCTCGTCCCGGGCCGTGGCGAGCCGCATCACGCCCTCGCGGTGCACGGCGCCCGACTCGTCGACATAGCCGCGCGGCAGCTCGAAGGGGAACTCCGTACGCAACCGCTGGGCCGCGGGCTCGGCTGCTGGGGCTGGGGCTGGGGTCGCGGCCGGGGCGGGAGCCGTAGCTGCCGTACGCCGCATTACTCGATGACCAGTTCTTCGAAGGTGATGGTCACGGTCTCGGTGAGCGCGGCCGCCTCCCCGGCCTTCACGGTGCTGGTGTCGATCTTGCTGCACCAGGCGTTGCGCAGGTTGTACCGCTTCACCGGGTTGTCCTGGAAGTCCAGCATCATGATCGTGGCGTTCTTACGGGCCGAGTCCATCTGGCCGTTGATGGACTCGTTGATCCACTGGTTGAACGACGCGGACTGCGTCATGCCGCGCACGACCGTGCACGTACCGGCCTTCTTCACCCCCGGAAGCTTCTTGACCATCGCCTTGCCCTGCGCGGAGACCTGGTTGTACTCGATGACGTCCTGTTCGATGCTCAGGCCGTTGACCTCCGCGAGGTACTCGACCATGACGCCGTCGATCTGGAGGCCGAAGTTATGTGAGGTGAGCGCGTCACCCGGCTGGAGACTCATGTCCGGTTCCTTGGGTTCCTTGTCCTGCTACGTCCGGTGGGGAATGGCGGAGAAAGGGGGAGGAGGGGGGCTGGTGGGGGCTATTCCTCCAACTCCCCGCTCCCGCCGGAGAACTGGGCGAGCCGGAAGATCACGAACTCGGCGGGCTTGACCGGCGCGATGCCGATCTCACAGATGACGCGGCCGAGATCGACCGACTCCTGCGGATTGGTCTCCTCGTCGCACTTCACGTAGAAGGCGTCCTCGGGCCGGGAGCCGAACAGGGCTCCGCCGCGCCACTCGTTGACCAGGAACGCGGATACGTTGCGGCGGATACGGGCCCACAGGGCGTGGTCGTTCGGCTCGAAGACCACCCACTGGGTGCCGATGAGGATGGACTCCTCCAGGTAGTTGAAGTAGCGGCGCACGTTCAGATAGCGCCAGGCCGGGTCGGAGGAGATGGTGCGGGCGCCCCAGACGCGGATGCCGCGGCCCGGGAAGGCCCGGATGCAGTTGATGCCGAGCGGGTTGAGCAGGTCCTGCTCGCCGCGGGTGATCTGGATCTCCAGGTCCACCGCTCCGCGTACGACCTCGTTGGCCGGTGCCTTGTGTACGCCGCGCTCGGAGTCGTTGCGCGCCCAGATACCGGCGATATGGCCGCTCGGCGGGACCATGCGGGGCTGTCCGGTGGCCGGGTCGAAGACCTTGATCCAGGGGTAGTACAGGGCCGCGTACTTGGAGTCGTACCCGGCCCTGTGCTGGCGCCACTCGCGGATCTGGCGGGCGTTGAGGCCCGGCGGCGGGTCGATGACGGCGACCCGGTCGCCCATCAGCTCGCAGTGTGCGATCAGGCCCAACTGCACGGCTTTCAGGGCGTCCTGATCGATCGCGCCACGCTGGTAGGCGGCCATCAGGTCGGGCACGGCGACCATGGAGATCTCATCGACGGCTTCCAGACCGCCGAAGCCGGTGCGGTCGGCGGAGTCACCGAGATACTCGGCGGGGCCGGGGTGGGAGCCGGGCTCCGCGTCGGGCACGGCCGGGGCTGGTGCGGGCGCGGGCGGCGTGAGCGTCACGGTCTGGTTGTCGGGCCGTGCGAGCTGAGCGGCGGCGGCCGCCTCCTGCACGACGATGAGCTTGGAGCGCTCCTTGACCTGGGCGACGACGTAATTGCGGCTGCTCTTCTTGGCGCTCACGTTGAAGGTTTCCGCGACCTTGTCGCCGTCCTTCACGATCAGCTTGAAGCGCTCGGCGGGCCCCTCACCGTCCGCGTCGGCGACCTCCACGGACAGGGAGCCCGGCGCCACGGCCCGCACCTGGAAGGAACCGAGCTCCGTCGGCTCGCCGGGCGGGAGTTCGGCCGGCTGGGCGGCGCCGTTCACCTGAGCCCTGGCGTCCGCCTCCGGCCCGCCCGACGTTCCCCCGACACGGACCACGTACGCGGCCGTGCCCCCGTTGTTGAAGAAGCCGTAGACACTGTGTGCGAGGTAGTACCCGTCGGTGAAGTCGCCGAAGGCCGCCACGTACTGGGTCCAATTGGTGACCAGGGTCGGCTCGTTCAGCGGCCCGCTCGGCGCGAGACCGACGAAGGCCGCCACCGACGTACCCACGCCCTCGATGGGGCGCGACCCGCTGGCCACCTCCTCGACGTAGACGCCGGGCGACAGGTAGGACGGCATGCTCGACTCTCCTCCGGTACGCGATGGGACGCCGTCCACCTTCCGGGCCCCGGCCTGCTGGTGGTACGACCTGCCGGACCTGCCCGGAGGCAACTTCCGTGCCCTCAGGGACAGTTCGCCGACCCGGGCCCGGCGCCTTCGCGGAGCCTTCCGGCCGTGCCACGGCCGGTGTGCCCGCACCGTCCGGCGAGCGGCCGTGCACCCGCGGCTGCCCGTACGGACCTTCCCGGCCGCCCTCCGCCTCCGTATGCAGGAAGCCCCCGTATGCCACGAATGCCTCGTAGGCCAGGAATACCGCGCATGCACGAAGCCTCAAGGAGTCCCGCCATGCACGCCAAGGAACAGCCGGAGAAGAAGCCCGCCCCGCACCGCGCGCCGAACCCGCCGCGGCAGACGGCCCCCGTGACGCAGCCCGCCACGGGGGCCACCACGCCGCATGCGGTCGCGGCCCTGCAACGCACCGCCGGGAACGCGGCGGTGGCCCGGATGCTTGAGGGGCATCAGCACGGCGCAGGGTGCGGTCATGACGCCGCGGTGCAGCGGAGTGCCGCCGACGAGGTGGGGTCCGTGGTGCGGTCCGGGGGCAGCCGCCTGGCCCCGTCGTTGCGGCAGGAGATGGAGGACCGCTTCGGGGGCGAGGACTTCTCCGACGTCACCGTGCACACCGGCACCGCCGCCCGGCGTTCGGCCGAGGCCGTCGGAGCCGAGGCGTACACCACCAACACGAGCCACATCGTGTTCCGCAGCACGGTCGACAAGAAGACCCTCGCGCACGAGCTGGAGCACGTCCGGCAGCAGCGCGCGGGTGAGGTGGCCGGCACGGACGACGGCAGCGGCCTCAAGGTCAGTGACCCCTCCGACCAGTTCGAGGTGTCGGCCGAACGCAAGGCGGAGCAGGTGATGCGGGGCGAGGCGGACGTGCGACCCGGCCCGACCGAGGACACCGCCGGAGCGGCGGCACCACGCACGACCTCCCCGACCGCCTCGGTCCAGCGCATGGGTAAGGACAAGAAGAAGAAAAAGAACAACGACGCGACGGGCGAACCCACTGCCGGGCAGTCGTCCGGCCCCGAGAAGAGCGAGTACGAGAGGGTCGTCGAGTTCTTCGACACGCAGAGCGAAGAATTCAAGAACAAGAAGCCGAACGAGAAGGAGGACATCCTTCGGGACATCGGCTTCATGGATGCTATGTCGCTCGACGATGTGGCCAACGACCAAGAAATCCTGGCCGAATTCACCAAGAAGATGGGGCGCGTGCAATACGAGCCAGGCTACGACGAGGAGGGAGCGGGCCGGAGTGACTGGGCGGCTGGCACCGTACTGAAGGCCCATGAGCAGCTGCGCGATGAGTACGACAAGTGGGGCGACGAGACCACGCTCCACCACAAGATTTCCCGCGCCAAGCTGAACTCCATCCTCAAGGCGGCGGAGGCGGCCGGGAGCGAAGCGCGGCCACTCTTGGCGTTCCTGGACGAGGTCAAGGAGGCGATCGGCGTGGGCAAGGCCACGGGAAACAAGAAGGCCCTGGAGAACATGCCCGCCAATCTCGAAATGGGCCCGGCGGCCGACAAGAGGCAGGACGACCCCGGCTCCGGGAGCGACTACAACCGTGACCCGGAGTCGGGCCGGATGACGCCACGGTCCGACGCCCTGGCGGAGGCAGAGACCCTGGCGAGCAGCACCCCGGTCGACTGGGCGGCCGTCGCGGAGAAGCTGCGGGAGGCACAACGCGTGCATCTGAAGCGGTACAAGGGCGCGATTCTGTCCCCGCCCGACTACGACCGGTGGGAGCAGGTCCGCGCCAAGTGGGTCAAGCGCTACTGAGGCCACGGCCACACGAACGGCCCCGACGGTTCACATGACCGCGCAGCACTTGCAGGACTCCGGGTCCGGGTCCGGTCCGAGGGCGACCACGAACGCGTTCTTGTTCGCGATGTACGCCGCGAAGTCCTTGCCGCTGCGGCGGGTGGCGCGGCCGGTGTTGGGGTCGTACATCAGGAAGACGTTCTTGTCGACGACCACGGCGGCCTCCGCGTGCCGGTCGGTGCCGAACCAGATCCGGGTGCCCACCGGCAAGGTGTTCGCGGTAGCGTCGCTGGTCAGGTTCTGGCGCGTGACCTCGTGGCCGCCGAGGTGTGCACGGGCGTGCTCGGTCTGCGCGTCCCGGCCTCCGGCCGAAGCCCACTGCCGCACCGTGTCGGAGGCCCGGATCCGGGCCGCCTCGTCGAGGTCGGCATAGCGCAGGCCGCCCGCGCCGTGCCCGGTAAGCAGCCAGTGGGTCGCCAGGTAGGCGCAGTGCTGCTCAATCTCGATGTAGCCGTCGGGCTCCTGTCCGTACGGGCCGACCCAGTAGTGGCCCTGGAAGTCGCTGTACAGCCACGGGTTGGCACCGGGGTTCGCCGCGATCGACCAGGACGGCTGCGCGGGTTGCTGCCCCGTGTCCTCGGCGGGGGCCCGCTGCATCGGCCCCTCGATGAACCCGGCCGTGGCCGCGTTGCCCGCGGCGCGCTGCAACGCCAGGGCCTGACCGGGCGTCAGTGGGGGGTCGCCGCCTGCCCGGACCGCCCGCTGTACCCGCTGTACGGCCGGGTCTTCCCTGCCGGACCGGATGAGCGGCCCACTGCGGCCCCCTGCCCGGTCGGCCTCACGCTCGCGTCGTGCCCGCATGGCCTCTCCCGCCCTCGGCCCCGATGGTGTCGTCCGGCGTCCTCTCTACGACGCCCGCCAGGCCGTCGGAAGGACCGCAAGGGCAGCCGCGGGCGCCTGCCACGAGAGGCCAAGCGGACTGTGCGGACGGCGAGTCGGGCACCTCCGCGCTCCACCCCCGCACCGGCCGCACGCCGCGCTGCCCAAGAGGTCAGTACACGCTGCGCCTTCGGGCAGCGGACGCTACCCCTCAGCTTGCGACAGGGCAGGGGCCGCCTCCGTAGCGTCGCCGTATGAGCTTGTGGACCTCCCTGGAACCCGCCTCCGCGACCGTCGACCCCGGCAGCAGAACCACCGTGCGGCTGCGCATCCGCAACACCGGTGACGTCGTCGACGAGTACCGCTTCGAACCCGTCGGTGACAGCGCCCCGTGGACGCAAGTGGAGCCGCAGTCTCTGCGCCTGTACCCCGGCACCACCGGGACCGTGGAGCTGACGTTCGCCCCGCCCCGCACCCCGGACGCCGCGGCCGGGCCGCACCCGTACGCCGTCCGCATCACGCCGACCGAGCACCCCGAGGCGGTGACCGTCCCGGAGGGCAACCTCACCGTCACGCCGTTCACGGAAGTACGCGCCGACCTCGTGCCCCCCACCGTGAAGGGCCGATTCCGGGGGCGCCCGAAGCTGGCGGTCGACAATCTCGGCAACACCAAGCTCACCGCCTCCATCAGCGGCAGCGACACCGCCGACGAGCTCTCGTACGAGATCCGGCCGAGCAATGTGCAGATCGAGCCCGGACGCGCCGCCTTCGTGGACGCCACCGTGCGGCCCCGGCAGATCGTGTGGTTCGGGTCCAAGCAGCAACGCCCGTACAAGATGGCCGTGCAGCGCTCCGGCGTGGAGCCGCTCGACGTCGACGGCACCTATGTGCAGCGCGGTGTGCTGCCGCGCTGGCTCGCCACGTTCCTCACCGTCTTCCTGGCCCTGGCCATCACGTTCGTGGTGTTGTGGATCGCGTACAAGCCGCAGGTCCGTACCGCCGCCACGGAGAAGGGCGCGGGCCCCGGCACGAGCATCCAGCCCACGCCCAGCGACGCACCGGCCGAACCCGCCCAGCCCTCCGAGCCGGAGCAGTCCGAGAAACCCGATGACGGGGGAGGTGGCAAGGGCGAAGAGGGCGGTGGGGGTGCCAAGCCGCCGCCGAAGCCTCCACAGAAGAAGGGGCCGGTGCCCGCGCGGAACGTCGTCCTGCACAACCCGGTCACCAAGAAGTGCGCCGACATCCCCGGCTACGAAAAGGGCCAGGACGGCGGTCCCGTACGGCAGTTCAACTGCGACGAGTCGGCCCGCGACAACCAGCGCTGGAACCTGGACGTGAAGCTCCCGAAGCAAGGCCCCGGCGGCAGCGCGCTCTTCCTCATCGTCAACGCGAAGGACGGGCTCTGCATGGACCTGCCCGACTTCGGTGCCCAGCCCGTCCAGACACCGGTGACCCAGGCGCCCTGCAACGGCACCACCGACGACAACCAGCTCTGGTGGGTGGCCAAGCAGGACAACGGCACCTACTGGATCCGCAACTTCGCCAGCAACAACAAGTGCCTGAACGTGGCCGGCCGCGCCACCGGCGGCGACGACGCCAACCTCACGCTCTTCGACTGCTCCAACACCGACGACCAGGGCTGGAAGATCGTCAAGACGCAGGACAGCTGACCGGAAACGGCGGGCCCAGCACCGGGGCCCGCCCCTCACCAGCTGCCCTCACCGGGCACCAGGCGCCCCGCCTTGCGGTACTCGCGGCGGGCGCCTTCAAGGAGGTCGGCCGTGGTCACCGCTGCGTTATGGCCCGCGGCGGCCCTCCCGGCAGCGGCGTACGCGGCGGTGACGACGGCGCTACGGATCGAGCCGCCCGCGAGCTCGAACTCGCGGGCGCACGGCCCGGGATCGGTGCCCTCCGCGCACGGCACCCGCGCGAGGCTGTGCCGCCACAGCGCCAGGCGCTGCTCCGCGTCCGGGAAGGGAAAGTCGACCACCAGGTCGAGGCGGCGCGTGAACGCCTCGTCGATGTTCGCGCGCAGATTGGTGGTGAGCAGCGCGATGCCGTCGAAGGACTCCAGGCGCTGCAGCAGATAGGCGCTCTCCAGGTTGGCATAGCGGTCGTGCGCGTCCTTCACCTCGGAGCGTCTCCCGAAGACGGCGTCGGCCTCGTCGAAGAGCAGCACGGCGTCGGTGCGGTCGGCCTCGGTGAAGATCCGCTCCAGGTTCTTCTCGGTCTCGCCCACGTATTTGTCGACGACCGAGGAGAGCTGCACCACGTAGAGGTCGAGGCCGAGTTCGGCGGCGACGACCTCCGCGGACAGGGTCTTGCCCGTGCCGGACTCGCCCGCGAAGAGCCCGAGGACGCCGCGACCCCGGCCGCCACCGGCGCTGAGCCGCCAGTCACCGAGGACGCGGTGGCGGTGCCGAGCGCGCAGCGCGACTTCCCGCAGCCGGGCCAGGGGCCCGTCCGGCAGCACGAGGTCCGCCCAGCCGACGTCGGGCCGGATGCGGCGCGCGTGCTGTTCCAGGCCGTACGCCGCGGCCTGCTGGCGTGCGGCCAGGCGTACGTGGGCCGCGGTCACCGCGGTGGCGTCGAAGGCGGCGAGCTCGCGTGCGGCCCGCGCGGCCCGCACCAGACGGTCGCCGGAGAGGCGGTACGGGGCGACGGTGGCCGCCAGATCGAAGTCCGGGCGCACGCCGAGCTCGGCCGCCCACGCCTCGGCGGCCCCGTCAGCGGGCCGGGGCGCTTCCAGGACCAGCGGGTCACGCTCGCACCAGCGCGGATCGTACGGCCGAACGCCGGTGAACAGGACGGGCACATCGGCCACGGCGAGCGCCCGGACCAGCGGTCCCGGATCGTCCGGCAGCGGTGACACCACCAGGGCACGGTCCTGCAGCCGGGCTTCGCGGAGCACGTCGTCGTACGGTTCGGTGGTTCCGGAAGCGGCCGGACCGGGCGTGTAGTGCAGGGCGTCCAGACCGGCCGCGCGCAGCGCCGACGCGGCGCAGCTGAGTCCGTCTCCCTCGCGGTGCTCCCGCAGGTAGGCGACGAGCGGCCCGACGGTGAGCCGCTCCGCGAGCCGGTGCGTAACCTGGGCACCGACCATCGTGGTCGCAGCCGACGGCGCCGTCAGCGGGCGCAGCCGCCCGGCGACGCGGACATCCGGAGTGTCGTCGCCGAGGAGATGCCCGACGAGCCGGTCGGGAACGCACAACGAGCGGCTCAGAAAGGGCCGTTCGGGCTCGTCGACCCGGAGCAGCCCGAACGCGGACAGCGGCGCGGCCGGATGGAACGCGGCCCGCCCCCGCGGCCCGTGCGCGGGTAGTCCGCACAGGTCGAGGGCGAGTCCGATACTGGCCCTGCGTCGGCTCACGTCGTCGTTGAGGTAGCCGTACAACGGCTCGAAGGAACGGTCGAGATCGGGTGCGAGGGCGACGAGAAGCAGGTGGACGTCGAGCGCGGTGAGACCGAGGCGCCGCGCGAGCTGCCCGAGCCGGTCGACGCCCTCGTCGGCCACCGCCTCCATGCCCGCGCCCTCGGTGGCCGCCGCGCGGCCCGGCGCCCCGGTGTCGAGGAGGTGCCGTATCGCCGTATCGGAGAGGTACAGGCCCCGCAGCGGATCGGCCGCGGTGGGGTCGGCGGCGCTGCGCCGCTCCACCAGCAGGGCTACGCTTTCGCGGAGTTGGGTCAGGCGGGCGAGCAGGGCGTCGGCGTCGGCCGAGGTCGGCGCGGGCCGGGAGCCGCCTGGGTGTCCGGAGGCGTACGTGGTCATCGCTGCCGTCGCCGCACGGGCGCCGCGGAGCCGCGGGCGGCGGCCCGCCCGGCAGCGGCCCTGCGGGCGGCGGCGACTTGGTGGGGTCGGTGGATCCGCTCCCGCCCCGCCTCCGGGGTGCCGTCGATCCCGCGCACCCGCACCCCCGCGCCCTCCGTGACCGGCGGCCCGGCGTCGTACTCGACAGCCGTCGGGAACGGCGCGGTCACCACCACGTCGAGGGACGGCTTGAGTTCGCCGCCGAGCGCGGACCAGATCTCCGCGAGGGAGCGGGCCTCGGTCTGGACCCCCGCGACGGTCACCGGCACGGAGAGCCCCAACTGGCCCAAGGTGCCCGGAAGTTCCGCTGCCGGTATCACCTCGCGCGGCAGCAGGGTGGCGAGTGCGGCGGAAAGGAGCCGGTGCTCGTCCTGGGGCTTCTTCGTCCAGGCCGTGAGGAGATAGGAGAGCTGGAACCAGCGCGGGGGCTGGCGGCGCTTGAGTATCGCTCCCTGGTCGTCGGCGATGGGCATGGTGCCGCGCTGGCGCCGGTTGACGTCCTCACGGATGTCGTACAGATAGAGGTTCAGGGCCGGGGCGTTGCGTCGTGCCGCCCAGTCGCGGGTGGGTGCCTCGAAGGCGAGGTCGATGCCGGAACCGGTCAGGGTGCCACCGTCGAGCAGTGCCTTGAGGACTTCGTCCACCTCGTGGATCACCGGTTACGCTCCCACGTCTGCTCGGCCCGGTCCCACGTGCCGTGGTGCCGTGAACGGTGCCCGTGCGCCGCGCCGTTGTCGTAGTACGTGCGCCGTGGCCTCGTACTGATCGTGCCCATACCGCCCCGTCCCCACAGGGCACGCCGGGGACGGCACGGGGGCACGCCCCGTTGCCCTGACGGGCGTGCCCCGTGCCCCCATGCGCCGATGCGCCGTGTCCTCGGGTCAGATGTAGCCCTCGCGCAGGGCGTACGCCACGGCGTGCGCGCGGTTGCGTAAGTGCAGGCGGGTGGTCATGCCGTGCATGACGTTCTTGACGGTACGTTCGGAGTACGCGAGCTTGGCCGCGATCTCCGCCGTGTCCAGGCCGTCCGCGACCAGGCGCAGGACGTCGACCTCGCGCGGCACCAGGCCCGTGACGGGAGCGCTGGACTGCTGAGCGGCGGAGCGCTGCATGGTGCCGACCCGGCGCAGGAGCCGACCGAGCAGATCGGCGGGCAGATCGCCCTCGCCCCGCGAGGCCGCGAGCACGGCCTGCAACAGCCGCTGCTCGGTGGCTTCATGACGCCAGACCACCGCACCCACACCGCACTCGATGACCTCAAGGAGTTCGGCCTCACGCAAGTTCCGTACGACCAGGACGACTTGGGCGCCCTCACCGCGAACGAGTCTGCGCAGGCGCGCGAGCGTGCTCTCGTCCGGAGTCTCGTCGATCAGCATGGCCACGGTCCCGGGGACGGCCGTCTCGGTCGCGTCGCGAAGGTCGATCTCCGGATGCGGCCGCAACTGACTGACCGTCCCCGCCCGGGAGATGGGATCCTCTGAATGCACGACCACGGGTACGCGGGGCACGGGCCCCAGACCGCGCCCCGTGCTGCGTAACGGACTGCTCAACCCTTTTTCGCCCAACTCTCTCCCCCAACTCGACGTGCCGAACAGACCTCACGGAAGACAACAACACCGGACACGAGCCGCACCACAAAGGCTCGCACATTCGCATGCGAAAAGAAGAGTGGTTCGTGCAGGCGTTTCCCCTCGTTCACAAACAAACACCCCCGACCCACCGGAAACCGGCCAAGGAAGGAAGCCCCAACTCCCCTGCCCAGCCCCGGAATCCGGCCACGCCACGGCCTGGAGCGGGGGCTACTTTGCGTACAGGAAGCACCGGACAGCGTCGATCCCTTCGTCCGCAACCCAAAAGCCTCCGTGCGGGTGGGGCACGATGCCGGTCAGCTTCTTGGCTCCCCGTACCTGCCAGGTGGCTGCCCCTCAGTGACACCGCGTCGTGGCCTCACGGGCCGGTCCGTCTTCTGTCGCTGCCCATATGACCGTCGCAGGCTTCGGCGACCTCGCGGGCGAGGACCTGCTGACCGGCAAGGGGGTCGACAAACAGGACCCGCTGAACAGGACCCGCTGAACAGGACCCGCCCACCCTCGACGCGCTGAGGGTGGCGGTTCTGCGCCTGCTCAACCGATGGTGACGACACGTGCCCACGACGGCGGGGTGTCCGGCATGTACTCGGGGTTCTTCTCGTCCGCGGCGCCGCCATGGCGCGGGAAGAGACCGACGACCGTGCGGCAGGGCGGCTGCGTGGAGGGCCAGGGTGTCTGGCCGTCCGTCAGGGCGACGATCACGTCCGGACCGGGCCCGGAGCGGAGTGCCCGGGCGAAACCGGAGCGCAGATCCGTTCCCCCGCCGCCGATCAGCTCGATGTTCTCGGCGCGGCAGAGCGGTACGGCGACTCCGGCCGCCGCGTCGCAGGTGACCACCGAGACCAGGTCGCGCCGCCCGCCCACCGCCTGCGAAATGGCCGCCACTTCGAGCAGTGCACTGCCCAGCTCGGCGTCGCTCACCGACCCGGAGGTGTCGATCACGACGCAGACCCGGGGCGGGGTACGGCGCAGGCCCGGCAGAAGCACTCCGGGGGTGGCGGCCCGACCGCCGGGACGGACGCCGGTAGCTGTGGCTCTCGCCCACCCCTGACGCACCCACCGCCGAGCGGATGGCCGCCCCCAGCAACTGCCGCCACGGCTGCGGCGGATGGAACGCTTCGTCCGCCCATCGGCGCCACCCCTCCGGAGCGTCGCCCGGCCGGGCTTTGATCCCCTCGGCGACCCGGAAACGCACCGCGTCCCGCTGCTGCCTGGTCAGCCCGTGGGCCCCGGCGGGCCCCAGCTCCCACGGCCGTTCCTGTCCGTCGGCACCGCTGCCGCAGTCCAGCCAGGCCAGGTCGGCGGTGAGCCCGGACATCGACGCCCTCCGCAGGTACTCCTCCATCAGCAGCCCGTCGGGCAGCCGCAGCAGCGACGGGCGCACCGCCCCGGTGGGCCGAGGCAGGCCGTCGCCGTAGATGTCGTCGTTGATCTCGAAGTCGGCGGCGATGTTCCGCCGCAGCCGCTCGCCCGGCCCGTGCTCCTCGTTCTCCCGCGCGTAGCGCTCGCTCCGCCCGTGGTGATCGCGCAGCAGATGAGAGACCTCGTGCACCCAGACGCCCGCCAGCTCCTCCACGGGGACGCGCGCCACGAAGCCGGGGGAGACGTAGCAGCGCCAGTGCGCGTCGACCGCCATCGTCGGCACGGACCGGTCCTCCACCACATGCAGCGCGAAGAGCGCGGCGGCCAGGTAGGGGCGCACCTGCACCGCGTGCAGCCGGGCGGCGAGCAACTTGTCCCAGTCCAGCGGGAGTCCGGGCCCGCCGGCCGGGTCGCCGGAACCGACCGGCGGCTTCGGGAGAGTGGCCCGCACCGGGCGCGGCGCCGGGGGCGGGGGCATCGGGCGCGGCAGCGGCCGCTTCGTGACCCCCGTCATCGGCGCGCCCCCTGCGTGTGCCCGCCCGGGGTCCGCGCCACCGACCGGTCCGCCCGCTGGGCGATGCCGATGACCCCGGCCAGCCGTTCCACCGCCTCCGGCACCTCCCAGTCGTCGCGCCGCAGCGCGGCCAGTGCCGTGGCGGGGGCGACCAGCAGATCGGGGGCTCCGGTCTCCAGGGCACGGACCAGCACGGCCCAGCCTGCCTCCCAGCGCTCCCGCTGCGGCCGCGCCCCGACGGCGGCCACCACCGCCTCCAGCGCGGCCTGACGCAGATCGCCCCGCATGGGCAGCTCGGCGGCGGCCGGATCAGCCAGCAGCGACTCCGGGTCCGGCAGGTCCATCCGGTCCAGATGGGCAAGGAGTTCGAGCCCCGGCCCGTCGCCCACCGCGCCCCGTACCAGCAGCGCAAGGACCTCACGGGAGACAGAGGCCGCCGTGCCGAAGGCCAGCAGGGTCAACGCGGCCTCCCAGCTCCGCGGCGAGGGCCAGGCGCCCCCGCGCCGCGTCTCGGTGCTGGGCAGCCGGTGGATCAGCGTGGGCCGGGCTTTGAGGAAGCCGCAGACCGCGCGCCGGGCGAGAGCCACCGCCTCCGGCAGCCGCTCAGGTTCCAGGCGAGGCAGCTCGGCCCGGGGCCAGACCCCGCCAAGCCCCCGCACCACCACGTCGCGGTCGTGCACCCAGTGCAGATGCACGAACCGGTTGGCCAGCGGCGGGCTCAGCTCCCACCCGTCCGCCGCCGACGCGCGCGGGTTGGCGGCGGCCACGATCCGTACCCCCGGCGGCAGTTGCAGGGCACCGACCCTCCGCTCAAGGACGACCCGGAGCAGCGCGGCCTGAACGGCCGGGGTGGCGGTGGAGAGTTCGTCCAGGAAGAGCAGGCCCCGCCCGGCTCGTACGAGCTCCACGGCCCACTGCGGCGGGGCCATCGGCACGCCCTGCACCGCCGGGTCGTCACCCACGATGGGCAGCCCGGAGAAGTCGGTCGGCTCGTGGACGCTGGCGATCACGGTCGTCAGCGGCAGATCGAGGGAGTCGGCGAGCTGCGTCAGGGCCGCGGTCTTGCCGATGCCCGGCTCACCCCAGAGCAGCACGGGCAGGTCGGCCGCGACGGCCAGGGTGAGCGCTTCGAGCTGGTCGTCGGGGCGCGGTTCGGTGGTGGTCGTCCGCAGCAGTGCCAGGAGGTCGTCGGCGAGGGCGAGTTGAGTGCTGGTTCCGAGGGGGGCGACGGGCAGAAGGGCGCTGGAAGTCATGGGCATCACCTGGGTGGGAGAAGGGAACAGGGCGGGGACAGCTCGTCCCGGATGTCGTGAAAACGCCCGGTGCGGGCAGGGGACTTGGGTCGTGGGCAGGCGCCCGGTCAGCAGGCCTGACCGGTACGGGGCCGGGCCCGGCTGCTCCGCTTGCGGCGCACCGCGAGAGGCGTACGGCGGTCGAGCCGGGGCCGATGGCCCGCCTCCGCGTGCCCCGAGCCCGAGGCGTTTCTTGCGGCACCGGCGCCGGGGTGGCCGACGATCAGCCCCGAGCGGTAGAGCCCGTGGTCGATGCGGCGGGCCACGGCCGACTCCAGTTCCTCCCGGAGCGGTCCGTCGCGCAGCACGGCACCGGGACCGAGGAGCCTCTCGACCACAGCCAGCGCCCCGGCGACGTCTCCGTGGCCGAGCCGCTCCCGGACCGCCGGTAGTGCCTCCGGATTGCGGTGCACCGTGTCGATCGCCCGTAGACAGGGCAGCGGCGGACCGCCGAGCGCCGCCAGCAGCTCCTCCCGGCGCAGTTGGGCCGGGTCGTGATCGATGGCTGTCAGCACCCCGTCCCGCAGCGCGATCCGATGGACCTCGCCCCGGCACTCCACCCGGTGCGGATCGCCCGGACCGGCGGCGGGGTCGGCCGCGAGCGCCGAGCCGGACGTCGCCATCGAGCCGCACGTTGTCAATGCTGTGGCGACGAGTGGATGCAGCCGATCGGCCGTGACCAGCCCGGCCCGCAGCAGCTCCAGATCCGGCAGGACGCGGGCCGCCGCCTCCGGCAGCACCGGAAGTACCGCGACTTCCTGCGGCGGCAGTTCCTCCGACATCCTCCGGAACGTGGGGACATGACTGTCGTCGGGGGCGACGAGTTCGAGCACGGCACGGTCACGCGCACCGAGTCGTACGGTGAAGGCTCCGCGAGGGCGACCCTCGGCCCGCAACAGCAACTCGGCCTCGGTGGCCCAACTGGCCACCGCCCACGAGGAGTCGTGGCCAACAGAGGACGGAACCGGCTCGCCGGGTGCCCTGCCCGCCCCGCACCGCCGCGCCAGTTCCCCGCTCCGCCCGGCGTCCCAGAGATGCCGATGCAGGTCGAGCCGGAAACGCCGGTCGGGATGCGGGTGTGGATGGTGCGCGGGCGCGCTGTTCCTGGACTCCTCCCACAGGGACAGAGCCATCCGCTGTCCGGCGTCCGCCCAGGCCGGCGGCGTCCGCACCACCAGATGCAGCGCGGTGGCACCGGAACCCCGATAACGGGTCAGGGAGAGGGTGAGGCCGGGGCGGAGCCGCCCGTCGGGGGCGATCCGAGGCATGTGCCAACGCAGCAGATCCGGTGCCAACCGGCGCAGATCCGCACGGAGGCGGGTTGCGAGATCGGTGCCGTGGCGGTTGCGCACGGCGCGCAGATCGAGATCGACGTCGATCCAGGCGGCGGCGCAGGCCCCCGCCCAGTCACCGGCCACACGCCGTGCGGTCGCGGTCTCGTTCATGGACAGTGGCACGGCGTACTCGCGTACGCGCTGCCACATCAACAGTCGGGCCGGAATCCCGTTCGCGAAGTGATGTGCCATCAGCACTCACCTTGTGCGAACGAGTCCCCCAATCCGTACGAGGAGAAGTTCATCATCGTCAGCATCATAAACACCGCAGTCACGATCTGTCAGTCCAGTAGGCCGCGCCCGGTAGCGCTGATGCGCGCGTGTCGTCGACGTCGGAGACGAACACCGCGCACAGGGCCCGCAAGGCGTCATCGTATGGGTGACGGTCGAATGGGATCGGACCGAATGCCACATAGTCGCGGGTCTTGCGGTGCGGTTGCTCGAAGGCGTCCCAGGTCACGAGGTCGGCTGTCGCGGCGATCCGGGTAGTGAGCGGCCAGCATCCCCACGCACCGCATTCACAACCGAGAACGGGTGTCCTCGGCCCCATCGCGTTGGTGGAGCGTCCGAGGAAGTGGTCCTGCATCGGGCCGAACCGGAAGAACGTCCTGGGCCTCCGGGCCAACTTGTCATTCGGTCACGTTGTCGGTCTGATCTCGGCATGCAGGAGCATGTCCACGCGCTTGCCGCCGATCTCCTGATGGCTTCGCAGCAGCCCCTCGCGCTCAAATCCTGCGAGTTCAGCCGTGCGCAAGGAAGCCATATTCCATGGCTCTATGTAGAGCTCGATGCGATAGAGCTCCGGTATGGACCAGGCAAACCGTGTCAGCGCGGTGAGCGCGTGACTCGCGACCTTGCGACCCCGGGAGCGAGGCGCGACGGAGTATCCCGCTGTAGCCCGGCCCGCGGCGATGGGTGCGAGGTACAGACCAGCCGTCCCGAGCGCCTCATCGGTGTCCTTGTCCGCCACGCAGAAGGAGTAGCCAGTCCCGGTGCGGAGATGGCTGATCTGCCGCTCGATGTATGCGAGGGCTTCCTGGCGGCTGGCGTTGCCAGGCAGCGAGCCGGTCTTGGGCACGTATGCATCGGTCGACAGGTCCATGAGCATGCCCACATCGCGTTCCTCAAAGGCTCGGAGGCGTACGTTCCCGAATGACGGAGCGGCGGTCGGCATCACCAGCTGGGCAAGACTCACACAAGCAATCTTCCCGTAGACGGAGATCATCTTGACGCGGTGGTCGGTCGGCCCGCGTACGCCCCGTCGTCCTTGGTGAGGCCCCGCGATGACGTGCCCGCCCGGGAACCGCCAGGGCATTCAAACCCCGCCATCTTGAAGTCGCAGGTCATCGGGGTGGCATGGCGTCGTGTCGGGATACTCGCGCGGGGCGCGGGCGGCAGTCTGCGCACTTGATCGTCAGGCGGCGGTCAAGGCCGGTCTGTTCGTTTCCAGGTCGCGGAGGTGTACGGGTTCGTAGGCGCGCGGGATGACGGAGATCAACGAGGTCGCCGAACGCGTCGCGGCTCGCCGGCCGGAGCTCGATGAGGAGGAGAAACTCCTGGCCGAACGGCTTGATGCGGTCCGTGCCGAGCGCGAGGAACTCGTGGTGGCGATGCGCGTGTGGGAACGGATGTATGCCCAGCTGGACACGGAAAAGCCGTCGGCGCAGGCGGAAACGTTCAAGTGGGCGGGCGGGGCGTGCTGTTGGTCCCGCACCGTGAGCCGGGCGCGGGCGAGGACATCCTGCCACCGGACCACCAGCGGCTTATGAAGATCGTGCGGGATGCCGGTGGCCCGGCCCGGGTCAAGGACGTCGGCGTCGAGCTGGGCCTCGAGGTCGAGGTGACGGGTCGGCTGGAGCCGCTACGCGGCAAGTTGAGCAAGCTCGCCGGGCGGGGCTGGCTGCACAAACTGCCCGACGGGCGCTTCCAGATCACGCCGTAGGTACGGGGTCGTACCCGTAACTGGCGTGCCCTCGGCGATCGTTGGCTCGACGTGTGCCCGAAGAGGATCAACAAGCCTGCCGGGGACACCGGCTTCCCTGTCTACCAGTCCCGTCTGCCGGTGTCCCGGAAAACCAACGAACACTGCACCGGCCTGCTGAGCGTCACCTCACGAAGATCGGCTCGCGCTGGCGTGCCCTGCCGCCTGGGCAGAGCGCATACTGCCGCCCACGACCAGCACGAGCATCCCCCGACACGACGCCATGCCACCCCGATGACCTGCGACTTCAAAATGGCGGGGCTTCACTGATTCAGGTGCGCACGCATGGACAGGAGCCTATGACGGCCCCGGGGCATATACAGGAGCCGGGTCTGTGACGTGACGACGGGCGCGGGTTGAGCGGATCGTGACGTCCTTCTCGGCACGCGCGGCCCTGTCTCATCCTGCCTTCTGCGGCCTTGATCGTGCACATCTCGGGATTTGCTCGAGGAGCTGGCCGGTCCCTGGACGGCGCGGTGCGAGTCGGTTCTGCGGGAACGGCGAGGCCGCAACCGTCGGCGTGCGGGCCGGGGTCATCCCCAACCGCCGGTCGGGTCCAGCTCCTCGCCGTCGTCTTCGTCGTCCTCGTCGAAGGGATTGGCGAAGATCGACGACAGTGTTTCTTCGACCGGGTTGCCGACCTCGTCCTCAGTGAGGAGGATCCGGCGGAGCATGTTCAGCGGGTACAGGTAGCTTTCCGGATCGCCGGGAGCGCCGACGCAGGGGTGATCGAGCGCGGCGACCTTCCTGGCCGTGTTGAAGAACGGCTCAAGCTCCCCGGTAACGATGTCGGGGATGTACTTCCACACCATCTTTTGGTGGCGGCAGAACACCTCTCCCACGTACCAGATCGCGCCCTGGATGAAGGGCGTCATGCGCTGGTCGGTGACCTCCTCCATGCTGTTCGCGGTTTCCCGGATCAGATCGTCCAGGATTCCCAAGGAGGCCGGGGTGAAGTCCAGCGCGCCCGCGAACGAGGTCTGTTCGGCCCACCTTTCGTGGGCGTGCCGGCGCTCACCCAGCCACCTGAGCAGGTCGGGGTGCCGGGTCGGGTCGTACGTCTCGTCAGGTTCGGTCATGCCGTCGACGGTAGTAGACACCACTGACACCACCATTGCAGTGCTGCCAAGTTGACACCCGACTCGCTCAACAACCCTTTGTACGCGAGGCGTTGGGAGCCTCTAGTGTGTTGGCCGGACGGTCGGCGAAAGACTGACACGGGGCCCCAACCAGCTGCCCGCCCGCGCCACGTAAGTCCCGTGGCCCCATGACCAGGGACACGCATGAGAACACAGATACCCATCCGTACCCGGCTCCGGCGGCGCCTGGCTTCCTGCCTCGCGGTCGCCTCGGCGGCCGGGATGATGCTCGTCGGCTTCCCCGCCACCGCGAACGCAGCGCCCGGCGACTACGCCAAGGTCACGTCCGGCGGACGGTGCGACAAAATGCACCTCGGCAAGACGTTCCCCCGCACCCCGAACAACTCCGGAGCCCCCACCGGCCAGCACCATTGGACCAAGGGCGGTCCGGACGAAGAGTATTACTTCAACCTGGAGTTCAAGGGCTTCGAGAACGTTCCCGCACCCACCGCGGCCGACCTGGACAAGGTCGGCAACACCGACGCGGACGTCAAGAAGTGGGATGCGGCCTACCGGGCGTCGAAGAACCCGGAGGACATGAAGCGCGCGATCTGGGCGCGCTACGCCCGCTACGCCGAGGACAAGCCGTCCCCGAAGGCATTCAAAAAGTGGGTGCCGCAGAACCTGATCGGCGCCCAGCACTCCCGGGAGAAGGGCGGCGTTTTCGAGCGGAAGACCGTCCAGAACTTCAACCTCGTCGGCCCGGACTGGCTGTGCGAAGTGAAGGTCGAGATCTTCGACAAGGACGGCAACAAGATCGCCTCCCGGCGTTACGACGCCTACAACCAGCGCACCGGCGACCTGGGCGAGTTCAAGGCCGACGGCAAGCGGAAGACCGGCCAGTTCAAGAACGACAAGATCATCCTTCGCCACAAGGACGCGAAGTACGACTTCACGAAGTCGAAGTTCACCATGTTCGCCGGGGAGAAGCCCAACGGGGCCACCACCAAGGAGTACAAGGCGGAGAACGCCAAGCTCCGCGCCGAACGAGGGTCGGGCAACAACCCGATCCGGATCGCGGAGCGGCGGGCGACGGCGAAGGGGCTGTGGCCGCAGACGAAGTACACCAAGTCCTACCCGGTGTTCAATCCGCGGCCGAACACCGGCACCCAGGGCCCGATCAACTCCATCGCCTACGGCTCCGGGAAGAACCCGGCGCAGGCGCGGCAGATCCAGAACCAGCACAACCAGATGAACACCCGCGGTGTCCTCGGCCGCGGCCCCGGCGGCGTCGACTTCTCCACCTTGGAGCTCCAGTACGTCGGCAGCCCCGTCAAGGGCGAGGGGCTGGACTACAGCATGAAGGCCGACTTCATGCCCGACGAGGACAACAATCCCGGCTGGGGTGGGCAAGCGAAACTTGAGCTGGCCTCGGACGCCCTGTTCACGTGGCTGGCCCTCACCCCCGACAGGCAGTGGGTGAACCTGAATCCGGATCAGCCGGACAAGATCATGGATAAGGGGTTCGGGGAGACCGACGCCGGACGCGTCCTCCTCGAAGCCGACATGGAGATGAAGCGGGACTTCTCCCGCGCCATGGACCCCAAGAAGTCCCCCGGCAAAGAGTTCATGAACGCCACCCCCAAGGTTGACGGGGTGCCGTGCTGGGGATCCGGCCGCAACTGGATCGTTCCCGGCCGGGCGAAGGTCCGCGAGCAGGACGGCGGCATCTACATCCTCGACGCCCCGCTCAAGGTCAACCACGCGGCGATGGACTTCGACACCCCCGTGCAGGGCGAGGACTGTTCGAAGAAGCTCACCAAGGCGGAGAAGGAGCGCAGCCACCGGCTGATCACCCGCTACCTCGTTCCGCACGTTGAGAAGCAGATCAACACCGAGAAGAAGTACGCCGACCTGCGCCGCGTCTACAAGTCCCGGGTAGCCGCCGAGTGGATCCGGCAGCAGGACGCCAAGAAGGCCACCGACTTCCGGCCCATCATCAACAGCAACAATCTCAAGCGGTGGCCGCTGCGGGGTGAGAACGCCGACTGGGACAAGCGCACCGTATGGAAGGAGATGGAGAAGTCCTTCACCAAGGGCGACTTCACGTACGAATGGCCCCTCGGCGACGGACGCGTCTACACCTTCTTCGTCGGCGGCGTCGACTTCTCCAAGGCCCCCAAGCGCAACATCACCCCCGTGGAATTCCAGCTCCAACACCGGCGCCTTCCCCAGACCACGAAGGACAGCGTGCGGGCGCAGACCTCCGCGCGGGATGCCGATGTGACGTTCCTCGGTGGGAACGGGGCCGCGAAGACCGACGACGGCAAGCCCGACCCCACCCCCACGCCGACCCCCACGGACACGGGGAAGCCGACGCCGACCGACGCCCCGTCGACTCCGGCGCCGGATCCCACCACCCCGGGCCCCGGTGACACCGGCAAGCCCACCCAGCCCCCGGCGAAGGACCCTGACGGCGACCTCGCCGACACCGGATCGGATACCCCGGTCGGCCTGATCAGCGCCATCGCCGCCGCCGCCGTCGCGGCAGGCGGAGCGCTGACGTGGTGGATGCGCCGCCGTAAGGCGGACACCACCACCAGCTGAGTTCAACCCGTAGCTACAGCTACGCGAAGAGGCCCCCTCCCTGCTGCTTACGCTGGGGAGGGGGCCTCTCGCATGCTCAGGGCCGCCGCGGCCCGGTCAGTTGTCCTCTCCGGTGGTGACGCAGTCCAGAACTTCCCGCCGCGGCCGGCGGATGGTCGAGCCGGGGAACACGTGGGCCCTACATGCCATGGAGGCGTGTAGGGCGGCAGTGGCCTCGGCGTTGCGGTCCTCGGTTGCCTCACGCGGCGCCGGCCGAGCTGCACGGGGTGGGTCGGCCCACCGTCACCCGCGCGATCCACGAGGTCCGTCCCCTGCTGGCGCTGCGTGGCCTTGCCGTCCCGCAGCGGCCCGGCGTGCGGCTGCGGACCCTGGCCGACGTCTTCGCCTACGCCGAGGCCGAGGGCGTGAACCTCCGTATCGACGGCACCGAGGTGCAAGTACAGCGGCCCATGGCCGGACGGGCGGGCCGCAAGGCGTTCGTATCCGGCAGAGGAAGCAGAACACCGCCAATACCACCACCACCAGCGACGGCTCCGGGCGACTGCTGACGGCCGAGTGCACCGACCCCGCCCGCGCCACCGACCTTCTGCGCGCCCTGCTGGTCCTCTCGAACCACGAAGTCACACCCTGACAGACGATCAAGAGCGCAGACTCCGCCCACGACCAGCACGAGCATCCCGACACGACGCCGTGCCACCCCGATGACCTGCGACTTCAAGATGGCGGGGCTTCAATGAACAGGCTTCGAACTCCGCACCGCAGGAACACGACGCCGGACCCCGAGAGACTTCGACGGCCTCACACTCGTCGCCTTCCAAAGGGATGGCAAAGAAAGGGCAATGCCGCGATAGAAGAGCAGGTCAGGAAGTGTGGTCTCCGCGCGAGCGGAGGTGAACCTGAGGTGGGGTGGGACGGCCGGATTCGAACCGGCGTCCTCACAGTTTTGGAGACCGGCGCGACGACCACTGCGCTACGCCCCACCTTGACGCGTGAGTTTAGCTGCCCGAGGCCGGGGACTGAACTGGCGGGTAGAGCACCGCGGTTGTCAGTGGCTCGTGGTGGACTGGGGCTCGCCAAACTGGCTGACACTGCACGCCTTCTTCCCCGGTGGAGAAGAGCTGGGCCTGGTCCGGCGAACCGGCCCCGCCCGAGCTCGTGAAGTCAGCGGTGTCCCGGCCAACGAGGCATCCCGCAGACTCGGTTGCGGCGCCAAGCCGCTGAAGCCGCCGACGGGCAAGGTGTATCGCGAGCCCCAGCCGGTGGCCCCGAACAAAGCAGCGGCTACCCCCTGCAATTGGATGGCTCACGCGGATCTGCCCACACGGGCGCGGGTCTCGGTCAGTGGTACCCGGGCCTCGCACGCCGTACGGTGCGATCTCCACTGGGGCGCAAAGTCCCGCTATCCGAAAGTGATGTTGGGTGCCTGGTACGGGGACTGGGGAAAACGTCTCCGGTACGACGGCGAGGGGCGACGCCTGCCCGGCACGGTGACGGCCCGATGCAGGGGCGAGGCGGTCACCTTCAAGGCGACAGCGACGCGATCGCCTCCGGCGTCACGGCGAAGCAGCTGCGGACCCTGACCGAGTCGTTCGCTGGTGAGCAGCTCAGGCAGCGGGGTTGCTGAAGCATGCCGCTCCGCTGCCTACAGCGGGTCTCGCCCTCGAGACGATGCGCCAGGCGGGAGTCGCAGGCATGGGTTGCTGGCTGGCCGGGGCGTGGTGTGGCTGCTCGGTGATGTCGAAGGGGATTGGGGTGAGCGGCCATCTCCTTCAAGCCGGGAGATGACGGCACCGGCATCGCCCCTTCGGCGGGCAAACCCGAATAGCGTCGTCTGACAATTCACTCTCCGGTGTGGCGTCGCCCAAGTGGCGCGTCATGCCCTTCTGTGTGTGGGCATGCCCCACGTCGTGAAGATTCCAATGCGCTTGCTTTTGGCGGGAGTTATGGCCATCAGTGTGCTCACCGCCGCTTCTCCGGCCCACGCCGAGAGCATCAGCTTCCGGCTCCGTTCCGCTGTCGCGGCACTCCCTGTGGCCGACGAGGACCGCACCGGCTACGACCGGGATCTGTTCCGTCACTGGATCGACGCCGATCACGACGGCTGCAGCACACGATCCGAGGTACTTCTGGAGGAAGCCGTCGAGGCCCCGACCGTCACCGGCCGCTGCACCCTCAACGGCGGCCGCTGGTACAGCTGGTACGACGACACCTACGTCGACCACGCCCGAGCCCTGGACATCGACCACCTCGTATCCGTACCTGCGACGGCCTGAGTCAGCATTTCTGCAGTTCAAAGCGTCAGCGACATACCGCCGACCTTCCACTGAGTCTGATGGGACAGGTTACGGATTACCTGTCACGGTCAGTCCGTGTCCGTGGCGGCCAGGACCGCGAGCCGTCGATACCCCGGGGCAACAGCGACCAGCCCTATGTCCCAGGCAACGCGCTCGAACCACTTCGTGGCGGCCCCGAAGCTGTACCAGCCGCATGCCTGGGCCTCCCGCTCCACCTCACCGGGCGGTGCCTCAGCGGTTGCGCCGGACAGGGCAGCGAGGGACCGCCAGGCGGCAAGTCGCCCGTATGCGCCGTACTCGCCATGGTTGTACGCCCCGCCTGTCGATGCCGCCGCGAAGAGCATGCGCCAAACGTGATCCGGCTGACAGGAGGAGAGCGCGAAGCGTTTGCGCGGACCCACCCCTCTCAGGCACTCCAGGCCCAGCGTCACCAGCAGGTCGGGAAGACCGCCCGTCTCGACCGGCTCGGCAAGGTCGTACGTTCTGGCCTCGATGCGCCCGTTGGACTCATCGACCCAGTTGCCCACAGCCGCAGCGACAGCCGAGCTGAATGTCTCCGTTGTCGTCTCGGTCGCCGAGGGAACGTGCGTGACGCTGCTCAGCGTGACGCCGGAGCCGTCCTGCGGCCCGTAGGGCATCGAGTAGCTGCCCCCGCCCACTGAGTAACTCGGCAGGGGCGGCGTCTCCTCAAGTGCGGAGAGTTCCAGCGGCAGCCATCCGAGCGGATGATGGCGCCAGTGCGGTGACCTGGCCCACCCCTCGATTTCCGGCATCTCCCCGAGCGTCACGCCTCTGAGCACCAGCTCGTGGACGAGGCACATCCGGAGCTCCTCCGAGGCGCCGACACGTGAGCTGCCGCCCGCGAAGACCGTGGTCAGGTTCTCCGGGGTCTGGCCCGCAGCAAGCAGTGACGCCGCGTACCGGGCCAGCTTCCGATGGGTGGACGCGGCGGTGGACACGAGCCGCAACGCCTGCTCGACATGTTCCTGACCTGGGGTGGTGGTCAGTAGACGTAGGCAACGATCGAGAACGCTGCGGTACTGCCAGACCTGAGCAGCGGAGGAACCGTACCGGTTCGCCAAAGCGATGCCGAGGTCGGCCACGAACGCGGAATCGCCCTTGGCAAGGCTTCGCTCGGCCGTGTCCCACACATTGGTAACGCTCTTCAGGTCGGGCAGTTGCGTAACGATCTTCTGTATCCGGTCGCTCACGTCGTGAGCCTAAAGGAGGGCTGATCGGAGGGTCATGCACTTTTTGCGGCCTAGGTCGGCCTCGTAGCGGGCCAGACGCCTGCGCAGGTCGAGGTTCTCGCCGTGGGCCGCCTCCAGGGCCTTGCGAAGCCTCTCGACCTCTGCGTGGTAAGCCTGCTGCTGTCGCGTGAGGCGGGCGCTCAGCGCCCTTACGGCGGCTGAGGTCGAGGAGTCGCCTGGAGGATCCTCCGGCGCCGCCGGGGCCGCCCCGCCGTTGGCGCGGTGTCGTTCGATCCGGTGCGTTCATGCCGCAGGCGCCCGACGTGGTACGGCGCGTGGTAGATGACCACGCGCCTGCTGTGGAGCACGTCGGCGAGCCGGTCGACGATGCTGGAGAAGGACGGGGCGCCGGCGACGTCCCGGTCCCCGATGCCGTGCACGGAACTGGAGATCCGACGGGTTCCCGTACAGCTTCCGTACGTACGTATCCGCTGTTTGTGCTGGCTGCAGCGCTATGGGCGTGGTCCACACGATCGTGTGAGGTTCTCACTGTTACTGGCAGATTCCTGGAGATCGGCCCGTAATTTGCTGGCTCGTGGCGGATTCCGGGACACGTCGCTTCTCACTCATCGCGGGAGAGAAGGGCACGGGTGTACAGGACGAACCCCGGCAGGAAGCCGGGCTCGCCGACGTGCTCACGCTGCAACGGCAGGCGTTCGAGACGTCCACGCCGGCGGATGAAAGGGCCCTGTTCCAGGACACGCTCGCCGAGTACTGCTGGGCGAGGGACGTGGCGGGGCTGTCGGCGAAGACGCTTCAGACGCTGGTGGCGCCGGTGCTGGAGGTCTGCTCGTTCTACGACGTCGTGCCCTGGCGGCTGACCTCGCGGGACCTGGACCGGTACTTCGCCGGGCCGGGCAAGCCGGGCCGGCACGCGACCATGCGGTCGAAGCTGACGAAGATCGACAGCTACTTCGCCTTCCTCGAACAGCGCTACGCGGGCGAGATCCTGCGGCGGTTCGGGGCCGCGGTGGAGTCGCCAATCGACCCGTTCAACCGGCCCCGGCACCGCGGCGACTTCGGGCTGAGGATCCCGCCGTCCGCGCGGGCGATGAAGGAGTTCTTCGCCTCCTGGCGGGACGCACTGCCGACCGAGCGGAAGTATCCGGTCGCCGCCAGGAACTACGTGATGTCCAAGCTCACCTACATCTCTGGAGTGCGGGCCTCTGAACTCTGCGCGGTGCGGATCGGCGACGTCCACTGGGAGAACGGCCAGTGGGGCCGCTTCCTCGTCCACGGCAAGGGCGCCAACGGCTCGGGACCGCGCGAACGCGAGGCGTTTCTGTTCCAGGACGGCCGTGAACTTCTGTGGTGGTACGTCGAGGAGATCCGCGGCGAGTTCCGCGACGACGCGAGCGATCCGCACGCCCCGTTGTTCCCCTCCGAGCGATTGCCGAAGGCGATCGCCGTGCTGAACATGCCGATCGCCCCGGCGGTGCTGCCGGACACCTTCCGCCGGGCCTTGAAGACCGCCTCCCAGCAGCACCTGAAGGGGTCGGTCACCGAGTTGTTCCCGCACCTGCTGCGGCACGCTTGCGCGACCCACAACTACGAGTCGGGCATGCCGTTGTGGGACGTGCAGGTCTTGTTGGGCCATACCTGGGCGACAACAACGGTCGGGTATCTCGCGACCGCCAAAGGCGACCCGGAACGGCAGAGCCTGGAGTCCTCCCGGCGAGCGGTTCGCCGGCTGAGCATGGAGTCGTGATCCGATGAAGTGGAACCTGCGCTGGGTCGCCGCCCGGCGTGACATCTGGCGCCCCACCCAGTTGCAGGCCGCCTTCGCCGAGGTGGGTTTCACGCCCTCGCTGAGCAAGGTCGCCGCCTTGTGGTCGAACAAGCCGATCACCGTCCGCCTCGACGACCTCGACATGATCTGCACCGCGCTGGACTGCACGGTCGCGGACCTGATGGAGGCCGAACCGGTCGAGGTGGCCGACGGCGGCCGCGAAACCGAACGGCGGGCCGCCGCAGGCGGCGCCGAGGCCGGGCCGAACGGCCCGGCACGGCCGGTCCCCAAGCCGGGCAGCAACGGCCGACGCCGCTCGATGCCGCCGAACTGACCGGGGGACGATGCGATGGCACGGCGGCAACGGCCCCCGGCCGGCTCCTGCGAGTACTGCGCGAGCTGGGGCGAGGTGACCATGCACTGGCTCTGCCCGCCCTGCGGGCGACTGCGGATCTGGGTGAACAACGGCACCCACGGCCGCTACCTGGGCACCTGCCGCCGCTGCGGCTACCCTCAGCCGGTCGCCCAGGACGGCACCTGCCGGGCCTGTCTGCTGGCTGTTCGCGCGGGCCAGGACGAGGACTGGATGTGGTCCGAGGTCCGCCGCGGCTACCTGCCGCCGGGCAGGCCCCGGCAGCTGACCTTCTCCCTGGCCGGCGTCACCCCGCCCGAGGCGAACCCGCTGCGGAGACACGACCAACCGATGGCGAGGCAGAAGATCCCGCCATGGGTGAGGGAGTTGTGTCCGTCGCCGGTGCGGGACGACCCGCGGATCTGCCCACCACAGATGCCCGGACAACTCGGACTGTTCCCCGCACCGCGGCGGACCTTCACGAAGTACGACGGCGGGCGCATCCACGACCGCGAGATCCCCGATCTCCCGCACGTAATCGACGAGTTGAGGAAGATCGCCGACGAGCGGGGTGTCACGGCCGCGTCCTGGTCCCGGATGACCTGGAACCTTGCCCGGCTCGCGCTGGCCGCCCGCGAGCCCGGCGAACGGCAGGTCCGCCCGGAGCTGGTCCAGCAGCTGCCGACCATGCAGCCCACCGTCGGCGAGGCATTGCGGCGGGCCGGGCTGCTGGCGCCCAAACGGCCCCGGCTCGTTCCGGCCGACGAACTCGACTACGGCAGCTGCGGACACTGCTTCGCCTGGGCCAACGATGGGCTCACGGTCTGCCTGGGCTGTCGCCACTGGTCCTACCTGCACCGCGGCACTGGCGAATGCCGCCGTTGTCACCGCGGCCTTCCGATCGCCGAGTCCGACGGCCTCTGCCGGTTCTGCCGGGTGGTGACCATGGAGAGCGAGATCGACTTCGCCGGGATCGCCCTGGCCGGCGGCGATCAGTTGTGGCTCGGTCGGGAGGCTGCCCCGCAGCTGCGGACGCTCGAAGCCCGCTACCCGGGAACCCGCCGCAAGGGCCGCTTCGAGTCCAAGCGCAAGCTCGCGCAGGCCGCCGAGAGAGCGGCCCGCCCCGTCTCCACCCAGCTCGTCGACCCCGGGCAGCTGGAGCTGTTCCCCACCCCGCCACGGGACTGGGGACGGCTCGACGAAGCCGAACTTCCCGCGCTCACCGCGAAGGCGGAGGCGGTGATGGCCGACTTCGTCACCTACATCGAGCAACGCGGCTGGACAGTGGCGCAGATGAGCGGCAGCACCCGCACCCTGCGGGTCCTGGTCGCCCACCTCGGAGCCGACGCACCGATCCACGAGAAGGACGTGAGGTTGGTGGCCTCCCTCAGCTCGAACCACCAAGGCGCCCGCGTCGTCAACTACCTGCGACGCCGCGGCCTCCTGGCTGCCGAGGAGCCGGTCGACGGGCAGATCGCCGCGGCCCGCAGGATCGCGGACCGGCTGCCCAAGGCGTTCGGCGACGCAGTGCACGCCTGGATCGACGTGCTGACCGGCCAGGGGAGCAAGCCGAGCCTGCCCCGCAGCTCGGAGACCATCAACCGATACGTCCGCGACGTGGCCCCCACCCTGCGGGCCTGGGAGGCGGCCGGCATCGGCGACCCACGGGAGATCACGAAGAAGCACGTCGAGGACGTCCTGCACACCGGCCGCGCCGCCTTCGACGCCGCCCTCAACACCGTCAACGTCGGCAAGTTCAACCTCTGCACCGCCTCGATCGGT